>NZ_NHOX01000027.1:0-113204 GCF_002252745.1 Halorubrum sp. Ib24 | reverse complement strand
GCGCGGTGACACGTCGCTCGCGCTCTGGCGGACCAGCGAGAGCGTCGAGTCCGACATCGCCGACGAGCTCGACGACGAGAACGAGAGCGCGACGGTCGAGCTGATCAACGGCGCCATCGAAGGCGACCTGGTCACGCAGACCGACACGATCGCCGTCGACGACGACGGCACTCGCAGCGACGTGCTCGTTCACCAGTTCACCGCCCCCGGCCTCGAGGGTCCGCTCGCGAGCGCCAGCGGTGAAAACCTCGGCAGCGTCGAGAGCACCGCCGCGCTCTACCAGCTGCTCCAGCAGGATAACGGCGAGTACGAGAACGGCAACGCCGCGGAGGATGACCAGGACCAGCTCGAACTAGTGTTCGAGCTGGATAACCCCGGTCCGAACGAGCCGACCACGTCCATCGACGCGAACGAACTCGCGAACGACGTCAGTCAGTCCGAGTTCTCGGACGTGTTCACGGTCGTCTACGACGACGAGACGGACACCCACTTCATCGTCACCGACATCGACAATCTGAACAACGCCGTTGACGACGACGTTCAGATGGAAGACGAGGACCAGTACGAGGTCCAGATAAACGTGCAGGACGCCCGTCTCCTCGACATCGTCGATGAGGACGACGAGGACGACTTCGAAGAGGAGTTCCTCGAGAACTCGGCCTCGTTCACGGTCGCAGAGGCTGACGGCGAGTTCGACAACGAGGACGAGATCCAGGTGACGAACGCCGAGGATCAGTCCATCACGGGCACGACCAACGTCGCGCCCGGGACGGAGCTCGACGTGCGCGTCCGCAGTGACGACGACGCCTCGACGAGCTTCATCCAGAACGACGAAGACATCGTCGTGACGCCGAACGGTACCTGGGAGGCGACCTTCGACCTCAGCGACACCGCAGTGAACGACACGTTCGAAGCCACGGTCCGTCAGGCGGCCTTTGAGGCCGAGTCCGACGGTACGGTCGTCGAGCAGGTTCAGGAGCCTGCGGTCTTCGAGGTCTCGGACCTGAGCCCGGCTCAGGCCACCGCGACGGCTGGCGACTCGGTCACGGTTTCGGCCACGATCGAGAACACCGGTGAAGCCGAGGGCACCCAGTCTGTCGCGCTCACGCTTGACGGCGACGAGCTCGACACACAAGAGGTCACCCTCGCTGGTGGCGACAGCCAGACCGTCGAGTTCACGGCCGACACGTCCGGACTCGAGGCCGGTGACTACGAGCACGGTGTCTCCACCGACGACGACGAAGCGACCGGCACGCTCACCATCGAAACCGAAGGCGGCATGGATGGTGACGACGGTACCGACGGCGAGGACGGTACCGACGGTGAAGACGGCACTGACGGCGAAGACGGCGGCGACGGAGAAGACGGTGGCGACGGCGGCACCGACGACTCCACGCCCGGCTTCGGCGCGCTCGTGGCCCTCGTGGCCCTCATCGCTGCTGCGCTCCTCGCTACGCGGCGTACCGAGTAACGCAGCAGCGATTCACCACACTCGCTAACTATCGGCCCTCGCGGGCCGACCCCTCGCGGCACCTCTTTATTACGACGCGCCGCTCGGCGAGCGACGGCTCACGAGGCCGCCGCCGAGACGCCGAACCCGACTACGGCCGACCGAAACGCGAACGACCGCGCGTCGACGCGCAGTGGTCCGGACGTTCGTTTCGACTCCGTGGTCTTTGGCGTCGCGAACCCAAGTAGTGAACCGTCGGTGTCTCCGGCCAGCGCGCGTCTCTCGGCCCGCGGAGTACCACCAGGCGGTTGTCGTGATGCCTGCTACACTTCCAGACACTGCGCGGGCGGCGTACCCACAGGGCCGACTCGGACCCGCCCGCGCTCGGCGTCCAACTGGAGGCGGGCCGGTCCGAGTCGCGAACGAGCTCTGTCGCGCCACCCGGCTCGGTGAAGCTCTTTTATTCGGCTCTCCGACGACGTCGCGAGGAGACCGATGCAGTGGACACGCGAATCTCCCTCTCGTGCAGGCCGATCCAGTTCCCGCGTGGACAGCGTTGACGTGGCCGCTCTGTTCACACGCGGTATCGACCGACGTGGCGCTCGGCGACTGTCGTCGATCGCGTGAGAGCCCGGGCGGCGGTCATCGGACATCGCTCGGCGGACTCGAGCGCGTGCTCGCGACGAAATCGGCGGCGCTTCGGCTCGCGGGGAAAGCTTGTTGACGTAGCATGCAGTAGATTTAGACGCCGTCTCGTCGCGTTATCGGGCCGATGTGCGGAACGCACGGCAACTCACAGACGACGGGGACAGCCTCTACCAAAGAACTAGGTCCCCGTCGCCTGAAGGGCTGGTTCTGCCCGGGCGGATATAGTCATGTCCTAATGTTAGCTGTTTCGGTCGAAAGCAGCCTTCAAACGTCATCTGAATTAATAATGGCGTTCTAATTCCTACGGGAATATCCCTACAAATCCGATCTTAGACGCTTTAGGGCCGTATTAGATTCTTATTACCATTAAGAACTTACAAATACGTATATTCCGCTGCTAAATATCGTTTGCAGTCCTCACGTACGCACGAGACCAAAGCGATACGAGTCGCTCGCTAACTACGTCTGCTCTGATCGGGTTGAGGTCGGTGAGCATTCGCTCCGCGTCGCGGGACAGAATCCGAGAGAGGACAGGTGGTAGGGGCTTGGGGGAGAGGGAGTCCTGTCCTCAGCAGGGACCATTGGTCCCTACATCGTGTTTCCCGTTCGCGCGGTGAAAAAGTTTCGATTCTTCGACAGTATGTCAAGCAGTAGCGACGGTTTCCACGCTCACCGATCGGTCGCGTCGCCATCCGAAACGCCCAGTCCGGCGCGAGGAGTGCGCTCGTGTGGGAGCTACGTCTCATGGCGTATCAGCAGTAGTTCGGCTCGAGAGCGGCGGCACTCTAGCAACATTCGACGAGACGTAACCGGAGGGCGGCAAAGCGAGGGGGTCCGAGTGAGCCCGACGCGACCTGCGCGTGTCGAGTGACCAGCAGGGCACCGCTGTGGTCCCCTATCCAAAAGACTGGCACGATGCCCCACTGCGGGCTCTATTTTATGTACTCGGCGCACCCCAGTAAGGATTTCGGGAGCGGGCTGCTCGGCCCTGTCAGTGACGTTCTCGATGCACCGCTCGTATGCTCGTAAGGTTAGTAATATCATATTTATCGCTGTTTGCAGTTAATTAACTGACAATAATACATATCCGAAATATAGTGTCTGAGGCCCTCTACTACCGTTTGGTAGGACTTAACACGGGGTGAGATAGACACAAAGTATTTACCAAGACCGCCACACGTTCTGAGTGCAGTACCCCTATCCGAGCGTGGGGAGCAAGTAGTCCGCAGCCGAGTCCGGTGGTGCCCTCGATGCGATGTAGGTCGAACGACGATCGGGCGACTGAGGTGAGGAGAAAGCTGCCGACGCGACGCAGACAACACAACACACAATGACAAACGACAATACACGCAAGAAGGCTAGCGCGGTCTTCTTCACAGCAGTCATGGTCATCTCCATGGTTGCAGTCGGCTTTGCGGCAGCGCCGGCGGCAGCTATTCAGGATGACTCTGGCTCCGTCACTGCGGACGACTCGTCCATCGTGGGCGTATCGTCTGCCTACTCGGCGGACTTCACTTCAGATGGTACAGCATTCAGTTATATCTCCGTTGACCTCGGTTCCGAGGCAGATACCAGCGCTGTTGTAAGCAATGATGACGCGACAGTCTCCGTTGCTGGCGGCGCTGCAGCGGTGTCTGGGGTCTCTGCAGACGGTGACACAGTCATCGTCGCATTGAGCAGTCAACAGACGCCGTCCTCTGGCGATAGTGTAGAGGTCACCCTAGGTGGCACCAACCCGGTCGTCAACCCTGACGTTGCCGGCGACTACACCGCTACGATCGGCATCCACGCTGATGACAGTGGTAGCCCCGCGGCCGCCGCTGACACAGAAACCGCTGATTACACGATTGATCCCGTAGACATCAGCGGGACTGTCACTGATACCGCCGGTCCTGATCCTGTTGAGGGTGCGACCGTGACCGTCACCGCGACCGGTGACGAGGCAACCACTAACAGCAACGGTGAGTACACCGTTACGGTAGGCGATATCTCTAATATCGACACTACCTCCAGCACTGAGGTCGAAGCTATTGCGGACGGCTTCCCGGCCGCTACGACCACCGCTGACATCAGTGGTGGGGATGCTAGTGCCGCTGACATCACGCTAGATGCCAGCGCAACCGTTACCCCGTCCTACACGCCCGACTCGGATCTGTACTACGCGGGTCAGGACATCGACGTTGATGGCCTCTACGGTAATTCCGACTACCAGCTCCGTGAGGTCACTGACCGGGACAGCTCCGACGGTTCCATCACCGGGAGCAGCCCCGTTGAGCAGTTCTCCTCGAGTGATGCCGGCGAGTACACCATCGACACTGGTGACCTCGAAACTGGTGACTACTTCCTCCGTGGTCCGGGTATCGACGACGAGGCAGCCACCGAGTTCGAGGTCTCCACCCAAAGCCTCTCGACTGAGTGGGACGAAGACGATGTCGAAGAGGGTGAGGAAGTCGACCTCGAGATCGATTCCAACCGCGGGACCTACTCGCTGAACGTCAGCGCGAGCGGTCTCGACGACACGGAGATCCAGTCGATCTTCACCGACAGCGTTTCGGACATCACCCTCGAAGACGAGGACGAGGAAATCGCGACGCTCAACAACGTCTCTGACGGTGACTACGCGGCTAACTTCACCGACATTGACCAGGGCGAGTACGACTTCGACTTCGAAGTGACCGACACCGAGGCCGCCGACACCGCCTCGATTAACGTCACTGAGGCCGAGGATGGCGAGGGCGACATCGCCGACTCGGTCGTGACTTCGCAGGGTGACGTCGCGGCCATCACCGTCGAACTCGACAACACCGACGAGGGTACCCTCGTGATCGGTAACGAAGAGGACGACGGCTACCAGGCCAACGTCACCGTTGAAGACGACGAGGACGACGAGGTTGTCCTTCTCTTCAACACGTACGCGGCCGGCTCCGGTGCCGACGCGAACGATGTTGTCTACACTGAGGACGACGACGCTAATGTCGAACTCGTCAGTGAGACCGACCTGAACGACATCCTCGACACGGGTACGTACGACGTGTCTGTCGGTCCGTACACCAACGACACGGACGGTCAGCGCTTCGTCGACACGGTCGAGGATCCGGACTCGATCTCCTCGCTCTCGATTGAGGAGCGGTCCGAGACGAGCCTCGCGCTCTGGCGCACCAGCCAGTCCGTCGAGGGCGACATTGCTGACGAGCTGGACGACGAGAACGAGAGCGCGACGGTCTCGCTGATCGAGGGCGCCATCGAAGGCGACCTCGTCACGCAGACTGACACGCTCGCCGTCGACGACGACGGCACCCGCAGCGACGTGCTCGTCCACCAGTTCACTGCCTCCGGTCTCGAGGGTCTCCTCGAGAGCGCTGACAGTGAGGACCTCGGCGCGGGCGACCGCACCGACCAGTTCTACCACCTGCTTCAGCAGACCAACGACTACGACAGCGAGAGCCGTTACTCTGACCTCGCTAACGGTGGCGAGGACCAGCTCGAGATGACTCTCGAGCTTGAGAACCCCGGTCCGAACGAGCCGACCACGTCCATCGACGTGAACGAGGATCTCGATGAGGGCCAGTTCAAGAGCGCCTTCACGGTCGTCTACGACGACCAGACGGACAACTACTACATCGTCGCGAACGCTGACGAGCTGAACAGCGTTGTCGACGAGGATCTTGAGGATGAAGACGAGTACGAGGTCCAGCTGAACGTGCAGGACGCGCGTCTGCTCGACCTCCTCGAAGAGGACGATGAGGACGACTTCGAGGACGCGTTCCTCGACAGCTCGGCTATGTTCTCGGTTGCGGAAGCCGAGGGCGAATACGACAACGAGGACTCGATCCAGGTCGCAGCGGCCGAGGATCAGTCCATCACGGGCACGACTAACGTTGCGCCCGGAACGGAACTCGACGTGCGCGTCCGCAGCGACGATGACGCCTCGACGAGCTTCATCATCAACGACGAAGATCTCGTCGTCACGCCCAACGGTACGTTCGAGGCGACCTTCGACTTCAGCGAGACCTCGGTGAACGACACGTTCACCACTGAGGTCCGCCAGGCTGCCTTCGACGCCGAATCCGACGGGACGGTCGTCGAGCAGGTTCAGGAGCCCGCGACCTTCGAGGTCTCGGACCTGAGCCCGGCTCAGGCCACCGCGACGGCTGGCGACTCGGTCACGGTTTCGGCCACGATCGAGAACACTGGCGGCCGTGAGGCAAGCCAGGACGTCGCGCTCACGCTTGACGGCGACGAGCTCGACACCCAGGAAGTCACGCTCGCACCCGGCGACAGCACCACCGTCGAATTCACGGCCGACACGTCCGGCCTCGACGCTGGTGACTACGAGCACGGTGTCTCCACCGACGACGACGAAGCGACCGGCACGCTCACCATCGAAACCTCCGGCGACGATGGCGGCGATGACGGTGGCGACGGCGACGACGGTGGCGACGGCGACGACGGCGGCGACGGCACTGACGGCGAAGACGGCGGTGACGGAGAAGACGGTGGCGACGGCGGCACCGACGACTCCACGCCCGGCTTCGGCGCGCTCGTCGCGCTCGTTGCCCTCATCGCGGCTGCGCTCCTCGCTACGCGGCGTAGCGAATAACGCAGCAGCGATTCACCACACTCGCTAACCATCGGCCCTCGTGGGCCGACCCCTTGCAGTCCTTCTTTATCGGACTCAGTTCCGGTAGCTGAAGCGTTACGAGTAGTCTCCGGTAGTCGCTACTGAACGATAGTCGCCGGAACGAATTTGTAATTTGTCCCGAATCGGGCGTTTGAAAGGCTGAAATCCTTTTGAAGGGCGTTTCCGTCGATCGATTCCCACAAAGTATTTACAAGAACCGGCCCGTGTTTCGGGCGGCGTACCCCTACCACGCGTTGTACGTGACTACCCGCGCCGAGTCCGGTGTGTACTCGACGCAGTGTCGGGAACGACGATCGGGCACGAGGCGACGGCGAACGCTGCTAACGCGACACGACAACACACCAATAATGACACACGACACGACTTATCGAGGGAAGGCGACTGCGGTCCTCTTCGCGGCGATCATGGTCGTCTCCGCGGTCGCGGTCGGCTTCGCGGTCGCTCCCGCGGCGGCGGCCGCTCCCGACGATGCGGCGACTCCGGTCGCCGCGAGCATTCAGGGCCAAGACGTACCGTTCCAGACCGGCGACGCCGACGATTACGACGTCGACGAGTTCTACACTAACGGCGGCACCGATCTCCAGGGCGACCTCCTCTGGCAGGGCCAGACCGTCGGCGTGACCGGTCTCGACGCCGACGCTGACGTCTCGCTCCGTGAGAGCCGGGACGGTGATACCGATTTCGTCGAAGAGCTCAGAACCGATGGGAGCGGGACGGTCGTCTTCGACACCGAGGACCTCGACGCCGGTGACTACTACCTCGACGGTGCCGGTGCGGACATGTCCCCCTCCGAGACCTTCGAGGTCGCGGTTCAGGACCTCGACACCGCGTTCGACGAGCAGTCGGTGCAGTCCGACGACGACGCCGAGCTCGAGATCGAGTCGAACCGCGGGAGCTACGACGTCAACGTGAGCGCCGACGGCGACCTCGACGACGACGAACTCGAGCAGCTTTTCGAGGGCGAGTTCGACGTCTCGAACGTCGACGACGACGACGAGATCACCCTCGAAGGCGTCACCGACGGCACGTTCGACGCCGAGTTCTCGGACGTCGACGACCTGTCGACGGGCGAGTACGAGTTCAGCTTCGACGTGACCGACACGTCCGCCGCGGACACCGCCTCGATCAGCGTGACCGAAGCGGGCGAGGGCGACCTCTCGCTCGCCGACGGGACGACGACCGTCGCGCAGGGCGACGTCGCCGAGGTCACCGTCGAGCTCGACGATACCGACTCCGGCTCGGTCGTGATCGGCGACTTCGAGGAGAACAACTATCAGGCCAACATCAGCGTCGAGGACGGCAACGACGACGGCGAAGTCACCGTGCTGTTCAACACGTACGCGGCCGGCCGCGACGACGGTACCGTCGTCGAGGCCGACGACGACGATGATGACGTCGACCTCGGCGGCGAGCGGGGCGACCTGGTCGACCTGCTCGACACGGGCGACTACGCCGTCTCCGCGAGCCCGACCGGGCTCGACGACGGCGACGCCGAGGACGCGATCGACGACGTGAGCGACATCGGGACGCTGCTCATCGAGGAGCGCTCCACGGGCGAGATGGTCCTCTGGCGCACCAGCGCCGACGTTCGCGACGACGTCGTCGACGTCCAGAGCGACGACGGCGAGGACGCCGCCGTCGAAGCGATCACCGCCGGCGTCGAGGACGACGTCGTGACGCAGACGGACACGGCCGCCCTCGGCGACCCGAGCGACGTGTTGGTCCACCAGATCGACGCGATCGGTCTCGAAGGCGCGCTCGCCGCACAGGGCGGCAGCAACGCGGAGGCGCTCGAGGAGTTGGCCTCGGCCGACGCCGTGTCGCTGACGTTCACCGAGCAGAACCCCGGCGCGAACCAGGAGGCCGTCGAAGCCGAGCTCGGCGACGAGCTCACCGCCGACGACCTCGACGTCGTGTACGACGACGCGAACGGCGAGTACTACGTCTTCGTCAGCGCCGGCGACGTCGGCGGCGAGGACGGCGACGAGTACGACGTCGACTTCACGATCGAGACGACGCTCCTGACCGACGCCGACGAGGACGACAGCGACGAGGAGATCGAGGACGCGTACGAGTCGGCCGACGCGGCCTTCGACCTCGAGGAGGCCGACGGGTCATTCGATCTCGACCCCGTCCAGGTCACGAACGCCGAAGACCAGAGCGTCTCCTGCGAGATGAACGTCGCGCCCGGCACGGAGCTCGCGCTCCGCGTCCGCAGCGACGATGCGGCGACGGAGTTCATCAAGAACACCGAGGGGGTCGTCGTCCAGCCGGACGGCACGTTCTCCGGTGAGTTCGACTTCAGCGAGCAGACCGTGAACGACACGTTCACCGTTTCGACCCGCAACTCCCCGCTCACCGACGAGCTGGAAGCTGACGGCGAAGTCGTCGAGCAGGTGCAGGAGCCCGCAGTGTTTGAGGTTTCAGACCTAGACCCGACCGAGGCGACCGCGACGGCCGGCGACTCGGTCACGGTCTCGGCCACGATCCGGAACACCGGCGAGCAGGAGGCCACCCAGTCCGTCGCGCTCACGCTCGACGGCGAGGAGATCGACAGCCAAGACGTCACGCTCGCCGGCGGCGAGGACACCACGGTGGAGTTCACCGCGGACACGTCCGATTTCGACGCCGGCGAGTACGAGCACGGTGTGGCCACCGAGGACGACGAAGCGACCGGCACGCTGACCATCGAAGCCTCCGGTGACGGTGGCGACGGCGACGACGGTGGCGACGGCGACGACGGTGGCGACGGTGACGACGGCGAAGACGGTGGCGACGGAGAAGACGGTGGCGACGGCGGCACCGACGACTCCACGCCCGGCTTCGGCGCTCTCGTGGCCCTCGTGGCCCTCATCGCGGCTGCGCTCCTCGCGACGCGGCGTACCGAGTAACGCAGCAGCGATTCACCACGCTCGCTAACCATCGGCCCTCGCGGGCCGACCCCTTGCGGTCTTTCTTTATTGGACTCACGCGCTCAGCGACAGCTAGCGTCGTCGCTCGCGACCGCACTGGCCGGAGAGTGACCGTCCGGGGACCGGCGATGTCGCCGATTCGGTCGCGTCGACCGCCACACTCCCTCAGCGCAGCCTGAGCACCGACAGCGCCGCTAAAATGAGCGGGAACACGGCGAAGAAGGCGAAGACGCCGGCGAACGTCCGCACGGCGATGAGCGTCGCGTCGCGCCAGCCGAGGCCGGCGAGGCGGCCCTCCGAAAAGAGGATCACCGCCGTCACGGAGCAGAACACGAGCGCCCAGAGCACGGCCCCGATCCGCCGGAGCTGCGCGTCGTCGACGCTCGCGGTCGGCCCGGCGAACGGGTCGCCGCCGCGGGGCCGCGAGTCGTCCATACCGACTAACACTCGCGGATTGACATATATCGTTCCGTTTGGTAAGTCGATTGTCATTCGGATTTATCTCTCGGCGGTCGAAACGCCTACGGCCCCCGACTGCGTCGGCGACCGTATGCAAGCGCGTGACCTGATGGAGGCCGAGGTGAAGACGGTCGCCCCCGACGACGACGTCGCCGACGCGTTCAAGAGGTTCGCCCGCTACGAGTTCAGCGGCTTCCCCGTCGTCGACGACGAGGACCGCGTGGTCGGCGTCGTCACCGAGTCGGACCTCGTCGACCTCTTCGAGCCCGACGACGAGACGCTGTGGATCCCGATCGGACTCCCCCCGTTCGTCGACACGCTCACGTATCAGGTGAAGGCCCCGTGGGGAGACCTCGACCTGGGCGTGGACATGGTCCGGAACGCCGACCGCCCGATTTCCGACGTGATGAGCACCGACGTGGCGACGGTGACTCCCGACGCTCCGATCGACGACGTGCTCGACCTGCTCGTCGGCGACGACCCCGACATCAATCGAGTTCCGGTCGTCGACGACGACGGCCGGCTCGTCGGAATCATCGCCCGGCAAGACGTCATCCGGGCGTTCCGCGACAAGCGACTGGCGTAGCCGGTCTCTGGACGTGAGAACGCTCCCCCGCGTTGATATCCGAGCGCCGCGTACCGACGCGTATGAGCGACACGTCCCAGCAGACCGCGACGTTCGACGCCCACACCGAACTGGAGGAGGGGACCCGGGTCCGCGCGGAGACCCGCCACTTCGAGTTCGTGATCGACGAACCGGAATCGCTCGGCGGCACCGACGCCGCCCCCAATCCGGTCGAGTACCTGCTCGGCTCGCTCGGCGGCTGCCTGAGCATCGTCGGCCGCGTCGTCGCGGACGAGATGGCGATCGAAATCGCCGAACTGACCGTCGACCTCGAGGGCGACCTCGACCCGGCGAAGTTCCAGGGCGCCGACGTCGACTCGCGCGCCGGCTTTCAGGAGGTCCGCGCGTCGGTTCAGGCGGAGCTGCGATCGCAAGACGGCGACCCGGTCGACGACGAGACCCGCGAGGAGTGGCTCGCTCGCGTCGAGCAGCGGTGTCCGGTGAGCGACAACCTCGGCGGCGAGACGCCGATAGCGCTCGACCTGTCCTGATCCGCGGCGTCGGCCGTCACGGGTCGACCCGCGTCAGCCACGCCTCGGGGTCGTCGAGCTCGGACGCGGTCGGGAGATGCTCGGGGCGTTCCCAGACGGCGCCCGCGGCCTCGATCCCTCGGGCGTCGGCGACGTGGCGGAAGAAGGCGGCGCCCCGCTCGTACTGGCGGCGCTTCATCCCCAGCCCGAGCAGGCGCTGCGCGAGCTGACGGATCGGCCCGCCGCCCCCGCGGCGCTCGTCGAGCTTGCGCCGCAGGTCGGCGTACTCGTCGTCGAACGCGCGGTCCATCAGCACCTCCGCGTACCCTTCGACCGCCGTCATCGCCGCCTGAAGCTCCGCGAACGCCTCCGTGTCCAGCCCGCCGATAGTCACCTCGCCGGCGGTGAGCCCTTCGACGCCGCGCTCGACGCGCGACTCGAGGTACTCCGGCAGCCACGGCGCCGCGCCGAACTCGGCCGCGTGCGTCACCTCGTGGAAGGCGATCCACCGGCGGAACCGGGGGTAGTCGACGTCGAGCGTCGCCGCGACGCGCACGATGTTCGGGTGGACGAAGTAGAGCCCGTGGTCCGCGTCCGGCTCGTCCGCGAGCAGCAGCGGGTCGTACTGCCCGAGCACGTTCCGCGCGAGGAAGCCGAGCGCGAACGCCATCGTCCCGGTGTTGGCGATCCGCGAGACGTCGCGCGAGAACGCGGCTATCGGACCGCCCGGGCCGCCGAAACCGTCGATTTCACCGGAGCCCCCGGCACCGCCGGCGCTCCCTTGCCCTCCGCCGAACGGATCCGGGACCCGGTCAAGCGGACCCTCGCTCGTCCAGTCGCCCTCTGCGGGCCGCCCGTCGCCGGGAGCGCTCGCCTGCCCCGTCGCCGCCGCCTCGATCGGCGCCATCACGTTCCGGAACGTGTCGACGCTCGCGTCGATCCAGTGGTGACGATTCTGCACCTCGATCTCGTCGGGCACGTCGAACGCGATCCCCGCGACCTCGCCGAGCCGCGTGCGGGCGTCGCGGACGTCGGCGGCGTACCCCTCACGCTCGCCCGGTGTGAGCGCGACCGAGCCGGGGTCCGTGCTCGCCTTCGCGGCCGCCGCGGCCCGGTCCCAGTCGACGACGCCGGTGCCGGACGCCTCGGAGACCGCGCGCAGGCTTCGGAGGATATCCATACGAAGGAGACGGGTGCGCGCCTCAAATCGCTTGCGTCGGTTCGGAGACGAGCGCCCGCGTTGGTTCGGCGACGAGCGCCCGCGTTGGTTCGGCGGCGAGCGCCCGCGTCGCTCCGGTCACTCGTCGCCGGCGATGCCCGACGGGACTTCGTCGTCGCCGCGGAGCTTCACGACGCCGACCGCAATTGCGACGAGCGCGGCGAGCGCGAGCAGGAGACCGGCGACCGATCGCGCCGAAACGCCGCCGTCGGAGTCGTCGTCGGTGGCGTCGGCGTCCGCCTCCGCTTCCGCCTCCGCCTCTGCTTCCGAGTCGGCGTCCGTCGCGGACTCGTCGCCCGCATTGAACAGGTCGAACGGCCCGATCTCGATGTCACCGTCGCCGAGGTGGATCTCCAACAGCGTGACTGACGAATCTGCCATATCCCGTCGTTCGCACGGCAACGATTTAGGCGTGGCGGCGCGGTCGCCGGCGGCCGGTGCGGTCTCGTCGCTCGCCCGCCGGACGAATTCGTTCCGACGAACGCGCGGACCGGCGCTTTCTTGCCCGGCGCCCGGTCACTCGCGTGCATGCACGAGAGCGGCCGGACGTTCCTCGACGACCTGCTCGCGACCGCCAGTCCCTCCGGGTTCGAGACCCCGAGCCAGCGGGTCTGGGCCGACTACGTCCGAGGGTTCGCGGACGACGTCTCCGTCGACGCCTACGGCAACGCCGTCGCCGTCCACCGGGGCGACCCCGACGCGCCGACGGTCGCCCTCGCCGGCCACGCTGACGAGATCGGGTTCATCGTTCGCGACGTTCTGGACGACGGATTTCTCCGGATCTCGCGGATCGGCGGCGCCGATCGCACCGTCTCGAAGGGCCAGCACGTCACGGTCCACGCCGACGAGCCCGTCCAAGGCGTGATCGGCCAGACCGCGATCCACCTCCGGGATCAGTCGGATGAGGAGTACGAGGAGATCGCCGGACAGTTCGTCGACATCGGCGCGACCGATGCCGCCGAGGCCCGCGAGCACGTCGAGGTCGGCGACCCGGTCACCTTCTCGACTGACTGCGAGGAGCTGGTCGGCGACCGGATCGCCGCCCGCGGGATCGACAACCGCACGGGGACGTGGGCGGCCGCCGAGGGGCTCCGCCGCGCGGCCGACCGCAACGCCGACGCGACCGTCTACGCCGTCTCCACGGTCCAAGAGGAGGTCGGTCTCCGAGGCGCTCGGATGGTCGGCGTCGACCTCGAGGACGTCGACGCGTTCGTCGCCGTCGACGTCACCCACGCCACCGACAACCCCGACGTCGACCGCGAACGCCAGGGCCCGGTCGAGCTCGGCGCCGGCCCGGTGATCGGCCGCGGGAGCGCGAACCACCCGTCGCTCGTCGCCCTCGCTCGCGACGCTGCGGAGGACGCCGACGTCCCCGTCCAGCTGCAGGCGGCGGGCTCCCGGACCGGCACCGACGCCGACGCCTTTTACACCGCGCGAGGCGGCGTCCCGTCGCTCAACGTCTCGATCCCGAACCGGTACATGCACACGCCCGTGGAGGTCGTCGATCTCGACGACCTCGACGCCGTCGCCGATCTGCTCGCGGCCGTCGCCGACGGCGCGACCGAGTCGGCTCCGTTCGCCGTCGACGTTTGAGCGCCGCGTCGTCCCGCGTTCTCGGCCCGTCAGTCTCGCCTCGGTCGGGAGACCCCGAGTCACGGTAAACCGGCGCACGGCACCGTCGAAACGGAACTGTTTTACAATATCCAATCGTATCTGAAAATGCGTTAAACAGGCGTGCGCTCTGGTAGTGTAGTCCGGCCAATCATATTGCCCTCTCGAGGCAATGACCGGGGTTCAAATCCCCGCCGGAGCATTTCACCCCGACGCCTTCTCCCGGTTTTCGCCGTGAACTAACCAGAGGTAAACCCATGTTCACGGGCAATTCGATTCGTAAGCCGTACCGAACCCGCCGCCGTCCGGCGATTCCGGGATCCAGTGAGGCATCTGCCCTCACTGGACAAAACCCGCTGCCGTCCGGCGATCGACGAAATCGAGGGGCAATCACCCGGGTTGTCGTCACGAGGGGCAGGCAATGAACGACGCCGACCGGGCAACCGACCCCTTCGACGACATCAACCTCGTTCCCAACACCACTGAGGACCTCCTCAACGAGCGGCAGTACCTGGACTATCGAAGCGAGCGCGAGCACTGCCTGGAGTGGCTGTTGACGTTCGGGAAAGAGCCGGAGAGAGCCGACGGGTACGCGAAAACGACGGTGTCGAACCGGGCGTCCCGGATGGACCAGTTCTACCGGTGGGTGTGGGAGCAAGAAGACGGGTACACGACGAACCTGACGCACGACCACGCCGACGGGTACCTGCGGCACCTAGCCGGCGAGGAGTCGTCGAACGCCCACAAGAACGCGTGCCGGAAGGCCGTCATGATGCTGTACAAGTGGCGGCATCACCGACGCGGAGCCGACGAGTGGGAACCCGAGATCACGTTCTCTCAGAAAAACCAGTCAACGACGCCACGAGACTACCTCACCCGGCAAGAGCGGACCATGATCCGCGACGCGTCGCTCGAATACGGCAGCATTCCGAGTCGAGACAACACGTACGGTGACGAACGCGACAAGTGGAACGCGTACCTCGCACAGCGCTTCCAGAAGCCGAAAGACGAGGTCACCCCGGAAGACTGGGCGCGGGCGAACAGCTGGAAGATCCCGAGTCTGGTCGGAGCCAGCCTCGATGCCGGGCTCCGCCCGATCGAGGTGGAGCGCGCGCGGACGACGTGGGTTGACGCCGAGAACGGCGTCCTCCGCATCCCGAAAGAGCAGTCCTCGAAGAACAGCGAGAACTGGGTCGTCGGGCTGCAAGACCAGACGGTGGAGATGATGGGTCGGTGGCTCGATCAGCGGGCGACGATCGATAAGTACGACGACACCGACGCGCCGTGGTTGACGCGGCAGCGTAACCCGTACCAGTCGGGGTCGCTGCGGAAGATCCTGCATCGACTCAGCGAGATCGCCGGCATCTCAACGGAGAACCGGCAGCTGAGTTGGTACGCGATCCGGCACTCCACCGGGACGTACATGACGCGCGAGGAAGGGCTCGCAGCGGCGCAGACGCAGCTCCGGCACCGGAGCCCGGAGACCACGATGAAGTACGACCAAGTCCCCGTCGAGGACAGGAAGAACGCGTTAGACCGGATGGGGTAACCGCGACGACACCGCGTCAGTCGTCGTCGCCGTTATCGAGGAGTTGCCTGGCGATCTCGGCACGGGCGTTGGTGGTGTCTTCCACCTCGATGTCCGCGTGTAGGGTTCCGCCGTCGGTCGTGGTGACCGCGTTGGCCAACTCGTCGGACTCTCGGGCCGGCTGTTGTGGCGAGGCCGATTGCGATGCGGCGCGACCCGGCTCTGCTTCCTCGTACGGGTTATACTCCGGGTCTGCCGCTGCTCGCTCTGCTTTCTGCCGTGTCGAATTCAGCCGCGCCTGCAATTTCTCAACCGGCGTTTGGTTGTAATCTCTCTGGGTGGTTTCCAAGCTATTGTGTCGCAGTTGGTCGTTTGATTCCGATAACTCGCCTTCCTCCGTTACGTTCCGCCCCATCGTCTTTCGGAGACTATACCACACGACTTTCCGCCCCTCGGTTTTGACACCGGCCGCCTCGCACAGGTTCCGGATGATGTTACAGAGACTCCCCGATTGGTACGGGTTCCCCTCTCTGTTCAGCCAGAGTTTGCTGCTCCCGTCGTACGCTTCGAGGTGCCGTCGTTCCCGCATCCATTCGCTGTTCGCGTCGGCGCTTTCGTCCGATAACGCGACCACTTGTTTCTCCCGCTGTTTACACGCGTACTCGGTCGGGATCGTGAGCGTCTTCGTCTGCGGATCGTACCACGACGTCTCCGCGTTCGCAACCTCAATCGGCGCTAATCCCGCGTCGTACCCGACCGTCACGAGCGAGTGGATCTTCGAGCTCCAATCCGCGTGCAGCCAATCGTTCCGCGTCACGTCCTCTTTCGGAAGCCCGAGCCGCTGTGCGACGAGCCCGTCAACCCGGTCGCGTTCCTCCTCGCTCGCGTCGTAGTACGAGGGGAGTGACCCGTACGACTCCGCCGCCTCCAGAATCAGCCCGAGTTCGCGGTACGTGAATCGGTACGCGGACTCACCGCGCCCGTCACTGAAGTTGATCTTCGGCTTCCACTCGGACGCCCTCGATCCATCGTGGTACCGCCACTGGAAGTACTTCTGTACCGCGTCACTGAACTCCCGTTTCGCCGACTCCCCGTACTCGCCGCCTTCGTCCCCGCTTCGCCGCTTCGTGATCTCGCCGCGGTCAATTCGATGCAGCAGCGTATGCGCGTCACTACCGTCGATCGTCGTGCGATCGCTCGGCTCAAGATACGTGATCGAGAACCGGTGAAACAGGTCGAGCCGGTCCATGTAGTTCCCGGCCGTCCCTTCACTGAGACCGATCTCCCGCCGCGGGTTATTCCCCTTCTCAAGCATCCACTCGTAGAACTCGTCGTACGCTTCTTGCACGGCCGGTGCGGCATCACCGAGCGCCTCTTCCAGTTCCTCGGTAATCGTGCTGGGTTGTTTCGCGTCTGTCATTCCTGGAGCGAAGCGGCATATTACAGGGTTATGTAAAAGCCTCTGCCTCATCCGGGATTTACTTAAAAAACAGTAGTCCGTACGTCCGGTACGCCCGGCTTCATTCGTTCGCGCCGACTCTCGGTCGCCCCTCGAATCGCCTGAGAACAATGAACTCTCCAGAACCGGCGGACAGCCTTACGAAGGCGTGTCCCGGGTCTCCCGTTCGAACCACGTCGCCGGCTCGGGAACGACGCCTGCACCGATGCCGAGCAGCAACGCGAAGTACCCGGTGAGCCCACCGAGCGTCACCGCAAACGCCGTATCGCTGTTACGCCGAGCCGCGAGTAGCGTCCCGACCAGGAGCGCGACCGGTGACCCGACGCGGACACTCGGTCGTCGCCACAAGCGAGCCGCGCGCGCCGGCCACCGCGCGAACACGCATTCGATGACGAACGCGACGATCGCGCCCCCGAGAAACGGCGTCGGGCGGACCAACTCACGCGGCGTCCGACCACTGCTCCGCCCGACACCCCAAACGACGAGCGCAATGACCGCAGCCGAAGTCGCGTCAGTAACACGTGTTGACACGCAGTGCTGTACGTCGTGTCGAACAATATCGGTGTCGGCGGACAGTAACTCGTCCGACATCGAGAGCGGATCGACACCCGACCGCCAGTGACCAACCGCAACGCGGAATACTCTCACGTCAGCATTTCGCACCGACCTACAGCACAAGCCGACTATCGTCACTACCTCGCTTTTCGGCTACCCGGACTCACACTCGCGGTCGTCAGTGGCTTGTCGCAGGGCGCGTTCACACAGGTCGCGCCGTTCCTGCGCGGTCGCCCAGTCACCGAGATCGACGTACACCTCGTCAATCGACCGCTCACTCGCCTCTGCAACGGCGACCGCATTGACTGCGGCCGGCGACGCAGCGTCGTACCGCTCCTCGTACTCGGAGATCCGCGTCGCCAGCTCCCGTACGCGGTCCCGCAGCTCCGCATCAGAGTGCGTCGCCGCCAGTTCATTGACGCGTCGCCAGTCGAAATACGCGTCATTTCGTTCGTACGTGACCAGGTCTCCGTCGTGACGTGTGACGATCCGTAACTCGGCGAACCAGGTCAGGTGTTCCTGCGCAGTCTCCGGATCACAGTCGGCGGCATCGGCGATCGCTTCCACCGACGTCGGCTCACGAGCCTGTAGAATCGTATCGTAGACCCGCTGTTCGATGTCGTCACTCGCGACGACGTCCTCGAACGGCGGCGGCCCATCGGAACCGTCCGTGCCGGACACACCCGGTATTGCGGCGCAACAGACATAATTCCCATTCCGAACGAGCGTCCAGACGGTCCCGTTGCCACCAGTCACCATCGAAGCGCGAATACGGCGCGCGCAGTCCGAGCCTGATTGATCGGCTAATCCAACGCCACTACCGGTGGACAGGCAGTACCCGTCAACAGTCCATCCGTCGCAGTCACACGGTGCATGAGCGCAGATGAATCCACAACGTACTGGTGAACTGCTTCGTACCTCCGCACCTGGTGTTGCCGCGACAAGGAATCTTGAACCGCCCCGGCCTCCCTGTCCGCTAGCAACGATTCAACGTCGTCCAGCGCATCGCCCACGTCATCAAGCCCTCTCACCGAACACCTCGTGTTTCACGACTCTCACACAGGTGTGTCGTGTACCGTACTACTATCAAACAGCCGTCGCAACCGACCTCGGAATCGGAATACAAATAGCCGAATAGCCGTAACGAGATATGTCTAGATGGCAGACCACAGGGGTTCCAACCACGTTCCCAGTCAACCGGTCGTCGTTCACGAGGACACCCATCAGAATGAGATTCCCGAGAACATTGACTCGGAGCTGTACACGACAGATCGCCCGGCGAACTCGTTCCACGAATTCACAATCGAGCCTGATGATGAGCTCGTTGAAGCACTTCGCAACAACGGCTACACGGTAGAATTCAGAGACCGATAACGAACGCGACCTGTTCTTTCAGCGACTACCGATCGCTCTGAAGAATACCGGTTTCCGTGCGCGGACGACGAGCGCTCGGCGACTAATAGGTACCACGCGTAGTTCCCGATGAGTTCACCGGCGTCACGATTTCCGGTCTGCTAAATACGTTACTCTCCCGGCTTCGTGGCTGTCCGTAGATTCTCTCGGTACTCTGCCCATGATTGGTACATCTCCACCCGTTCTTCTTCCGTCATCGCCTCGTGTTCGTCCGCATCGTAGAACGGGAGTTCCTCCTTTTCCGGCATTGCCATCACCTGTCCGAGCGGGTAGAGTTGCTCGTAGTAGTTCTCCAACACCCAGTCTTCCCCGTGTTCGTCGACGGCTTTCTGAATGTACGAGGCGGCTTCCGGGTACTCGTCAGCGAGTGATTCAATCATTGGATGGCAGGTGGTGGAAGGGATGGGTTGGGTCCGTGCGTCCACGGGTACTGGTCAGGCGTCGACGAATTCAGAGAGCGAGTAGTTCCGGCTGTCACTGTTCCATTTCCCGATCTGGATGAGCTCGAACGTCTCGATCGGAGCCTCGATCGCGGCGTCGATCTGCGTTTGAACCGGACCGGGGAGACTATCGACGCGAACCGCGGTCAGCGCGTGCTGCGTGAGGTGGTAACTTGTTGCGAGACTCGTCGGCGCGACGATGATGACGCTCGCCCCGTCGGCACCGTCGAGCGCGAGTTGGGCATCTCGATACTGGAGTACCGTCGCATCCAGCTCGCCGACGGGGAAGAGCCACTTCGCATCCCCGTACCCGACACTCGCTCCCGCCGACGAGAAATGCCCTTTGAGCATAACTAGATTATAATATATGTTTTCTAAGCATCAACCTTGCGGTGAGTGAGGGTGCCGACCGGTCGCTATCACGCGACTGTTCCCGTAATTTCACAACCGCGGTCGACACACACGCTCGTATGCCCCGCGACCGGTACGACTGTACCGCGGCCGAGCTCGCCACGCACTTCGTCGAACACCTCGATCACGACACGCCACCGAGCAGCGCCGCTGCGTGGCTCGCCGAAAACGGGTACGACGCAGCCCCGGTGTACGCCGATGACGATCCTGTCGGATTCATCCACAAAACTGACGTCACTAACGATCCCGGAGGTGATAGTGGATAAGACTGGTAGAGACCAGCTGATAGTCTGATGCAGCCGGTCAACGGGGTGACCGTACGTTTCCGTAGTCGACCGCCACCGTCTTGATCTGCGTCATTTGTTCGATGGTGTACTTGCCGCCGAGGCGTCCCTTTCCGCTTCGCTTGCCTGAGTGACCGCCGAAAGGGGGGTGAATCTCCCAGTACGCGCTGCTGTCGTTGACGTTCACGATCCCGGTCTCGACGTTCTCCGCCATGTAGTGCATGAGGTCCAAGTTGCTGGTGAAGACGCTTGACGTCAGGCCGAGGTCGATATCGTTCGTAATCTCGATCGCCTCGTCGTATTCCTCGAAAGTGATGATCGGAGCGATAGGACCGAACGTTTCCTCCTTGTTAACAACCATTTCAGGGTTCACGTCATCGAGAACCGTCGGTTCGTAGTAGAGATCTGTCCGTTGGTCTTCGGCGCGACGCCCTCCTGTCCTTGCCGTCGCACCGTTTTCGAGCGCATCCGAGACGTGACGGTCCATCTTCGCGGCCACACTCGGATTGTTCAGCGGCCCCATGTCCGTCTCGTCGTCAAAGGGGTCGCCGAGAGTAATAGAGTCCGCGAGTGACTCTAAACGCGCGGTGAACTCCTCGGCGACAGCCTCGTGAACCAGCACCCGCTCGCTTGCTGAGCAAATCTGCCCAGCATTCGAAAAGCACCCGAACGCCGTCGCCTCCGCGGCGGCGTCGAGATCAGCGTCCTCAAGGACGATGACCGGTCCGTTGCCACCGAGTTCTAACAAGCTCGGTTTTGTTCCAGCGGTTTCGGCGATCAGTTCTCCGGTCTCCGGGCTACCCGTGAAGCCGATCGCGTCAGTCCCGTCGTTGGCGACAACCTCGTTACCCACGACCGGACCCTCTCCGGTCACGAGATTCAACGCTCCATCCGGCAGGCTCGTGTCCGCAATGATCTCCGCCAGTTTGACTGCGATGACGGAGGTGCTGGGCGCTGGCACCCAGACAATTGCATTCCCCGTGGCTAACCCCGGAGCGAGGTACTCGGCAGGGATGTTGACGGGATAATTCCACGGGGTGATGACGCCGTACACGCCGTGAGGCTTCCGGATGGTGAATATCTGCTTATCAGGGTCCTCCGAAGGAATCACTTCTGTCTCTGCGCGCTTGACGTCCTCGGCGGCGTTACGGAACTCCTCGGCGCAGAGTTCAACTTCCACTGCGGCTTCGTGCAGCGGCTTGCCTTGGTCTCGGGACAGCCATGACGAGAGTTCGTCCGCACTGCTGTCGATGGCGTCAGCGATTTCGTGGCAGTACTTGGCCCGCTCGAATGCGGTTGTTGCCTCCAGCTCTGGCTGAACCTCGCCCGCAGCGTCAATGGCACGGCGGGCGTCCTCCCGGGACCCATCTGGAACGATACCGATTGGTTCGCCGGTCGCTGGGTTGGTTGCCTTGCGAACGGCGCCTTCAACGCTGCTTTGCCACTCACCGCCGATGAGCATCTCGAATCGCTGATCGTCGTTGTCTCGGGATTCGCTACCGAGGGGCATGGACCAAACTTCAGGGCCTGTAAGTATAAATCCCGACCGATTGAGCGAAGTTGAAGCGTTCCCGTCGTCACTCCCTGTGGCTCGCATCCACGTCCCCCCGACCGGTTTGGTATCAGACTTTAGGAAAGTGTATTTTCCCTAATTATTAATAGGATACGATAACCGTTAGCTCATGCCATGTCAGACCAACGCATGGTTGATCGAACACGGAGACAGTACCTGAAAACGGCCGCTGTGGCCGGGACTCTCGCCTCTCTCGGAGGATGTACAGGAAGCGAGACCAGCCCTTCCTCGCTTCAACTCGGCTTCTCCACGCATTTCACCTCCGGAGCCTGGGTGTCCGCTCTCGTCGACGGCACCGAGTACTACGCTGAACAAAAAGAGTTCGAGTACAACCTGTTCACGACGGGTGGGGAATCCCAGCAGCAGATATCGGACATGCGTCAAATGATAAACCAGGGGTACGACGGCATTATCCTGGTTCCATTCAACACCCAAGAGATCGCAAGCGTCGTCGAAGAGGCAGCTGCCGAGGACATCCCCGTATTTACCCTAGACATCGGGGCGGCAACAGAGGAGACGGCAATGCACGTCTCTTGGAGCGACGAGAACGCAGCGCAGCGGGCCGCCGAGCGACTGATCGAAGAGCTCCGAAACCAGCATCCCAATCGTGACGACTACCAGGTCCTCGAAGTTCGAGCGCCACCCGGACGGGACATCTCCCGACTCAGACACGAACCGTTCGTCCAGCGTATCGCAGAGACCGACGACGTCGAAGTCGCCGGGACCATCGTCGGCGACTGGGCACGCGAGGCCGCTGACCAGAAAGCCCGCGAATGGATTAACGCGAACGAAGCGCCTGACGCCGTCTATTCCGCAAACTTCGCAATGGGACTCGGGGCGATGCGAGCGCTCAACGAGCTCAACCTACGCTACCCGCAAGGACACGAAGACCACGTCGTCGCTGTGCAGCTCGACGGTTCCTCACAAACCCATCAGCTGATCAACGAGGGCTACATCGACGCGGCCATCGACCAGCCCGTCCACTACTACGGGCCGATCGCCATCGAATACTTCGAACGGTACGCCACCGGCGACGGCGCCGAAGAACTCCCGGACGTCGGCTCCGAGGTGACGAGCGACGACCTCACCATCGAACCGGCCGAACGGGACGGAACGATGCTCTGGGACGAGCCCCTCTGGGCGCCGGCGACGATCGGTGAATCCTTCGATCACACTCACTTCGTGGCGAACATGATCGAAATCACCGAAGAGAACGCAGACTCCTCACAGCTGTGGGGCAACAACTGGGGTTGACCCGACTCTCCAGTTTCACATACCTAATGCGTGTTATACCGATGAATACGGAAGAGTTGGATGTCGACGAAACGGTACTCACACTGCTCGACAACATGATTTGGCCGCTCCTCGTCGTGCTGTCGCTGGCCGTCGCAGTTCTCGTTCCACGCACGTTCCGGAACCTCAGATCGATAGAATTCATTCTGCACGGCGCCGTCGGACTCGGGTTCGTCACCCTCGCTGCCGGCATCTGCCTCATCGCCGGGTACTTCGATTTGTCCGTCGGCGCAATCTCCGGATTCGCAGCGATGCTCACGGGACTCGTCGTCGGGGGCGGCGGCTGGAACCTCATCAACAACGCCGCCGTCGGGTTCGCGCTCATCAGCCTGGTCGGCATCGCCGTCGGCGTCTTCAACGGGTACTTGATCGGGAAAGTCGGGATCAACCCGTTCCTCCAAACGCTGGCGATGCTCATCATCCTTGACGGCGCAACCGTCACGCTAAGTACCGTCACAGTCACCGGACTCCCCGCAGCGTACGTGTACCCGGGCAAACAAGCCTGGTCAGCCATCACCCTGCTGCTCATCGCGTTCGCCATCACCGGGACCGTGCTGCGGTACACATCGTTCGGCCAAGCCATATACGCGCTCGGCTCCGACGAGTCATCAGCCCGCGCCGTCGGCATCAGCACAACCCGACTGACTGTCATCGTCTACGGCATTAGCGGGTTCTTTTCCGCGATCGGCGGTCTGATGCTGACAGGGTTCACTGGCGTCGTCGCACCGACACTCGGCGACACGCTTCTGTTCCCCGCGTTCGCCGCCGCCGTCATCGGCGGCATCAGCCTCTTCGGCGGCAGAGGCAGTATCACCGGCGCGCTCGGCGGCGTGTTGCTACTGGGACTGATACAGTCAGCGCTCAACATCAGCGGCGTCCAGCCGGAACAGATACAACTCGCCAACGGCCTCGTGTTATTCACGGCGATCCTCCTGTACAACTCCCGCCGCGAACTCCGACAGCAGGTGCTCTCGACAAACGTATCTTCGGAGGTGTAACATGGGGCAACACGCATCTTCGTCAACCGACAGTGACACGCGGCTTAATGACGAGGACGCTATCGTCACGTTCGACACCGTCTCCAAACGATTCGGACGCGTCACCGCAGTGGATAACGTGTCGCTGAACATCGCCGAAAACGAGATCCTCGCGATCGTGGGCGACAACGGCGCCGGTAAATCGACGCTAATGAACATCCTCGCCGGAATTCACCGCCAAACCAGCGGCACCGTCAAATTCCGCGGCGAAACCGTCACGTTCTCCGACCCCAGCGATGCGCGGACACTCGGCATTGAAACGGTGTATCAAGACCTCGCGTTAATGGACGACTTGGACGTCGCGGCAAACGTGTTCATGGGACGGTTCCCGACCCGGTTTACAGTTGGCCCGTTCGACATCATCGACTGGCCCCGCACCTACGAGCAGGCGGACGACATCCTCCAGCGACTCGGGCAGGACCTTGACGTCCGATCTGAAGTCGAGTTCCTCTCCGGTGGCCAGCGCCAGTTAGTCGCCGTCGCCCGGTCGCTGCTGTTCGACCCCGAAATCATCATTTTCGACGAACCGACGAGCGCACTCTCGATCGCCGGAACCGAACTCGTCCACGACACGATGCACCAACTCCGCGACGAAGGCCACACGCAAGTCGTCATCAGCCACAACGTCGCCGACGTCATCGAACTCGCCGACAGGATCGCAGTCATGTATCAAGGACAACTCGTAGACGTCGTTGACCCGTCCACGGTCGACCGAGACGACCTCGCAACCATGATGCGTACCGGGCACTCGTAACTCACCCCTACGACGGCCGTCCCACTTCCAACTGCAGGATACCTCAGTCACGGTCTCAGCGCCGCCCCCGCAGCATGAACCGTCGGCCGCCACGGGAAAGCCAGCACCAATCACGACCAGCGTCACGGTACCCGTCGACCTCTGACGACAACCACCGACGCGAGCACCCACCCCTATCAATCGAACTCGTGACAGCGATGCCGCGCGGTCACATCAACCAGGAACAGGACACGCAGGTTACGCGGCAGCGAACTGCAGCGATGCCGAACATCACCGTACGCTTTTACCGACTCCCGATCCACCACTCGGCGATGCACTCCCTACTGGACAGCCCCAGCACGTGGGCGTCCCACACGGCCCGCGAAATCCTCGACATCGCCGACTCCGACGGGTCGATCGCCGTCATTCCAGTCGGCAGCACTGAACAACACGGCCACCACCTCCCGGTCGCCACGGACGCACTCCTCGCCGACGCGGTCGCGCACCTCGGTGCCGACCGCGTCACCGGCGATGTCCCGGTGCTCGTAACACCACCTGTGTGGAGCGGCTACTCCCCGCACCACCAGTCCTTCGGCGGCACAATCACACTCGGATTCGAGACGCTGCTAAACATGCTTGAGGACGTCGCCACATCCGTGCTTGACAACGGTTTCGACGCGCTACTCCTGGTGAACGGTCACGGCGGCAACAGCCCCTTGATCTCCGCGGCAACCAGCACCATCGGCGTTGCCCACCCAGACGCAGCGGTGCTCGGCGTCACGTACTTCACACTCGCCGCGCCGTTCATCGACGCGATCCGAGACAGTGACACCGGCGGAATGGCCCACGCCGGCGAGTTCGAAACGTCACTCATGCTGCACCTGTATCCCGACCACGTCAGGACCAACGAGATGGACGCCCGTCCGTTAGAAGAACCGTATGACCACGCACTCAACGACATGTTCGACGACGGGCAACTCTCGGTGTATCGTCCCTTCAACGCGTACACCGATTCGGGCGCAATCGGCGCGCCAGAAGCAGCGTCAGCAGCGAAAGGGCAAGCCCTCTACGAAGCACTCGGTGACGAGATGGAGCACCTGTTACAGCAAATCTACGACCGCCCCGCGCCCGGATAACAGACCTTCACGCGACTGGTGGTGAATCGAACGGTCAGTCGGGAGTGAGCGGCCGACGGTTGAGATCAGACAGTCCGTCGTACGCACGATCGGACCCGATGAGCACGCCGCCGTGGCGCGTCGCGGCGTGTGCCGCGTGAAGCGCGTCGAACGGCGTGAGATCGTGGTCATCGAGATACGTTGCCGTCGCAAGCAGCAGTTCCTCTTCCTCTGATGACGGCAGTGGGACCAAATCGAGCATGTTCGCAACGAGCGGTGTCACCTCGAACTCGAACCCGTCGTCTTCCGTGTACGCGGCGACGAGAAACTCCGCGTACGCAAGCAGCGACGTTTCGACGGATTCCTCGGCGAGGACCGCCTCAACTTCCTCGCTCAGCCAATCGTCAGGTTTCGCCACGGCGAAGAGAAAATCGGTCGCAACGTACGTCGCCGTCACGTATCCGACTCCTCCGCGGTTTCTCGGCGGGCCTCCTCCGCGATCGTCGCCCGCGCATCTTCACGAAGTTCATCAATATCCCCCCCCTCGAACGCCGGGCCCACGCTCTCACGGACCGCCTGTAGCGGATCGTCGTCGACGGGAACGAGCACGATTCGACTTGGCAGATCAACCACGCGGAACCGCTCGCCGTGACGATCCCGGAGATCCTTTGAGAGATAAATCCTCCCTCGATCATCAGTCTCAGTCGCCATACCTCTCCCCACGCGTGGGACAATAATCAAATTTTCCCAATACCACTATCTCCATCCCGTAGGATGTCATTACAACAGAGAAAGAGATTGTTTAATATCCTGAATTAAATCATTACTATCCTCAATACCTACTGGCATTCTGACTAACGAGTCGGAGACTCCCGCAGCACGGCGTTCTTCTGGAGAAATAAATGATGCAGACATCGTCCATGGATGGTCAACGAGGGATTCCACTCCGCCAAGGCTCACAGCTACGGTGAATACGTCTAATCCCTCGATGAAGGCCCTAGTTTCGGCTTCTGAAGCTTCCAATTCGAACGAAACGATTCCCCCGAATCCGTCCATTTGTTGTCTAGCGAGGCCGTGTTGAGGATGCGATTCGAGTCCCGGATAGTGAACTTCCTGTATCTTGGGATGGTCCGCGAGGAACTCCGCGATTGTCTGAGCGTTCGCTTCGTGTTGCTCCATCCTCAGTGGGAGCGTCTTCGCCCCTCGTAGCACGAGGTAGGCGTCGAATGGCGATAATGTGTTCCCGAAGACGTATTCTTGCAGCGTCGAAACCCTGTCTGCTATCGCCGGATCATCCGTGGCGACGGCACCGCCTGTCGAGTCACTGTGACCGTTCAGGTATTTGGTCGTACTATGAACAACCATGTCGGCACCCAGTTCCAGTGGTTGCTGTAAATACGGCGTCGCAAACGTGTTCTCCACGCATAGCGGGATTTCGTGCGCATCAGCGACGTCGGCCAGTTCAGCGATATCACACAGCTTCAACAGCGGATTCGTAGGAGACTCCATCCAGAAGAGGGCCGTATCTGATTTGATGTGCTCCTTGACGGTTTCAGGGCTTCTTGCGTCCACATATTCCACTTCGACTCCCAACACGTCCCCGAATAAGTCATCAAGAAGCAGCCTCGTGCCACCATACACACCGTCGAACGCTATGAGGTGATCGCCCGGGTCACAGAGCGCGAGAGCGGTCGTCGTTATCGCTGCCGTCCCGGAATTAAACGCAATAGCTTCTGATCCACCCGTGAGGTGAGCGAGCCGCGATTCCAATGCGTCCCGGGTCGGATTTCCGAACCGGGCATACTTGTATCCGTTTTTCGGCTCTCCAGGAGCCTCCATTTCGTGGTGTGTAGCCAAGTGAATCGGTGAAACCACGTCCCCCGAGAGATGCTGCTGTTCACCTGCCGTTTCACCTCGATGAACCGCTTCAGTTGCGAATTCAAATGTCTCGATCATGATTCGAATCCCACTTTGGATGATCGTCGTACACAGCCTCAGCGACTGAGTCTTTGTGGCCTTCGTTAGGTCCGCCAGCAATCGTCAGCAGGCGAGCGTCTCGGAGATACCGTTCCACGTGTGTTTCCGTTGTGTAGCCGATGCCGCCGTGAAGTTGCATGGCTTCGTTGGCGTTGTCTACGGCTGCCTGTGTCGCAGACACCTTCGCCATGCTGAACTCTCGGGTCGTGTCATGCCCCTGGTCAGCACGATCCGCTGCACGCAACGTCAGCAGTCGTGCGGTATCTACCCGCTGAGCCATCTCGCCAACTTTCCACTTGACGCCTTGGAAGTCACCGATGGGGTGGTCAAACTGCTCTCGTTGACTTGTGTACGCGACGGTGTCATCGAGTGCGGCGCGTGCGATGCCGACGCCACGAGCGGGCACATTCACTCCCGTCTGGAGCTTCGCGCGCTGGACGTATGCCTCTCCCACCTCTCCGACCCTTTGTCGATCCGGAACGCGAACATCCCTGAGGACCCCTCTCGGTGATTTTACCGTCTGAGAGCCAAGCGTATCCCAGACTTTCTCCACGTCGAACCTATCGGTTGACACGAGGAACGTGGTGATATTGTGTGGACGTTCACTCTCTGGGCCGGTCTTCGCATACGTGAGGACGTAATCGCCGCCTTGAAAGTTGGTGAGCCACTGCTTGTGTCCGTTCAGAACCCACTCGTCGCCTTCCCGCTTGGCGGTCGTCTCCATTTCCAATTTGTTACTCCCGGCGTTCTGCTCACTCATTCCGAGGACACCGACAGTATCGTATGAAGCCATCGACGGCAGGTACGTATCACGTTGTTCGTCGGTTCCAAACCGCTGGATGACCTCTGCCACGCCGAGATGTAAGGCCACTGCACCTGCGACGGGCATGAGTGCCGCAGCGAGTTCCTCGGTCATAAGCGCGAGTTCAATCATCCCTTCACCCATTCCACTGTACGTTTCTGGGATGGTGATCCCAGTGTATCCACGGTCACTTAGCTCATCGAGGATCTCGGTCGGATGTTCCTCAGCTTGGTCCAGTTCAATCGCCTGCGGTCTGATTTCGTCCTGTGCGTACTGGCGGACTTCATCTCGGAGTCGCTGTTGCTCTTCGGTGAGTTGGAATTTCATTGGAATGAATCACCTATCTCCATCGTAATACCGCGTGATTACACTTATTTGACATGGGTAGTACTTCGGGAAGTCATTTTATGGATGTTAGAACGCTGGTTGTTCGACGGTCTCGTTCCAGAATTCATCGCTAAGATATGCCGTATCGACTGCTTCTCGCCCGGTCATTTTGGCGAAGCGACCAAGGGTCCCCCAGAGAAATCGCTGAGCTGAGAACGGAATCGAAGTAATTCGTGTTCTCTCGTGGAGATATTCGGACATCAGAAGGCCCTGGAAGAGATCTGGCTCAGAATACGAATCATCACGTGAAAAAACGCCATCGTGGTCCATTCCGAAGAAAGTGAACTGTACCTCAATTGGACGAATCGAAGGTGTTTCTGTGTAAAAGGCGACGTAGTCGTCGGTGTTATTTCGGAAGTAGTGTGGTTGACCGGGATCTATCGTGATGTCCTCGCCCGGACTGAGATGGTGGCGCTCATCGTCTACGACTAGCGTTACTTCTCCACGTAGTGTGCGGAAGTACTCAGAATCATAGGGGTGAACATGCGGCGGCAGTTCCATACTGTTGGGACTGGCCCAGACGACCATCGCGGGATCTGAGGATCCATCTCGCTCGGGATATTGCGTAATTACGGACCAAAGCTCTGCAGCAGGGCTGGACGCTAATGGATACGGGGACTCTCGAAGTAATCGTGTCGCGGGGCCGTCAGCATCCAATTCTAATGCGGGGGCGTCGGCCAGTTTACCGTCCTTACCAAGCGGTCGGCCAGCTGTGATCGTCATCAAGAGTAACAGCGCTCCATCAAGGATTCGGGGCTGTTCTGTTGCGGAATCCGGTCTCTGACAGCGGTTCCGATAGAGTGGAGTCGTGCTATCAGTCGAATCGATTGGAACATTCCGCTACCCGATAGCGAAACGTCCGGATCGCTCCTGCTGAGGTAGTGTTGAATCCCCAATAGTTGGTTTTGTGTCATTGTGATAAATCTATTTCAAGTCTCGTGGAGACGGCTATTCGGCCCTTCAGGGGCTACTTCGCCCCAATCTTTGGCCCATTCATCCAGCTCCGCTAACACGTCAAAGAGGTCCTCTCCCTTTGTAGTGAGACCGTAGTAGACCGCGACCGGGGCGTCTTCCTCCATTCGTCGGGTGACGATGTCGTTGTCCACCAGTTCGTCGAGCGCATCGGAGAGGGTCTTCGAGCGTGCTCCGGTCGCTCGCTTGAGTTCGTTGAACCGTTTCTCGCCCTCTCTGAGGGCGTAGATGATGTTCATTCGCCAGGGAGTCCCGATCTGGTCGATGGCTTGGATGACTGGGCATGCCGATGCGTTCTGTTTCTCGATCTCGTTCTGTCGGGATTCAGTTTCAGCAGACATTGTTAATCGGCCGTGGGGGCAGTACAGGCAGTGGTTTTCTCGGGGTACGATTCGACGCCCGCGTAATCGACGAGGTCAGCTCCAAGTGTCTCAACTCGCTCAACCAGCGATTCGTCGGTTAACTCTCCGGCTTCGAAGGTGCTGTGAGCATTGGGGATTGCGACCTGATGGGGGAGTACCCAGGCGTTGAGCGTGCGGGCAACCGAGCGGAGGTGCTCCAACGCGGGCGTTGGGAATCCTCCGCCAGCGACAACCAGTAGACCCACTGTCGTTTCCTCAAACTCGTCGAACCCACAGTAATCAAGTGCGGTTTTTAGCACTGAAGAGTACGACCCGTGATATACTGGAGAGCCCAGCAACACGCCATCAGAATTTCTCACGAGTTGGCGGAGCTCTCTCGCATCCCCGGCATCACTCTGATCCGGGTCGAAGGCTGGCAGGTCTAATGTGCTGAGGTCCACGAGTTCGGTCGTGGCACCCTTTGATTCGGCTGCCAATAGCGCTTTTTCGAGCGCGTGACGAGTACGACTTCCGTCGCGCTGACTTCCACATAGGGCGACTATTTGTTTGGTATTAGGTACGTCCATTACCTACTGAATTACACAGTCTAAACCCAGTTAAGCGCTCGGTGGAACCTGTTCCAGTAAAATAAATTATACACAAGCTGCCCTAGCGGTGTCAGCTAACGGGTAATCGATGTAGATTCCGGTGATGTAATTCTGGGACGCCAACCATGGATCCTCAGTTCCACGGAGCCCCGTCGAAATCGACCTGGCGTGCTGTTCTGTCAATCGCGTCGATTCGTGCGATGTCGTCTCCGTCGAGTGTCAAGTGCTGTGCCTCGTAGTTTTCTCGAATGTGCGCCTCCGAGGTGGACTTCGGTATAACGACGATGTTCTCCTTCGACAGTAACCACGCGAGACTGACCTGCGCTGCTGTCGCCCCGTGTTTGTCTGCAATATCGACCAATTCGGGGACGTCAGTCACTTTCCCTTTTGCCAGTGGGGAGTATGCCACGAGATGATGGTCGTGCTTTTGAGCGTACTCCCGAAGTTTCTCCTGTTGTAGCAAGGGGTGGCATTCAACCTCGTGAGCGAAGATCGGAGCGTCAAGGTGTGTGCGTGCCTCATCAAGTAATTCAGTCGTGAAATTCGAGAGGGCAATGTGGCGAATCACGCCACGGTCGTAGAGCTTGTCGAATGCAGAAAGCGTCTCTTCAGAGTCGTATGCACGAATCGGCCAATGGACGTAGAGCAAGTCAAGCTCGTCAACACCAAGTCGGTCGCAACTCGCCCGAGCGTGTTCCAATACGTCGTTGTACCCGAGATTGCGAGAATGAACCTTTGTCGCCACGAACACGTCGTCGCGGCCAACGCTTGCTGAGGTTAAGGCCTCACCGACTGCACACTCGTTCTCGTACATTTCGGCGGTATCGACGTGCCGATAGCCGATATTTAGGGCCGTTTCCACGCTCCTGGCGCAATCTTCCGGTGTAGTATCGTACGTGCCGATGCCGATGTCGGGAATGTCATCAACCACCATTGGTCAAGGGTATGGGTACAGTTTTGAGATCGAGTGATCAGTCGTCGGTTCGCGGTATGCTACGGTCATCCTGGGCTAGAGCGGCCGCGTGCCGGGCTAAACCTGCTTCAATGGCGTCTGCAAACGCAGCGACGGCGTCTTCGCCGGCATCGAGGCTCAGGTATGGCTCAATGAGTTCGAGCTCCATCAGCAGGAATTCGCTCCCTCGTTCGATACCATCGACGCGGGCGTACGTGAAATTGAACGGGCTGATCCCTAGTTCCTTTCCTGCCGCTTCAAGGACGGCTTCGGCCTGCTCCACGATTTTATGCGACGGCTTATACGGTTCTGAGATTCCGCCATAATTCGGGTGAGCGCGGAAATCGTCACTAGATGGGACCTGTTTGGTGGCATGGCTGAAGCTGCCTTCGAAGAAGACGAGCGAGCGTTCGCCGTCGTCAATTTCGGGAGCGAACTGCTGAACGAGAACGTCGCTGTTCGAAACCAGGTCCTCCAACCGTTGCTGGTGGTTTTGGGCTTCGTCGTGAGACGTCCTCCAGATTCCGGCCGAGCTGGTACCGACAGCGGGTTTTACTACGGCTTCTTGCCAGCCATTGTATTCTAACACCGTCCTGAGATCGATTTCGGTGGTCCGTTCAATCCACGTCGTCGGGAGAATGGAAACACCGCTCTGTTCGAGATCGCGGAGATAGAACTTGTGGTGATTCCATCTGATTGTGTCGGCCGAGTTGAGTAGTACGACATCCGCGTTCTCGATACGATCTAGCCAGTTCTGGAAGGCATCCAGTTGGGTATGGTACTCCCAGCAGGAGCGGACGAGTACTGCATCGAAGCTATCCCACTCTACTGTCGAATCCGTCCAGAGAACTGACTCTGCCGAGAGGCCGCGATTGCGTAACTCCGTTTGTAATGCTTGACCATCCTCGGTCAAGTTTGGGGCTGTCTCACCGGTGACGATACCAATTCTGGGCGAGGACCGATATGTCATCGACTCATGAGACACGGTAAAATCACTAAACTTCTCGGTGGAGCCCGTTCCAGTAATTCTGCTTACACCCTATCGTCAATCCTTGGTGGTGACGGTGAACGACTCCTCGATGGTGAACGCCAGCGAGTCCGTTGCATCTGGAACCGACACTTCGACGCACATCGGATCTGTTTGCCGGACCGTGACGGCATCAGAGTCAACGACGAACCCGAGATCCCATAGCGGCGTCTCTTGGACGTCGATATCGGCTTCGTGAAGCTGGCCAGTGACTGCCGGGCGCGTCAGTAGAACAACGCCGACCGGAATGAAGCTGTAGAAACTGCATCGCTCGCAGTCAACCGCCACGACCGCAGGATGGTCGCGGGCGAAGTACTCGTCGTACCGGTCGAGTTGCTCGATAACACCGATGCATGCTCCCTGCTCGTGGACCTGACTGGTCAACTCACGGTCAATTGGGCCAGCGCAGAACGGACAGATGCCGTCGAGAGCGCACGACCAGATGAGTTCCGTTCGCCGGTTAAAGGCTGCAACGATGGCGTCGCTGTCGCGGTCAGCAATGCCACCGGGATCGAACGGCCACTCTAGCGCCCGGTTACCACAATCAGGACAACGAATTCGCGCGATATAATCGGTGTCGTATTCGAAGGTCAGTTGCTCCCCGCACTCCCGGCAGTCATCGTCTAATCCGACCGGCCCGACCGTTACCTGATCGTGAAAGACGCCACTCTGAATTGCATCAAGAACGCGGTGGCCAGGGTACTGTAGTTCGTAGCCGTCGTCGGTCTTAGCGACGAATTGATCCTGTAGCTCCGAGAGGTGGTAGGTGAAACTGCCCGAATCACGTTCACCCACTGTCTTCCGAAGCTCGGAGAAAGATAACGAAAATCCTGGGGCATCCCACAGCGCGAGTAGAATCTCCAATCGAAGATCGTGGCTCAGGGTCATGAACGCCGATTCAGCGTCAGTTGCGACCTGAGTTCTGTCAGACTGTTCACTAGCCATACGTGCCGAATCCTCACAGTCCAATATAAATATTGAGTCCGATCAGAAATCGACTGTGAGGATACTCAGTACTGCAGCCCCCAAGGCAGCTCCAACACTTCCGGAGAGAATCGTTCCCTGGTAGCCGATTGCGCCACCGAAAAGTGTGAACAGTGCCGGGCCAACAGCTTGACTTATCCCGATAGTCGTTGTCTGGAGACTCATCACGCCGCCCCGAACCTCGTCTGGAGCTAGGACACTAATCCTAGCGAATAGCGTGGGAGTGACGAAACCACTCCCAGCACCGAAGACGAGCAGTCCGCCGATTAGCAGCGGGGGAGTACTTGCGAGGGCCACCCCGAGAAACCCGAGTGCGTACAGGGCAAAGCCGGCCGTGAGCAGAGTCGTCGTCGAAGCTCTTGCAGCCAGTTTTCCGTTCTGCGTTGAGACGACAGCTGTAACCAATAAGACAGTGCTGGTAACGAGTCCAACCGTTGTGGGAGTGAAGCCGAACGCATCAGCGAGGTAGAAGGGCAGAGCAGTGTATAGCCCACCGAAGAGGAGGGTAAAAGAGACGAACATGATGCTGTACAGCGTGAGAGCTCCACGGGTCGGAATAAGACTGAGCGCCTCACGGACATAGCCGCGATCACTACTACCAGGTTCCGTCCCGCCATCGTCGAACGCGAATAGAACCAATGCCGCAACCGGCAGCGTGAACGCATACATGAGGAACGGCGCGTTCCAGGCACGGGATGTGAGATATCCTCCAATCACTGGATAGGCTGCCGTCCCGAGAGAGAGCATAGCCGACGTGACGCCCATGACGGAGTCATGCTGCCGGCCAGAGTATCGGTCGCCGACCGCGGTCATCGCAAGTGCAGCGAGGATACTCCCGGCGGCAAACCCCTGAAAGACACGAAGGCCGAGCGCGACTGCGAATTCGTTCGTGAATGCGATGGCGGTGCCAGCGAGTCCGAAGATGGCAAGAGCTCCTGAGAGGACGTACCGCCGACCAATGCGGTCGGCGAGAGCGCCGATGACCGGGGCAAGCAGTATCCCAGGGAGCGCGTACAGCGTGATGAACAGGCCAGCGCGAGACTGGGAGACGCCAAATACGGACTGAATCTCGGGGAGTGCCGAGCTGATTAGCGGCACGTCCATCGGCGTCATCAGTGTAGCCGCGAGGATGGCGACCAAGACCGGAGAACGCCATGGGACACCTACTGATCGCTCAGTACTCGGTGACATCTCGGTTATTCACCTCTATTATCAGAGTCCAACGCCCACTGCGAGAGGCCAGGCAATCGGAGAGAGCGCGAGGAAGACTAACGCGCTCCCGATTAGCCCGATATTTTTCAAGAAGTGAATCTGTTCGTTCTGCCGGTCCTGTCCTTCCATAGTCCAGAAGTCGTGCATGATGACCGTGATCGGGACAAGGAAGGCGATCACTGCCAGTGCGCCGACAGCGGGAAAGATGCCGGTGAGGATTGCGAGCGCGCCGGCGATCAGGCCGAAACTTCCCAGTGGAACGCTGATTGTTGCCAGCGGCACTCCCTTACTTTTGGCGTAGCCGACCGAGGATTCGAGGTCGAGTAAGTTTCCCAGCGCGAGGTAGCCAATGACGAGTGCGAACAGCACCCGACTGGCCAGGAACGCTGTCCCACCCAGTGCCGAGGAGAACACCATCAGGTATCACCTGCCGTACTGGAAGCTCGTGGGTTACTGTTCGTCCATGCGTTTCCAACCGTCGCGGTTCGAATGTCTTCTGCTGACATCGTCGCAAGAGGTGATACAACTGCTTGATAAATATATTTCAGGCAAATTACACTATACCAGGTTTCTCGTGCTAAACCACGGGTGAGTAACGAGATTATAGACTACCTCAGCGACAAGTTGAGACCACTCCAATTCCTTTGATCCTATTGATTTCAGGGGTCTTAAGCCGTAGCGACAGTCAATAGCTGGATACGCCCCCGAACATCTCTGCTATTTTATAAGGAATATGATGGAAAACGCGGGTCCACATATCTGAGGGCCATAGCGCAATTGTCAGGTAGATATAGGCGCTAAGTCAGGACCAATCGTTATCGGTGACACAGATCACGGTCGAGTTGGTACCCACACTGCGGATCACAAACCCAGCGACGTCAACCTCAACCGAGATACACCCGTGATGTTCGGTGTATCCGCACCAGATATGAGCTCTGCCGAAGCACAGGAGCGAATCACATACGCGATGAATGCTGATGATGGCGCCGTCGATACGGCACATGAACTTCCAAGGAAGGATCTACTAAACGGTGACAGCACCACTTCCGCGGATAATGAGAAGCGTGCCAACACCGACGACCATTGCGAGCAGAACGCTCTCCGTCCTGTGAGCGACAACGAGCACAGCGATTCCGGCCATCCATTCACTTGGGCCCCCCTCCAACAATCGAACAACCAGTATTGCAACGAGGATTCCACCAGGAAGGGCGTCGAGCGCATCTCGCACTGACTCGGACGGCTCAACTCGGTCTAGTGCCCAAAATCCGCCAGCCTTGGTCACGTACGTGACGATACTCATCCCAAACACGACTGTGAGCGCGGACACCGACACCTCACCGAACATTACGCGTCACCTCGGTCAGACTCGCGGCAAGTCCGCCCGCCAGAATATACCAGCGACCAGGCAAAACTGCATCAACGCTGAGGGCGACAACGGCAGCTACAATCCACGGGGTGAGGGAACTCCGCCCCTCCCAGAAGCTGACCAGTAACGCGAGGAAAATCGCCGTCAGGACGAAACCCAAGCCGTAGGCTTCCGGGTTACCGATACGACTGCCAGCAGCCGCGCCAATAGCGGTGCAGGCGACCCAGAAAACCCAGATTGCCAATCCACTTCCCAGTAGAAACGCTCCGCGTCCGTTACCATCACGGAGATCCTGAATCGTGAGTGCCCAGTTCTCGTCCGCCATGAAGAAGAGGCTCGTATACGCCTGTCTAGAAGATAGCCGGGTAAACCACGGGCGTAACGACGCCCCCATCAGGAGGTAACGGAGGTTCACCACCAGCGTCGTTCCGACTCCGGCGACGACGGGAATCGGCCAGTCCCACAGACCGACTGCGATGAGTTGTGCCGCCCCTGCCAACACGGTCGCGCTCATTACCACGGCAGTGAGGAGACTCAGACCGGCCTCACGCGCGAGTACTCCAAACACGAGGCCGTAGGCACCGACTCCGAGCGCGACGGGAACGCACGTGACGAAGCCAGCCCGGACACCGTTCCGAGAAAACCCTACCTGTTTGCTCTCAGTCTCCGCTGACATATCCTCATCGCCAGCCGACGAATCTTCACCTGATTCCGTGTTCGTTTGAGCCATATTTGATATTCACCACGTTACCGTTCATCAACTGGTGTCCACGACCGTTGTGTGTCACCGATGTAGTGAGAAGAAGGTCGGATCAGCCGATTGTCATCCAACTGTTCCAGTGCGTGAGCCATCCAGCCACCGACCCGGGAGACAGCGAACGTGGCCGTGAAGAGGTCTTTCGGAATACCGACGCCGTCGAGTAGGATGGCGGTGTAGAACTCTACATTTGTCTCTAACTGCCGATCAGGCATGTGTTCCGATAACAGGTCAGTAGCGATATCCTCGAACTCTTGAGCAGCATCGAAGAAGTCGGCGTCGCCGCCTTCGATGTAGAAGCGCTTCGCAGCTGATTCGAGTACAGCTGCCCTCGGGTCACGTGCGCGATACACGCGGTGGCCGAATCCCATCAGGCGCTCTCCAGCGTCCAGCGTTTCGCGGACATGCCCTTCTGCATCGCCTGTTTCATACACTTCCCGAAGCATTTCCAGAACCGGACCAGGTGCACCCCCGTGGAGGGGGCCCTTGAGCGTCCCGACCGCAGCCGTCGCCGCAGAGACGAGATCCGATCCTGTAGAGACGACCACGCGTGCGCTGAATGTGGACGCATTCAATCCGTGGTCGGCGACAGTATTAACATAGGTTTCGAGCCCGGCAACTTGGGCTTCGGACGGTTCCTCGCCCGTGAGCATATAGAGGTAATTCGCCGTATGTCCCAGGTCGTCGCGGGGAGTGACCGGTTCTTTTCCCTGACGGTATCGCCAGTACGTCGCTACAATAGTGGGAAAAACCGCGATCACTCGTCGGACGTCCTCACCTTGACCTTGCTCTGTAACGCCGAGGTTCGCTGCGGCGACGCCCATCCGGAGGGCATCCATTGCCGGCTTCTCCTCTCGGGCCGCACGCCGGAGAACAGCCTGAACCTCCTCACTAATCTGTCGGTGTGACGACAGCTCGTCCCTGAAGTCGGTATATTCCGTCGAAGTCGGTAGCCGGCCGTTCAGCAGGAGGAAGACCGTCTCCTCGTAGCGCGCGTTATCGGCGAGTTCGTCTATTGGGAACCCTCGAATGGTCAGGTTCCCCTGTTCACCGTTGATCTGACTCAGGCGCGTTTCCGCAACAGCGATACCTTCCAGGCCGGGGTTGAGCGCATCAGTCATGTGTTTGCCTCGTTAATCGCAGTAGGTTCGTTGGATAACTCGCCTCGTTCATGCGGGGTTTCCCAATTCAGTTCGGGCCCTACCGGGACGAATCCGGTTGGATTGATATCATCGTGACTGCGATAGTAGTGTTCCTTGACGTGGTTCATGTTACAGGTCTTGGGAACCCCATCCGTTTGGTAGATGTCTCGGGCGTAGGCCCAGAGGTGGTCGAAGTCGATTAGCCGACGGACGTTACACTTGAAGTGAGTGTGGTAGACAGCGTCGAACCGATACAGCGTCGGGAAGAGAAAAACGTCTGCAAGGGTGAGCTGGTCCCCAACGACGTATCGGCGAGTGGAAAGGATCTCGTCCCATCGAGACATCGCATCAAAGAGTTCCTGCACGGCCTCTTCATAGGCGGCCTGCGAGTCGGCGAATCCGGCCCGGTAGACGCCACTGTTGATCGAGGTGTGGATGTCTTCGATAGCCTCGTCGATTTCCTCTCGGAGGGACTCAGAGTAAAGATCCCTCGATTTCGACGCGTAATCGCCGAACTCCGTGGCGAGCATCAGGGAAATCGCTGCTGACTCCTCGTGGACGATAGTGTCGGTTTCCCGGTCGTAGAGGATGGGAACGGTCACTCGGCCGGTGTAGTCGGTGGCAGCCTCTTGGTAGACCTCATAGAGAGTGTCGTGGCCGCGTACCGAATCCGGGGTACAATTCGCCTTCTCTGGGGAGAACTCCCAGCCTTGTTCGTGGCGGACAGGATCGACGACGTCTACTGAGATCACGTCTTCGAGACCGAGTAGACGCCGGGCGAGCGCCGTTCTGTGCGCCCACGGGCAGGCCCGGGAAATGTAGAGGTGGTACCGACCTGCTTCTGCGGGAAACTCGGCATCTCCGGAATTCTCGACGTGCTCGTCAAAGGTGTCGTGAACGTACTGGTCCCGCGTGGCATCGGGTTCCCACTCACCGTTGTGGAGCAGTCCCATCAGCGATCCCCTCCGTTATTCGAATACCAGAAGAAGCCATTTCCACGGGCTTCACGGCGAACAGATCCGTCATCGACGAACGATTCCAGTACCTGTCGCGCTTTCCCATCATCGAGTTCATACACTTCAGCGACTTCCCGCGTCGCAACGGGTTCGTATTCGGCGATGAATTTCGGCACCGGCGGGGTGGATGACTGTTCCAAGGTAGGGTCGACTGTCTTCAGTGCGGCCACCAGTTCCTCGAACATCTGGAACCCGGATACCTGCTTTTCACCGGCTGGTCCCTCGATGTGATACGTCGGGAACGCCCGAACTCCCGCTTGGCGGGTTCGAGAAAGATCCTGCTCGAATGCTGTTTGAGCAGTTCCGTTATCCAGTGCCGTCGTGAACTCATCGACATCGAGGCCGACTGACTCTGCGATTTTCACCTGCTCTTCTCGGTGGTTGACGTTACGGACCTGAGTCGCATACACCTCACGAAGGCGGCGCAGATACCGATTCGCCAGTTCGGTGTCCTGTTGGCGTGCAGCGGTGAATGCCTTGCTTGCGGGGTACGTCGACTGTGCTGGATCAGTCTCGAAGATCTGCGTATCGACCGGCATTCCGTGAATTCGAGACGCTTCCTCCCAGTGTGGCGCAACATCACTAGGTTCTGCGATGTCGTTGGCCGCGTCGTAGAACTCGTCGAAATCTTCCACTAACCCGCCCATGACGTATCTGAACTCTACCTGGTCTGCGAGTACGGTTCGGAGACGCCGAATGATGGGTTCTGAACCCCAGCACCACGTACACATCGGGTCGGTAAACTGGGTTATCGTTGGTCGCTCCGTGTCTGTTGAAGACATATGAACGGCTACAACCCGCCGGGGAATATATTTCAGGCAGAGTACAATAAATCAGGTTTAGTACGGGAAACCGGGTTACTTCTGGACTCAAGCTGGGCATCAGTACAGTCTCACGACGGGACACTTCCGAATAATCGCTCGACGAAACGGGCCTCAATCGAGAACAGTAAGATCGCCGTCCACAACGAGTTCCAGCTCATCACCACCCTGTTCAACGCAGAGTGCTATTTTCCACGGGTCTGACGAACGAATATCTACGAAGCGGTCAGTCATCGCAAACTCTAATTCCCAGGTGGGCGTCGTCGTGACATCGAGATCGCGCTCTTGGAAGAAGGCAATCAGCGAGGAATTGTACAGGAGTGAGAGCCCGACCGACATGTACTGCTGGGCACCGCAATGGTCGCATGACCGGTGAACGAACACGTCTAATTGTTCGGATCCGGGCACGGCTAAATCGTCACCGATCAAGAATTGGGTGCGGAGTTCGTTGGCGCATATCGAGCAGACGCCCTTCGAGAACGCTAGAATCCGGTGCCTGATGTACTGGTCCATCCGGTTCAGTAAGGCATCATGGTCACCCTCGTCAATACTCGGTGGGGCCGTCGTATCGGAGTACTCCTGGCCACACTCAGAACACAGGATAGTAAACCGCCGGTCGGCGTATCGTGCCTCAATAGGCGCATCACAGTAATAACAGTCAACGCCCACTTTGAAGTCCTCAATGTAGGCTTCCCTGGTGTAGGTGCCAGCGAGAATCGTCCGGTACAGCGTCACCGCCCTATACCGTAGTCGATAGCCGTCTTCAGTTTTGTCGATGAACGGGCCGACCAACTTCTGGAGGTGATAATTGAACTGGCTCGTTCCGATGTCAACGCCGGATTTCGAGTACAACTCTGAGAACGATAAAACCGGTCTCGGGCCTTCTGTGCCCTGTTCGTCACCTAGTGTCCGGATGATTTCCGCACGGTACTCGTTTCCAAGTATGGCGAATGCCTTCTGTGACGTAAGGCTGGTATCGGCTGTCCCTCCGTCGGATATGAGCATATACCGTACGGTTGACGGGTCAGGAGTTATCTTTTCGGGAGAGTTCTGTAGAGCAGTCAGCAAAGGGGTCCCGATAAGCTTGAAGATATAGATGAATCTGCTGCGCTCGTCGTTTAAACAACTGTTTCTGTCTCACAAATCCTCTTATCCGCCGCCAAATGTGGTATTTGTAGACCATGAAACGAAGGGAATTGCTCGCTCTTACAGGTGTCTCGATGGTCGGATTCGCAGGCTGCTCAGGCAGTGCTCCGGATCAAGGAACGCAGACCACCTCGTCAATTCGGCTCTCCGAGTACGAGTGCCCACCGCACGGTAGTAAAGCCGAAACAGTTGTCTGCTCACATACGGTTGATCCGGAAGCTGCAAGTGTCTATCTAGTCCCATCAAATCCTACAGGTGCTAAATCACCAAACGAAGTCGATCTGACGCTTCACAATAACTCATCTACCGAACTGGAATTCAACCCATATCAATGTAAGATTAAGAAGAAATCCACCGCCGGATGGAAGCCAATTGAGGCACGGTCGTCCGGTAATGGGCGACTCACTCTCCTGCCCAGTGGAACTCAGAAGTGGACGTTCGGAGAGGTAGTAGAGTTCATCAACGCGACCGCTACTGTGGGCCCGGGAACATACACAGCGGGTATTCGCGTCCCTCATCCCGAGAATTCGAGTTGGATACGATGCCTTTCATTGTTCCGCCTCGGATAATCGCCAGGAGGCGTGTGGGATAACCTCACAGCGGCGCTTAACCTCGATACGAAGTACACATTGACGCGTGAGTACTAACCGTTTACACGGACTTACCCCGCTACACTTAGTGTAATTTTAATTACGGAAGCGAGTTTTAGCGGCCTTATTAGTGGTTCTATCGCCTGTTTTACTCCTATGTTCGAACTGTCAAGTGACGAGGTTACTTCCAAACCTATACACCGCGTTCTGGCGTTGATGTCGATTCCGTTGTTGGCTCAGAACGTCGTGGAAGTGGCATCGCTCGTAATTGATCTGTTCTGGATCGGGCGACTCGGTGGTGACGCAGTGGCCGCTGTCGGTCTCGCCGCGCCGCTATTCAGTCTCCTGCTCATCCTCGTCATTGGCGTCCCCTACATCGGGACGATGATACTTGTTTCGCAGCGCGTAGGAGCCGACAAAGAAGGCGCAGCCCAACGGGCGACGTTCAACGGTGTCGTCCTCGGAGCAGTTCTGAGTGTCGTCATCGGAGGCGGTGCCGTCCTCGCCACACCGACGCTCGTCGGATTCCTAACTATGATTCGTCCCGGTCCAACCCCGGCAAACGTCGTCGAGCTTACAGTGACTTACATCCGAATTCTCGCGCTTGGCCTCGTGTTCGCCGCGACCAGCGACGCAATTGAAGCCGCTTTCGTGGCTAGGGGTGACTCACGAGCTGCCCTGTATATCAGTATTGCTACCGTCGCCACTATCCTCATCGCTGATCCCGTCTTGATATTTGGTCTCGGGCCGGTCCCTGAGATGGGGATCAGCGGGGCGGCGCTCGCCTCTGTACTCGGATTCGCCGCAGGACTCGTACTCGCCGTCGCGTTCGTTCTACAGGGGCGTAGCGGAGGAGTGTTGTCCCGGACGGCGACTCGCATCGATCTCGACGAAGTTCGAGCGCTCTATGACCGCGGGTTCGCACCGGCCGCTCAACAGGCGAACCGCCGCATCGCAGAACTCGTGATGGTTGTTATCGTGTTTTTCACAGGCGGTCCCGTCGCACTAGCTGCATACGCGGTCGGCACACGCGTCTTCTCCGCAGCATCCATCCCCGCGCAAGCGTTCCAGTCGGCGACCCAGAGCGTCGTCGGCCAGAATCTTGGTGCCGGGAAACCGGAACGTGCCGCTGATACCACTCGGGCTGGCGTAGTGATCCTCGCGGGAGTTCTCGGCCTCCTCGCCATCGTCCAGTGGGAGATGGCCAGTAGTATTACGAACGTACTCGCACCGGAACTTAGCGGCGCAGCGTTCACCCTTGCGGTCGATTTCCTACGACTCTTGGCCCTCAGCTATCCGGCCTACGGCACGATGTACGTTCTACAAGGCGGATTCAATGGTGCCAGTCGAGGAGAGGTGAGCTTCCGCTCGTCAGTACTCCAGTACTGGGCAATCCAGATTCCATTGGCAGGAATCGCTGCAGTGCTCCTGAAGACCGGAGTTATCCCAGTATTCGGCGCTATCACGGGGTCCCACGTCTTAACCACGGTGATTCTCGCAGGCTACTACCACATACAACGCGATACGCTGTTCCACGACGCAGCTGACAACGTAGCTAATGGCTCGGCTGATTAACCAGAAATTCGTTGATACTACCGCACCAATCAAACAACTTTCAAATGATGACTGACTCTAATTCAAGCCAAAATAGACCGGATCCCCACCACCGGCAAACGATTCAAAACAGATGGAGATGGAGTGAATCATGGTACCCAGAGCAATCTTGAACGGGCGGCCCCAACGTAACTCGGCGGCACTTAGTGACCGTTTGCCCGTTGGGATCATCGCTGCGGCACTCCCTGTACCGTTAGCTATCGGTATCGGGCTGGTCTACCAAGTTGTCGTCCCCGGAGCAGAGTATGGTGTTGTTGGAAAAAATGTCAGCTATGGCCTCGCTTCTCTGTTGACGATTACCGGTGTATACTTCCTATTTAGCCCGGCAGCGCGAGCGGTTGCGTTCCGGTTTGACCGCCCGAGCAAGGATGAACTGGCGTGGGCGCTGCTTGGTTTTCCAATTGGAATAGCGTTGTATCTCGGTTCAACCGCGGCGACCCAAGCTGCGGGACTCACGATGAGTGGCTACGTATACTCCCTTTCTGATCCAGTTGTTGTCGGAGCAGTCGTCTTCGGCGCGGTATTGGTTTCACCATTCGTTGAAGAGGTTTTGTTCCGTGGTGTGGTGCTCGGGGCGTTGCTTGGGCGGGGCGTCCACCCGGTAGTAGCCGGTGGAATGACCATTCTCACGTTCGGGCTTATTCACGTCGCGTTACTCGGCGTCGCAGGGATAATCACGATGTGTGCGTGGGCAATTGTTCCGACGGTAGTCCGACTGCGCTTCGATAACCTGAGTGGGGCATGGCTCGTACATCAACTCAACAATATTTGGGGGTACATCATCGTCGTCGCATTCGGTCTTGGATGATATCCGGCACTTCAGCTTCATTCTCGTCTCCTCGCCAATGGTAAGCACTTGACTTTCCGCCCGCAGCGGGGAGCAGCTGAAAACTGATAGCTCCGGTAGTAGTCAGTATACAACCCCGATCTACCGACCGTTTCGTTCGACTTGACGTCTGAACAAGCGTATTTCAACAGAACCGTCGGTTGGGGCCACACACTTACCTGACCGCTCTCACCTACCAGACATGCCTGGCACCAACGACGACTCGAACGCGGGGGAGCGACCATACCCGGATAGTATCGAAGAGACGACGCAAGGCCATCCCGAGGACGAGGACATGGATATTATCGGCGAACCCGATCCGAACGCAGGGGAACAACCGTACCCGGATGATATCGAGGAGACGACACAAGGACACCCCGACGAGGACGACATGGATATCATCGGCGAACCCGACCCGGATGCAGGGAAGCAACCGTACCCGGACGACATCGAACCAACTGACGGCGGTGAGTGAACCACACGCCCCCTCGCGCTCACCGGTTGAGCGCGCCGACGACGTCGTCGATCGTGAAGAGCCGCACATCGTTCCGTCCGGCGGCGGCTTCCTGAACGCTGTCCGTGAAGCCGCCCCGAGAGAATAACGCGTATTCGAGGGTTCGCGTCCCACCGCCCGACGGCTGCCACCGGAGTTCCTCAACGTGCTGTTCAAGTGACGCTAGCGCGCCGTAGTCCAGCGGTGCGTCCTGATACTTACACTCCCCGACGACGATCGTCCCGCCGTCAGTAAGTCCGACAACGTCGATCTCGTGGTCCTGATACCACCACTGCCCGACATCGACGATCGGCGTCTCACCGTACAACGTCCACAGCGCGTCACAACACAGTTGCTCAAACGCCGGCGCGATGAAGTCGGCCAACTCAGGTTCGACGAGTCCGTCGTACGCGTCGTCGCCGAACTGGTCGTACCGGTCCGCGCTCCCGTACAGGAACCGGAACCAGAACCGGAACAACGGGTCGCGCAGCCGGTACTGGCTTCGTTTAGATCGTTCGGGTTTCTCAGTCACCGGGACGTGCCGGTTGATGAGTCGAAGCCGCGACAACCGGTCCAAGTACGTCGATAACTGGTTGTACTCGATCCCCGTCGCACCGGCGATTTCGTTGCGCCCGGTCGCGCCGCCAGCGATCGCTTCGAGAATCGAGAAGTACCGCGTCGGCTCCGTCAGCTCCATGCGGAGCACGTACTCCGGTTCGTTACGCAGCGATCCGTGACGAGTCAACACCGTCTCCTGGATGTTCTCACCGAGCGACCGGTCGGCGTCAAGCTCCTCCAAGTAGTACGGAACCCCGCCGAACACGCTCCACGCGCGCACCGCCTCGTCGGCCGTCGCGTCGTCCGGCAGAAACGCTGTCGCGGCGTCGAACGACAACTCACGGATGTCGAGCGTCAGGGACGTCCGCCCGTACAGCGGACTGTCTCCGAGCAGCGTCGCCTCCTCCATCATGCTGATCGACGACCCGACCAGCACGAACGTCGTCTCCGACTCATCGAACTCGTGGTCGAACAACGCCTGTACCACGGACGGAAGGCTTTCGTCCTGCTCGATCAAGTACGGGAACTCGTCAAGGACGACGATCGCGTCCCGGTCGCCGAGATACCTGAACAGTCGCTCCCACTCGGGACGAATATCCTCGATACCGGGAAACACCTCTGCCGCAGCCGCAACGAACTGCTCCAGTTGGAGGTCTCGCGTCTTCTGGCGCGCCTGATAGAACACGGCGTTATCCCAGTCTTCAAGCGCCTTCTTCACGAGGCTCGTCTTTCCGAGTCGTCGGGGCCCGTACACGACGGCGAGCTCAGCGTTCTCCGAGTCAAACAGGCCGTGAAGCCGATCCAACTCATCCGAACGATTGACGAAGCCAGTCATACCACTCACTCAGCGCGCACCGAATAAAAATACTCTGAATAATCATATCTCAAAGTATCGTATTCAAGAGTATCATCTCAAGCAGTAGCGAGCAGCGACAGGCGACCGTCTCTCAATAGCTGGTGGGCAGCTGTTCACCCAGCACCGCGAATAGCTTTTCACAGCAAACACGCCGAACACATTCGCAACGGACTCCCGGTCACACCTGCGGTCGAACGGCGTCTGTCGAGCTCGTCTTCCACGCCGTTACAACGCTACTGTTCGGCCGCCCGGCACGACTCCGTCACAGCACCGTTCGCGGCGAACCGCCTCCGACTCAGGAACACGGCCGCGTTGAACCCCTTACTCGTGGAGCGCTAATCGGACGGCATCGGACATTCCACTGACGCGAGCGGCATGCTCCCACGATTCCTCGCGGATGCCGTTGGTGACGTATGCGAAGCCGACGTTCAGTTCCGGGTCACCCCAGCCGAAAATACTCCCGAGCCCGGCATGACCGAACATCCGCTCGCGGCTGAACGATCCGAACATGTCATTTGCTAATCCGCCAGTCCAAAACCCGAGCGCATACCGGGCCGGTCGCGAGAGTGTTCTGTCAGACTCTGTTTCGGCGTGGGTCCGAGTCGCTTCGGCAACCGTCTCCTCATCGAGCAGGCGCGTGTCGTCAAGTTCACCGCCGTTGGCCATGCACGCGTAAAACCGCGCCATGTCTCGCGCAGTGCTAATCCCGTTTGCCGCCGGGATAACAGCCCGTCGAACAGCTTCGTCGTTGAACGCTGCCGCGGATTCGGACGCCGGGATACCTAACCCCTCACCGGGGTCGCGGCACCGATCGAACATCTCGAATCCGGCGAGGGTAGCGACATCATCCTTCTCGTCCGGGCCAAGTCCGATCGACGAGCGGTCCATTCCTAACGGGTCAAACACGTGTTCAGCGACATACTCATCGACGTGCTGCCCGGACAAACGGTGAATGAGTTCACCGACGACCCAGCCGTAGTTGAACGTGTGATACGCCGGTTGCTCGCCCGGATCGAACACCGGATCGATGTCTTCCATGGCCTGAACGACTGCGTCCCAGTCACCCCATTGTTCGGGCTGGTCGTCGAAATCGCCGAACGGAATCCCGGCAGTGTGGCTCAGCACCTGTCGAATGGTGATCTCGGCTTTCTGCGTCCCGTCGTCGGCGAACCCGGGCCAATGCTCGACAACCGGGTCGTCGTACGCGGCCACGCCTTGCTCAATGAGTTGATGCAGGCCAACGCCCGCGTACGGTTTCGTACACGAAAAGATGAGATGACGCGTTTCTGCAGTAGTTTCATTCCCATCCGGACCGGTCGTCCCGCCGGCGAAATCCACGACGAGATCTCCGTCAACGTAGACCGCGAGTTGCGCGCCGTGATGCAGACCGACATCGAGGTGACGGTCAAATTCGGCTCGAAGCTGCTGTCGATCACCATCGGTGAGTGCTACCATACCACTACTTACAAACTACTGACAATAAAGATTCGGTCAAACACACAGCTCACTGCCTCCACGCTCTCCACCAGCACACACACGTCCTACCAAGTACTGACTGGTTCACCAGAGCCGGGAACCACTCCCCAGCCGCTACATCGACCCGTCCCCGTTCAACAACTCACATCGCTCTACACCGCATGCGGCTCCCCACCCCACATCTCCACGCGACCTAAGTCACCGTCCGGCACCTCCACATCACTCCACGCCGCCACGACTGCTCCCACCTCGTTCGACTCGGCATCACGTTCCACTGGCCGCCCACCACGATCGAATCCATTTGAACCAACCGATCGATACCTCTCCTGAGGATGACCACTCGGATTTATCGAATGCTCCCGAACGAACGCGTTTCACACCATCCACCGCTCAGTATCGGCGATCTCCTGTCACGGAATGACTGATAGACTACACGTACTGAATCGACTGGTCGTCTTCGGATCGGTTCTGTAGGTGCTCATCAACGACTTTCACGACATCGCCTATCTGCCGTCCCGCCTGCTGTACGTAAATCACGCCCCGATGTTCCAGCCCCTGGCCTTCGACGAGCGTCAAAAAATCGTCATCGAATGTCAGGAGCACCCACTCGTTTGCGACTGCGTACCGCAACTGCTCGCGGTCTGGGTCACCAAGCGTGCCTTCATCTCGGGCGGTGTGAACCGTCCACCCGCGTCTGCGGAGCCCGTCAGCAACCGGCAGCCAAATACTCTCGTCACAGTACAGCGGCCGTGTCATACGGATGCCGGTTCCGACGACGCCGACCGGAAGTCATCGATATGATCGTAATAGTACGCAAGCGCCCGATGCACATCACTAAGACTACAATCAGGGTACAGCTGTGTAATCTCGTCAGGATCGTACCCGCTGTGTTCGTACGCCGACGCGATATCTTTGACACGGATTCCCGTCCCCTCGATTGTCGGCGCACCGTCACTGTGTTCAGCGTCCTGGACGATTCCCATACTCCAAATTGCCCGTGCACTAACTTGAAACACGCGGGTAAACAGGTCATCACCGGGTTTCCAGTCACACACAACCCCCGTTTCCGCCCGATTCTACAGTCACTCGAAGACCAATACCGTAGTTCCCGTATCCTACCCACCAGTTAACACAACAAGCACCTCTCAATCGACCACAACCGACTGCCCCGCTACATCGACCCGTCCCCATTCAACAACTCACTCACATCCCCGTACATCTCATCCGGCTCCCCACCCCACGTCTCCACGCGACCCAGATCACCATCCGGCACCGCCCCATCATTCCACACCGGCACACCGTCCTCGCCCTCGCTCACCTCATCATCACTGCCGGCTGGCCGCCCACCACGATCGAATTCGTCGAGCGGAAACGCGTATGCTGTCGCCCTGTACTGCTTATGAAACGTGTTCCGCCGCGTCACCCCGAACACCGATGCGACTAACTCCCGGTCACACCCGCGGTCGAGCGCACGCCTGACGAGCTCGTCTTCAGCGCGTTGCAACGCTAACGCGCGGTCGCCCGGCACGTACCCCCGCGCCGACTCATCCACGTCTTCCGGGAACCCCCACGCTCCCGTTTTCGCATCCTGATCGACGAGCTGCTCATCACGCCCCGCCACCAACCGGTCTAACCCCATCAGCACCCACAAGCGTTCTCGCACCGCCGTTTCCGAGAGCAACACTTTCACGCGGACGTACACGTCACGGAACGGCGCCGGCCCAACCTCATCCAACACGTCCAACAGCAACACGTCATGCGGCAACAACACCCGCATATCCGCCTCCGTCAACGGCACCGGGGCGTCGGCCGCGATCGGCCGGTGATGAAACCAGTTGTGACACGCCCGGCACGTCACCGCTAAATTCACCGGATCATCTTCCGGCACGTCACCCGGCTCCCGCTCAATATGATGGACATGCAGCACTGCGATCCCGCGCGGCGGCCCACGCGCCCCGCACCACTGACACCTGTTCCCCCTAGTACTCAGCATCAACGCGCGCGTCCCTGCATCCACCGTGTCCGCCCCGCGACCCCACCGCCTCACAGCCGGCCCTCCACAGCCCCTCGCACACTCACTTTCGATACGCCTCGCACACCGCGTCGCGTTCGTTGCTCACTCATTAGGTTCGTCAAACCGCGTTCAGTTCCCGCGCTCCCCAGCACTCCATGGCGTATCGCTTCAAACCGGCCGCGCCGCTACCCGTCGAGCACCGTCGGCGTCAACGACTTGAGTTTGAAATCTGATTTCGAACAGTACTGTTCCGCAAGCAGCGTCAACGCCCGCGTCCGCAACGTATCCACTGCGTTATGCTGCACTAACGCCGTCGTCCGCCCCGCCGTAAACGCCGTCACCGCCTCCGCACTATCCGTGAACGGATCCGTCGCGTTCACCCCGTCACCAATCAACGCCGCGTACGCCCCCACCAAATCATCGCGCGACTCCCCATCCCGCGACGTGTTAAACAGCTTCTCAACGACTGGGAGGACGTCCGCGTACGGTACATCCTGAAACGGCCACGCCACCCCCGTCACCGCTAACCTGGTTCGAAGGAACGGTAAATCAAACCCGCCGCGCCACCGCTCCCCATTGTACGCCACCACCAACACATCCTCCCCGTTAATCCGCTCCACAGCGAACTCCCCGACCGCCCGCAACAACCCCGCCTCCGACGCATGCACCGACACTGACACGGTTTCATCAATCGCGTCACCCACCACCGCCCCTACCGCCTCACCGTCAGTATCAGGATCGCCCCGCACAAACACACGACACCCGAGCGGCAGTGCAAACCCCACCACCGTCACCACGTCATCCACGTCAAACCCCGTCGTCTCAATATCAAACGCCACCACTTCCAGTGCCGTCACAACTCCTCACCTCGTCCCGGCACCCGATCCTCACCACCCGCCCTGACCCGGAACTCACCGAACCCGAACCGCGAGTGCGTCCCAACACGCGTCACACCATTCCTCGCCGTCCCGACCGGGTCCAACCCCGTGTACGGTACCACGTGCCCGTGATCCACGGTTGCAAGATCGAACACCCCGTCACCCGTCACGAGTCGTTCACCACGCCGCCGCAACCCATCCCCAGTCACTGCTTCTGCTGACCGCGACTCGCCCCACCACGACGGCACCGACTGCCGATCTGCACCTGAAACCTCGCTTTGCAGCACGAACGGCGACAACAATTCAACAGTGTACGCGTCATGCCCGCGTAACCCGTCGAACGACACGTCATCAAGATCCACGACCAGAGTGTCCGCCACCGACAGCTCACCAAACCCGTAATTCCGCTGCCCCCCAACTTGGATGCCCTCAAGCACGTCCGTCGACACTGGCAGTACCGATTCGTCGCCCGGGGCGTGCACGTAGCAGTGCAGGAACCACGGGACGCGGCGCTTCGAATTCCGATGATGGTCTGGCACCCCGAAGAACGATTCCGGGGCGAACGCCCACCGCCCACCGTGCGTTTGTACGTCCAACGTATTCTGTGCGTCTCTGGGGCGTGAGTCCAGCAACCACCGGTGCGCCGCATCCCGATACAGGAACAAATCCGCGTACGCCTCTACCTCGGGTAGTGACCCGCCGAGCTTCCCCGCATACCCAGGCATCGAATGCGCCGCCGGGAACGCCCCGTACTCGCACGGAACAAACACGCCGTGACTCACATGCACCGCGCCCCGCGTCGCATCACTCACCTGGTCCGCGAACGCGTTGAACAACGCATTCCCCGACACGTGATACGGCCGCCCCGCATACGGCGACTCCACCTCGAACAACACTTGCTGAATGCGCGTCACGCAACCACCCCACCGTTTCCACTCCAAATAATGACACGATCACACACCACACGACACGGCCACCCCACACACCCTGTTTCCACTGTTCCACACCTCGAACGCGATCGAGACCCCACACACCCCGTTTCCAGTGTTCCCAAGCGCCCGTCAGACCAGTCCTGCACACACCCCGTTTCCAGTGTTCCACCACACCCACTGGCCGACACGGAGCGCACGAGCCGGCACGCCACCACGCGCCCCACCCCGCACCCACCGACCGCGGAAACCACGCCAGTCACGAGCTGTCCCACCACGAACACCCCGGTGACCAACGCAGCCTCACCACGCGCCCGGTACCGCGACTGCGAGCCCACCACGACCCGCAGCCCGCACACCGTCCCGCGCACCGTCGCCCCCAGTCGACGCACCACCGACCACCCCACCACGAGCACCGCGTCCGCGCGCAGCGACCCACCACGGACCGCCGCGCGCCCTATTGCCGTCCCCCCGCCCATCCGGATCAACCGCTCCTCACCCCGTCACGCACTCAACCGCAGCACCACCGCCACGACATCCTCCACGTATTGGAGTGCCGTTGAGAACGACCGGATGCGACGCACCTGCGAATCTAGGACACGCAGCCACTCCCGATCGAGGTTCAACGGGTGTTCCGTCAACCGCGACCACGTCCCCGCAAACGACCGGACCGGCCCCGCACCCATCGACGCCACCGCCCCCGACACCGGCGGCTCACCCGTCACCCGCACCGCAAGTTCCGACGTCCACAACACCGTCCGGCACGGCACCACCACCTCCGCGGCTAGCGCCGCCGGCACCCCGTCACCATCCAACGGTGGGCGACGCTCCGGCCGCTCCGCAACAATAAACAGGTCATCGAACGCGTGCCCCGCCCGGTAATTATCCAGCAACGCCGCCACCAGCAACGTGTGGTATTTCAGCGACGTGTACGGGAAATACACCGACTCGTTGAACCGCGACGCCACGTCACTCATCAACCACGTCGCGTGCAGCCGCTCCAGATCCGAACACCCCGGCACCACCAATTCACACACGTCTTCCAGGGGTGCCGGAACCTGGTCTGGTGGCGCGACCGTCGCTCCCGTCACTAAGGAGAGGCGCGCTGGCGACGCGTGGTTCTTGACTGTTTGCTCCGGCTCCCCCTCCGGGCGGCTCAACAACGCCGCGTCCCCATCCGCACCGCACGGCACCGACTCATTCACCCGCACCCCGCACACCTCCCGATCAGCCACAGCATGCTGCTTCCCCCGCAGTTTGTGGATGTCGTGTCGGAACGCCGCCACCAACGCACCCGACTCACCATCACCAGCAGGCTCCTGAGCGGACTCCGTCTCCGTCACGTCCCATCACCCTCCCTACCCGACTCACTCTCACCGTCACCCGACGCGTGCTTACCACGACCCTCCCGGATACTCTCAGGCGTGTCCTGCACCGGCTCCGTCGCCGTCGACGGCGGCCGCGGCTCATTCAACTCCCCATCCAACTCCGCACCGCCCTCGCCTTGCGCCTCCCAATCAACCGGGTCCTGCACCGGCCCTGTCGCCGTCGACGGCGGCCGCAGCTCATCGAGACCATCTTCTTCATCATCACCGTCGCCCTGCTCGTCACTCGGCCCCGTCACGCCGCATCACCACCCGGACCCGACACGTCACCATCACACCCCGCCACACGCGCCTGTAGCGCCGCCACGAACTCTTGGCGTACTGACTCCCGCCACACATCATCCTTCCACTGCATCCCCGACGTCACATCCTGCGCGCGATTATACACCCGCTTGATCTCTGCGTCCGAGTACAGCGGGTTGATGACGCGCGCATCAACCATGCCCGCCCCGAAATTCCGCGCGCCACCGAGCTGCAACTCGAACTCATCACTGTGCGCATCCAAGTAATCGACCGCCTCCACGAGCAACCCAACGTACTCCGGCTTCAATTCTCGAAGGGAGAGTTTCCACGTCCCCACCAAGTTCCCGACAACATCCCGGGACGCCATGCGCAGCGGTTGCCCGTCATCCTCCGCATTCCGCGAGCGGACTTGGGTGTTCAGTTGGCGGTAGTGGGCTTCTGCTTCGCCTTGGAGCACGTCCACTTGCCGGCGGATCGGCGAAAACCCGATCGGTCTCCGGACAAGGCGACCTGCACGGTCGTTAAACCCGCCGAACAAATCGTACAGCATACAGCCGGCGTCGCCATCCACGCACGACCCTTTCTCGTGATACCCGGCATCGAGATCGCGCTCGTACACGTCCTCGAGCATGTAGTCCCCGTTCGCTGCGCCCGGATGGCACGCCGTGCCGCCAGCCGCTTGGACAACGCGCTCACACCCGTGCCGCAACCACCCTGACAGCGGGAACGGCGACACCATCCCCCCAATCTGATTCTGCGGATCATCCGCCTCATACCGATCCGCCGACGCATGATGTCTGTCTGTGACGATCCCATCGCCCGGCGCGAGCAGCGGGATTTCAAGACCCACATACACGTCCGGGAGTGTGAATTCCTCCACGTCGTCCGGCAGCGAGAACTCGTAGTCGAGGTGTTCGGTGTCGAACGTCGGCACCATCACCGCTCACCCCCATCCGCCCGCATGTGTTCCCGGACAGCCGCCAACAGTGGAGTCGGGCCATTACGGCGCTCAGCAGTCTCAGTGTACTCAGTGTTCCCGTCACGCGACGCATCACCCACCGTGCGAGCCGAGTTCGACGACGCCACACTCACCACCACCGGCGACGGCTCAATGAACACCAACCACGACGACTGCGTCGACACATCCGTACAGAGACCGACCCGGCCCGTGACGACCAGTTCATGAACACCACGCGTAAACACCGACGGGTGCTCATGCACATCCGCCCCACACATCACGTACCCAATCTCAAAAAACGGGTTGCCAGCCGCCCGGAAGGCATACGCCGTTAAATCGTCGCCTTCCCGCAGCTCACACCCGCATACCTGACACATCGCGGCCCCTTCCCCGAGCGCAATCTGTTTGTTTTTTGATATATCTTCAATTAACTGGTCACCGACAACCTCTTGATTCGGGGGATTTGAGTTTTCCATGGGTTATCACGTCCAGTGTGAAACCCAGTCCGAGTGTCCCTAGCACTCGGGCGTTTCTCGAAATTAACGCCCCGTTGGGACTGGGCTTCCACACCATCTCTTACATAGTGTAATGGTATAAACTTTTTCCATCTCTTTCATAAGAGATGGATTTCAACCCATCACCTACATAGGAGATGTATACAAATTAGGCGTCGTGCCCGGAAAAGATCGTGAGGAAGAATCTGGAAAGTATACTACGAGCTATGCCGATTCTGAATTCATAGAAGCCGTTCAGCAGCTCGAAGGAATGGCAGGTACATCAGAAATTGCCGAAGAGGTTGGTTGTACTCAGCGGACCGCATACACACGACTCAAATCACTGGAGGATCAGAATAGGATTGAGAGCCGTAAGGTAGGGAGTTCATTACTCTGGAGTCTCTCTGAGTAGTTTACCCATTACGGATATAAATTTACAGATTTCTGACAGGTCTATAGTGATATCCTGTTGATTGCCTCACGTATCATCTCGTAGTTCAGAAGACGCGTTAGGCCGATCTCAACTACTCCCCGACATACAATCTTCGAGCGTTATCGTTCGGAATTGGGGTTTTAGTGAGCTGCTGTGTGTAGCAATCGATGTCGTATACCACTCGTTTGAGTGAGACTGAAACTTTATTAAGATCTACAACTGCATAGGCTGCTCGCGGATCTCCGTCGCGTGGTTGTCCGACACTCCCGGGATTCACAATGAGCTGATTGTCGCCCACATGCTTTGCAGCCTGCTTGTGGGTGTGACCGAGTACGAGAATCGATTCTCCATCCAAGAGAGACACATCGAACGCTGACTCTTCGGTATATTGGAAGTGGCTCTCCGGATGGCCATGAACTACGCGAAGCCGATCGTCGAACAGCAGCAGTTGGTGTGGAAGCGCTTGGAGCCACTCTTTCTGCGATGGGGATAGCACTTCTGCTGCGTATTTATCGCTCTCATGGAAATACAGGTCTTCGAAGAGGGATGCATCGTGATTTCCGAGCACCGAGTGGCATTGCGCTTCCTGGATCCGCTCAACACACTCGATGGGCCATGGACCGTATCCGACGACATCGCCTGCGTTCACAATCGCATCAACCGTTGGCATATCCGCAAGCACTGCTTCAAGCGCTGGGAGGTTTGCATGGATATCGGAAATCAGGCCGACAGTGTTGATATCGGATCCCGTCATATAGAATGCCCTCCCGAGCAAGAGTGGCCGTTAGAAATTGAATTCATCATTTATTTCATCAAGGATGGAACCTTCCTCAGCCGTGTCGATGAGGTGTGTTCCGTCAGACGGTTCATTGTTGTCTAACTCTCCAGTTTCGCTTTCGTCGTGATTGCGCAGTGCATTCTCATACGTACGCTCGACAGAAATGTCTGCTACTGGTGGGTCAGCTACCGGCTCCGGACTGACGCTTTGACCGAGGTGGTGAACCTTCGTTTCTTCTGTTGTTACAAGCTGTTTTTGTAATTCACCCTCTTCTGCCTTCCATACAAGGCCTCGAATTCTATCCAGAACATACCAGTCGTCGATCCGCCAGTCAACACCTAGCGAGTGAGCTGCCCAGACATTGAGTTCGATTGCGTTCCCATTTCGGTCATATACTGTTACAACGGGCGCTTCACCGGCGAGTGGTGTCTCCCGTACTGACCCAACCCGGACTAACAGGGGTTGGTCGAGATTACCATTTGGTACTGTGGCGATGGTCCCGTTCAAGTCTCCAATATTGATGTTTTTCATCGGTTCTGATGGCATGGACTGATTCGCAGTTCCATCCGCAAAAAGAGCCCCCTTGATGATCTACCCACACAGTAACTTATGGTTGACTTGAGTTATCGCCCGACTCGATCAGTTCGCTCAGAACCGTCTTGAGACCCGAGTCAAGCTCTCCAGCTTGAAGGATCGTAATCGGTTCGTCGTGCTGATCCGCAACGGACGGCGTTTCCTGCTCGAGATCCTGGACAACGAGCAGGCCGTTCCAGCCACTCCCGAAGTATTGCGGATCAGTGTCTCCTCTTTCCCCAAAGACGAACTCCTCGTTCACACGCAAGAAGGCGAGATACTCAAGCGTCTCCTTGATTCCAGTCCGGATGGTCTCCTCCCGCGTGCTATGTTTGATTTCGGCAATGAGATATTCATACTGAAGCGGGTCGGTCTGTTTTACCTCAAGTGCTAGTACGTCAGGCCGACCAGTGTGATTCCGAAACTGTTTGTCGAAGTAGTTGCTCGCAACCGACTGCGCGGTTTGTTGGACCTGTTCTGCGCGAGTAAGCTTGCGGTCGTCAGGATCGACTTCAGTGCGGAAGGAGAGGCCACGATCATCCCCGGAATCATCGTGATACACGACGATTTCCCGATCCCCACTGAAGCGGGCAACCTCATCTCGGCCCCGTGTGATCGTTTGGAAGACGGGCGGGGTATCCTGAAGGTCTTCGAGCGTGGCGATAAAGCGGAAGAGGACGTACAGCTCGAAGAGCTTGGCCTGGTCATCAGGCGTGATTGCCGTCTCAGTCAGGAGCTGCCGAAGCTCCTCTGGGTGACCATTGTGAAGCCGCTCGCGGGCTCGAAGAAGCGCGGCAGCGTCACGATAGATTGCTTGCCGAGCGTTCGCAGCGGTCGTAAGCATGCGCTCAGTTGGTTCGTACGCGTCCGGCTCACGAATTCGTCGAACGTGGACGTTGCGGTCGACCGTGCGCTGAACGTCATCGATGAGCGACCGGTTATCGTGCCAGCGGTCGGCGACCCAGTCATACTCGGCACGGAGGTATTCATCTGTCTCCCGGAGTGTCATGTAGATAACCGAGAGCAGTTTCTTCAAGACGAGATTCTCGGGGATATCGTAATTCTCTGACCGATGTTCAGTGACGAACAGCGAGCGATCATTGGGATTCGTTGCGTACCGTGTTTTCACGGTAGCGCCCCAGTTGATGTGGCCGTCAATCCCCCCGCGTTGGGTCCGGGCAACAGAGGTGGTCTCGGTGCGGACGTTACGAATGCGTTGTGAGAGTTGTTCGACGAAGTCGATCACCCCTGGCTTGAGGAGAAAGTGGAGATCAACGAGGAGCTCGTAATCCTCGAACCGCTCATCGAGCGCTTCAAACTTGAGTGACTCCGCGAGCTCCCGATGTGGGAACCCGCCGTTCATGGCGTACGCCAAGATATCCTCGGTAAGCCCGTCGATGATCGCCTCGCTGTTCATGCATCACTCAACGTGACTTGGAGCATATCGCGGGCAGCGGCCGCGAGCATATCTCGGTCGACCGCGTCAACGTCCGCGATATGTGCGACAATCTTGGTGCGTTCTGGAACCCCCTCCAGTTGCGGGAAGATGTAGCTGATAACGGCCTCGGTGAGCGGTGTGGACAGTTCGTTCGCGGACGTGTGGCGGGCTGTGATGTACGCTAAGAGATCATACACGATGGCTGGGCCGATAGCGCGATCCTCGACCGCGTGGTTGGTGTGCGTCCAAACGCGCCCGACTGCGCGGCGTTGGGCCTCCGACGGGTCCAACCCATCCCAGGCAGCAACGTACTGGTCCATGATGTCCATGAGTGCGTCGTAACTCTGCTCATCATCGCCGTGCGGTAAGTCTGGGGCCGGCACACGGATGAACGCAAAACGCCGCATGAACGCGTAGCTCATCTCGTACAGCGAGGTTTTGTCGTACGTGTTCATAGTGGCGAAGATCCGCCACGCGTTGGGCACGGCGTACTGATGAGCCGCAGGAACTCCTTCGAGCTGGTTATTGGTGAGCAACTCAATCTCGCGGTTGTTCCGTGTATAGGGGAGTTGGACGGATTGGCCGGACAGGAGTGTGAAGAGTTGGCCGAACGCTTTGTCGATATCTGCGCGGTTCAGTTCGTCAATGATGATCGGTTCGTTCGCTTGCGTGCCGTTGGTGGTGTCTTTGAGTCGGTTCAGGATGATCCCCGGTTTGAACGCAAGATCGCCGGTCGCGTCATCAGCTCCCGTTTCTGTCGGCATGTACCCACCGACGGTGTCGAAGGTGGACCAGTCGGCTGTCGCGGTCGTCAACTCCGCGCCGGAGTAGAGATACGGATACTGGTCGGCGAGCGACTGGGCGGCGCGGTCGGCGATCTCGGTCTTTCCGGTTCCGGGTGGTCCAGTCAGAATGATGTGGTCACCGGCCTGAAGCGCTGCTTGGATCTGTTCGATGATGGTTTCACCGAGCTCATCCGGGAAGTATAGCCCATCAAGGAGTGACTCCGTGTCGAGATCTCCGGTAAACGATTTGTGGATCGCAACTGGGGGGACTTCCTTGAGATGCGCTGTGATAGCGTTCACGAGTGTACGGCCAGGTTCCGAGTCGGCCGTCGTATCGAGTGGCTCCTGGATACGGTGGCGAGGAAAGCCAGTCTCTGCGGTCTCATTGCAGATTTTGTCCGCCGTCTCGAAGGGCATTCCGTTGGCCGTCAGGGCTGTGAGATCGGCGTTTGCCTCCGTGGTGTCCTTGCTCAGGATGGATCGTGAGAACTCGATGTCCTCGATATCGCCAGTAGCGTAGAGTCGGTCGAACGTCACAAGATAAGGGAACGACTGATCTTTCGGCGAATTGGGTCGCTCATCGTACCACCAGGATTCGTCTTGGGGTTTAGTTGTTAGCGCACCGATGATGCCTGCACCGAGAATACAGCTTGCTTGTTCGTCGAGTGCCTCCCACGCTGGCTCGCTGCGAGAGTGGAAGAGCACGACGTCGCCAGGCGACAGATCCTCCCACAGTCCGTGGTCGGATTCCCCGAAGGCGAATGCAGCGTACTCGTAGGCCGTGAGCCAGTTATCCGGTGGTGCTGTCAGTTTGTAGATGCGGGCATCTGTCTCCTGAATGTGCGCCGCAAGGGGATGATCGGGATCGATACCATCTTGCTTGTAATTGCGTCCCTCTATCTCTGTTTTCTCGATCCAAATGGAAGGGTCGTCCTCATCGCCGGACTCCCTCGAATCCTCGAGTCGTGTCCGGACGACTTCCGTGACACTGTCGTGCTCCAGGAGTCCGTCGATGTACGTCTGCTTGTACTCGGGAAAGAGATTAATAACATTTCTCGTGGCGAGCGTTTTCACCGCTTCGAGATTGGCATTGGAAACTTCCGCAAATCGCTCCCAATTCTCTCGGTATATCGAATTAAACTCATCTTGGACAGTATCACAGAAGACGATCCACTCGAAGTCATAACCTGGGACTGAGTGAGGTGTCGTGTCCGCGGGAACGATCTCTCTCACTTCGAAGACTGCTCCAATTCCAGAATCGTCTGAGACGATCCGCGCCAAGACAGTATCTCCTACCCGGAAGTCATCCGGTGAGACGTCGTCTGTATCCGTGAAGCCGAATCGGGGAGTGGCGTCTTCGTCACCGGTCTTGTGACCGAGACAATCGTCCCAAACTTCTGAATCGATATTGAAAACCCAAGTGTCTGTATGGCGAGTCATGTGATAGTCTCGCTATTTGCTATTCCGCGGACGGTTTGAGGCTGCTGATTTCTCTCTCAATTTCTTCGAGTACGCCAACCCGCTCCTTCATCTCATCTTCATTGCGATGGTCTTGGATGAAGTCTACGAGGTTATCCAAATTATCACCTGGCTCATCAACGACTTCCTTCTTGATGAGGCGGGCACCACCAGCACCGTACCGGCTCAAGACATCAAATTGGTCGTGGGGATCCAGAATAACTTCCGGGTCCTCAGTCACGGCATAGGCTAAGGATGCAGCAATCACCGACAGCTGACTATCTTGGCCAATGTAGTTCCACCTGATGTAGTTATCCTCACCTGGATCTTCGACCGATCGATCTTTGGCGTACCCAACGCTTGCCGCAAAGACCAGGAATCGGACGCGGGAATCGAAGATGGGCGAGTCGCCATCAGCGAGTTCTTCGAACGCTTCGTTATTTTCGTATTTGAATGTGAGTCCACCTGAGGACATTAGTAGTCACCTCCAGTTTTTCTGACTAGGTCAGTGTGTTCATAGTTCGTGTCAGGGTCTTCTCCGGGGTCGTGGTAATCTAGATAGTACCGCTCACCAGCAACGTGCTCCATCTCACTGGCAACCTCCTCACTCCACTGAGCTTGAGTTACCATGACCACGACTTGCTGCGCCATTTCCGGAAGCATCCGGCTCACGCGCTCCTGGTACGTCGGGTCCAGCGAACCGAAGGGTGAGTCCATTATCATCGGGTAAATGCCACCCTTGAAATACGTGGCATCCTCGTCAGACTCATATCGCTCCCGGGCCAGTGAAATCAGAGTTGCGATGAAAGAGAGGCTGGCCACCTGCCGTTCCCCTTGTGATTGCGCGACTGGAATCTCCGACGTTTCGCCGACGTCTTTTAAGATCTGTAGAGTATAATTATCTGAAATCTTTGCATAGTAATTCTTCGCAATGATATCCTGGAATATTTCGTTCACACGTTCGTTGACGTTCTGACGAACCTCATTCTGATACTGCTGGAAGAGCGTTGATATTTGGCTTTGCAGGTAGGCCGCCGTCTGGGCTCGTTTTCGAGCCAGTTGTGCTTTCTCGTTCTCCTCCTTTGCTTCGGCGATCTCGTCTTCGAGTGCCTTGCGTTTGTCTTTGAGTTCCTCGATTTCCGAATTCAGGTTTCGGATTTTCTCTTCGTACTCCCCGATTTTCCCAAGAAGATTACTGCGCCTAGACTCAAGATCGGCGATACTCTCCTGTTCTTCGTCACTCAGCTGAGAGCTGATTTCGTCAAGGCGCTCCTGGACCTCCTGTTTTTTATCAGCCTTCTGCGCCCGTCTGCTCAGATGGCGTTCGATCTCTGAGTATAGCTTCTCCTGATCACCACCTAGCTCACTCAGTCGACCTACGATCGACATCGCCGTCTCTTCAATTTCTGTCGAGCCTGCGCGTTCACGCCATCCCCTCACTTCTTCGTAAGGGTCAGTACCCTTTTTTAGCGGGCGGCCACAGATACATTCATTCAGTTCAAGCAAGTCATCCACGAAATGAGTCTTGATATCAGAAGGAATCTCACCTTTCTCTCGCTTCTTTTGAAGCATTTTACCTGTCTCTTCGACCGCAGGCATCGCAAATGGTAAGAAGCCACGTTCTGAGATTTCGCGCGCAATATCGTCGTTAATGGCCTCGATGTCTGAATCGACATCCACGAGTTCCTCTTCCAACTCGTCGCGCTCTTTCTGGAGTTCTCGGCTTCCCTCGAGCTGACTCAGTCGGTCTTCAATGTCCGAAACTTCATCTTCCGTTTCGGATTTCGATTGTCGATGGCTTTCCAGCGTATCCTCTTTGGTGGTGATTTCTTGAGTGATATCCTGTTTTTCACTGATGAGGTTTGAGAGCTCTTCACTCCCCTGTTCCTGAGCAATTTGCTCATACTTTTCGACCGCGTGCTCAAGATGTCTCGTAGAGCGTTCCAAAATAGACAACCCCATAATATTTCGAATGGCTTCCTGTATCTTTTCTTGTCCATCGATAGCAGACAATTCGTCGATGGTCTCACCATCAAAGAAGAATATCTCTTTGAGGCGCTCAGGCATGATCCGATTGAGCATAGTACCCGGATTCGATCTTGTTTTCAGATTACCGTGTTCGTCGGTGAACTCTAGCCGAATCTCGCTCGACTGTTCGACAGCAGAAATGCCCTCACGTTTGCTGAATTCCTTGACACGTGTTGCTTCGTACTCAGTTCCTTCGTGTTCAAACTCAAGTGAGACACTGACCGTGACACTGTTACCAGGGTTAACTTCTGCGACGGCACGCTCAGACACGAGTTTATCAGGCTTAGGAAGAGAGATGTTATCGTAGAATAACCAGGTAAACGCGTTCAGGAGTGTCGTTTTCCCGGAGCCGTTCGATCCGTGGATAACCGTCACGTTCTGGTCCTGGTCTGTGGAGAAACGAATGGATTGTTCCCCATAGAACTGGCGGAAGTTCTGTAACTGAAGGGTTATTAATTCCATTTATTTAATTTCGTCTTCGATGATAGACTCAATATCGTCATTGATGCCGATCGGGTTTCCCATGTGTAGTTTGTCTTTCTCCGCCTCAAGGACTCGGCGCATCATCCGGGTAACTGTCTCTTCGTCAACGCCGTCTGGAAGGTCCTGACTACTCATTATAAGGAACCATCACACATCAAGTAGGTTAAAATCTTTCTTTAACTGACGTATGGATCCGGTGGAGGTCGGAATGCCTGGGATAGATGCGTCCGGGTGATTACGAGCTGATGCAGCAAAGGTACTCACACGCTGGAGTTCTTTCTGAACGAGGTTTCGCTCAAGAGAAAAGAGCGAATCTTCACCTGACTTCCGGACCTCAGTCGGAGGCGCAACGACGAAGTCATGAATTATCGCGTGGTCCTTATCTGCGTGAGTCCGAAGTATCCGTCCACGGCGTTGGATAAATTGACGTGGATTAGACGAACTTGCGAGAATAAACGCCGTCTGTGTCGCTGGTACGTCGACTCCCTCATCAAGACACCGTATGGCGACGAGAGCTTGTAAAACACCAGTCTCAAACTCATTTAACAGACGTTCACGCTCCTTCTGGTCCTCTTCATACGTGAACTGGTGGATTTTGAGTCCCAGCTCATTCCCCATGAGCTCAGTGATCGCTTCCAGTTGCCGTCTCGTTTCTTCGCCCTCTTCTCCAACATTCCCATCACCACTGTAGATGAGTGTATGGTGTAAATCTTCGAGGCCAGTCTCAATGAGTAACTCTCTGAGCTCTGGGATCTTATTGGCCGCAGAACCAACCAGTCTCGCACGTTTGAACAGTAGCTGCTTGAGTGTTTCATCTGCTTGCGAATCCGCGTCACCGATATCACCGCTCACAGCTGCCATCCGCTTGCCTATCGATCGTGAAAGCGCGAGGTACTCTTCCTGTTCTTCCTCAGTCAGCTCGATGATGTGAGGTATGTAGTAGTATTCAGCGAGATAGCCGTTTTTGATAGCTTCCTCAAGTCCATACTCGAATACAACTCCGTTCGAAAAGTAACTCGTTAGTGCCTCTGTCCCTTCCTCATCATACCACCGCTGTGGGGTTGCAGATAACCCTAGTCGAGCCCGAATATTTTGGGGGAGCGACGATCGAAGGTGTGGGGCACCCATATGATGGACTTCATCTACGATGAGCATCGTGCGAACCCCGTTGAGACGGCCGATGAGATCCTGGAAGTGGTCACTAGAGAATGTTTTATGCGTCGTTATGACGGCGAGTGTATCTCTGACACCAGAGTTATATTCAGTGATTTGGCTAGCCAACGAATCTGTCCAGCGGGTTCGTGATTGATACGCGAGGATAGGTGAGGCACCGAAATCATTCATATCGGACTTCCACTGGTCCACTAAATGTTGGTACGGGGCAGCAACGATGAGAGCTAATGAGTCGTCTTGGAGTGACGCAAGCTGGGATGCTGCCAATAGCGAAGTGACGGTTTTGCCTGTTCCCGTCGCCATATTCAAGATTCCCTGTCCTGAGCTATTTGCCCATGCTTGTACGGCTTTATCCTGATATTCACGCGGTTCGAGCCAATCTGGTTTGGACAATGCTGCCATTCGATTGAGAGTTAATGAGTCATATTGATACTTATAGTGTAGTGTGCTCTCCTCGTCTTGTCCCGTATGTCACCGAAATGTCCCAATTCGCCTTATCATAATGTGTTCAGCATGCCGGACTTTCATCTAACTAAAATACACAAATCTATTGAAATATGAGTAGGATAGGACTTATTCAGATTGTATTATATATAATTCTGAATGTTTTGCTGTTGTTGTTGTTCCGGAGGAACGTTGGTAATAATAACCTCAGCGACATCGCCGCGATTGTTTGCATCGCTGTTAATCATTCTAGCAGCACTGACGTAACTAACGGTAAAATCCGGGATATCATCATACAGTTCCCATACTGGTGGGGAGTTCGATATTACAACATGGACATCATCTTTGTCCAGTCTGACTGCAAGATCTCGAAGCCGCTCTTGATCGGATTTACTGAAGCCATCTGATTGGTATTGAGTGAAGTCAGCGGTTTTTGAGACCGGTTCGTATGGAGGGTCAAAATAAACGAGATCTTTTGATGTAGCACGTTCAGCAATATATGTAAAATCATCATTGTAGATGTTAATGTTATCAAGAATAGCACTTGCAGCACGGATTTGTTGTTTCCGGATAAAATCCGGGTTGCTGTGCTCCCCAAACGGTACATTGAATCCCCCAGACTGGTTTTCTCTGTAGAGTCCGTTATATCCGGTGCGATTGAGATACAGCATAAGACTGGCTTCTTCAACTTCCTGGTCTACAGACCGCTCATCAAGAGCATGTAACTCATTGAATCGGTCTCGGGCATCGTAATAATAGTCCTCTTCATACAAGTGGCGCTGGTTCTCTTCGATAAGTCGCTCTGGATGATCCCGAATAATTCTGTAAAATGTGATGAGACGACGGTTTAGATCGTTTATTGATCCGGTTGTCGGTTCTAATTCGAAGAAGACAGCGCCACCGCCGATAAATGGTTCATGATATTGGTCGTATTTAATCGGGAAACGAGAACGAAGATCGGAGAGGAGTTGTCGTTTTCCACCTACCCATTTGAGAATCGGTTCTGCCATTCACTCAAATCTACTCTCCGTACCGAATAAATCCAAGGTTCTCCTGATTGCTACGGGCAGTACTACTACCGGCACGCCTGAGAGGGATGACTGTTTGAATACCCCGCTACTCTTTTGCGGATGCTCACGTATCTTAACGCAATATGAGCGAATCAACGTACGATACGATGGATATGTACGAAGAAAAAGCGATGATGCTGGTTGAACAGTTGATTGAGAAGGGTATCGTCGAGATGCCACCCGACGAGCCAATCTTGGTACATGTGCCAACAGGAGCTCAATTTAGTTCAGCGCAGAATCTAGCATATTACCATTCTGGGTGGAAAGCAGGAACTGCTAAGTAACAGCCGTGTTAATCGAACGATTCCAAACCTGCTTGGTGGCCCGCTTGCTCTTGTCCCCGATCTTCCATGGGGTTCTCGACTTGAATATTGAGGTTCGAGACGAGTGGAGGGCGTGTTTTTGACCAATACTGTAACCAGTCGTTACTAGCGACGCAGTCGATCCAGTCTTCGATTTCCATGCTGGATTCGGCCCAGTTGTGTTTGCCTTGGTAGAGGTACACCTTCTCATTAAGGAGTGTGGGTGGATCAGTACGTAGTGTATCCAGATATTCGTTGACCGTACTGAACGTAGGATCAAAATCAACGCCATAGTAGTCGCCAGATCCCTTGTCTTCTGAAAGCATTCCCTCTATTGCAGCGTCCATTGATACGTCATTGAAATCCTCTGCCGATTCGCAGACAAACACAAGGCTGGCTGCTGGATCTGCGTCCTGATCAAACTGAGTGGGGTCGCTGGTAGTTTGAATAAATTCGATCTGGCCGTCACGGAGGCTGTTTCTATCGGTTGTGATCAGTTCCTTGTAGAGTTCATAGGCATACTTGTGCACGCGTAGCGTGTAGATCTGCTCTTGCAGGAGTGCTTGCTCGTCTTGGAGCGTTGATTGGACACTACCAACTTCGCGCAGTGCAGTGGGGCGGACATGATCCTCGTAGTAGTCGATGTACTCACTATTGAGTTCGAATCCGAGTGGTTTCCGGCCAAGTGCCTCTGCGATAGCGAGGGTTGTGCCAATCCCAGCGAAGGGATCGAAGACAACGTCACCAGGATCAGAGGCGAGGTGGACAATTCGTCGAACAAGTCCCTCAGGGAACGGGCTCGGATGGTAGCTGACTTTCGGTCCCCACTGGCCCTGTTTCGGGATCGGGAATTCCCAGACGTTGCTCGGAACAATCCCTTTTGGGCTGTATCGTTCTGGGTAGTTCACCCACCACTTTTTGAATTCGTCGGGATCAGTAATGCGGATTGCGTCTTTGTTGTATGTGAACTCATCTGTTTTCGAGTACATGGTAATGTGCTCGTAGACGTTCCGCAACCTGCCTTTCTGATGCCACGGACGCGTACGAAGTTTGTCCCAGATGATGTTATCCTCCATACGCCAAGACTCAGGTAATGGGTCGTGCAGTTCACCACACGTTTGACATACGAGCGTCCCGTTACCGCGGTTCCGTTGAAGATGACCGCTACAGTCTGGTTCAAGACACGTTTTATGATTTTGGAGATTTTCGAGTTCGTCAGCGATATCGAACGGTAACCGTACGACTCGACCATTAGTTTTGTACGTGTCTGTGATTATCCACAGTGTACAGTCGTCAGCGGCAATCTCGTAACACTGCTTGTATATTGACCTGATGTCGTCAAGGAATGATTCGTAGTTTTGCTGACCGACCTGTTCATCGTGATCTCCGTAGTCAATCAAATCTGCGTACGGCGGGGAGGTAATTATCGTATCGACAAGGCCATTGACATCCTCAAATTCGGCTTCCAGGCGTGATTTCAGCTCCCGTGAGTCATGCTGATAGATGCGAAAACGAGAGTCTGGCTCGTCGGTCATTTACTCGTCAGTGAGGATGGCAGGACCACTGATAAATGAGTTGGTACTCTGTTCTTGAATCCCTAAGGTGACGCTGTCTTCTGATAGAGGATGCGAAAACTATGAGACTGCATTCAAACTCTTCCCTGGCTACTCCGATTTAATCACCGACTCGATTGATTTACCGGATGGCTGGGTGAGCTGGAACTCGTGGTTGCCGGACAACGGTCGAGAAATAGTATCCATCGAGTGTTTGGGATGGTTTACTTCGAGACCGAGGTTGGTAACAATCGGTGGAGTTTCATCGTCGGTATATTGTTGCGTCCACTCTGCACTGTTCTGTGTCATCGATTGCCACTCTGAGAAAGTGGTTGTCTCCGTGTACACGTAGTGCCGCCCGTCTTCGTACACAAACAAGTCATCTGGCAGGTGTGTGTATGTACCGTCTGCGACTTCAGTCGTGAATTCGTCGGTCGTTAGTACAATAGGGCGGGCTTTCACGCCAAACCCGGAGCAAGGTCGCATTGTTGCAACTTCTTCAGCAGTCTCATGATACGTAAGCGCATCACGAGCTGTTGTTTCTTCATCGACAATTAACACGATATCGACTTTCCCGTGCGTGTCAGGTGCAACGGATTGATATCCGAGTTCTCGACTTACTAAAAAGACCGTATGCACATCGAGTTGAGCTGGACTGGAAAGTCCGAGTTCCCCGGCGAGTGTCCGAACCAAATCGCGTGCATACTTCGTCTGACGTAACCCGCAAATTAGTCGATCTAAGTCCTCCTGTGTGGCAGTTGGCTCTACTTTCTCTTGTGTCTCGAGATGCTCTCGAAGCTCTGGATACGCGTTACAGTATTTTTCATTGAGCTCTATTCCAATTCCGTTTCGCTCCATGACCTCGGCCTGTGCGATGGTGACACCCGACCCAGCAAACGGGTCCAACACCACGTCACCTGGATCCGTTGACAGTGTTAGCATTCGCTCAACAAGTGTAGGTGGGAACGCGGCCGGATGGTCGAACACGTCTACATCACCGGTAAAGGAACCGCGTGTCGGTGGTTCAAACTCCCATATATTCTCGGGGAGCTTGCCACGCGGATGATACCGCTCGGGGAAGTCTGCCCACCATTGTTTGAAATCGTCTGGATGCGATTCGCGGATTCGGTCCATCTTCAAATCGAAATCGGGATTTTTGCTAAAACAAAGAATGTATTCGAACACATTCCGGAGCCGCCCTTGCTTAGTGTACGGGAGTGCCTTGTTTTTGTTCCAGACGACGATATCTTGTAGGATCCACGAATCGTTATTCTGTATAGAATGACCGCAATGCGGACAATTTGCTTTGCGACCCTCCACCATGTCCACACCCCGTAAGAGGGTACTCTCACAGCTTGGACATTCTATACCGTGATCGAGGTTTTGACAGACTCTGGCGATATCAAACGGGAGCTGAACGATTTCTCGATTCCGCCGAAATGTGTTGACAACGATCCACAGCGATCCGTCCTGTTTCGTTAGTTTATATACATCGTCGAACACCTCCCGGAGTTCATTGAGGTACTCCACATACGAGCCGTGCTGACCTACTTCGTCGTCGTCATCTGAGCCATACTCTTTCAGATCGTAGTATGGTGGTGACGTGACAGTCGTATCGAGGAGTTGTTCGTCACTCTCTGTCGTATCTTCTTGGTAGGAACGGAGCTCAGAGACAGCACTCCGTGCATCCGCATTATGGAGCCCGAATACGTTTGAATCGCTGTCAATTGTTGTAGACTGACTGCGGATTTTAGTTGTCTCATCTTCCTCTTGTGTCGTATCTTCTCCGGATGCCCCGCCGGTTGAAATCCGTTTCCCGTACTCACGCCCTTCAGGAAGGAATTCTTCGGTAGACAGCTCAGATTGAACCTCTCTCCATAATTCGCTGTTCGTATCTAGCCGAGTTTTTTTATTATCTGTTGGCACCTCGTCAGTGTCGCCTATCGGTATAATTTGGAGTGTCCCTCCAAAGTAATTATACTGGTTATTGCGTGTGAGATCAAACACGTCCTCAAATACGGAAGTCATCAAGACCCGACCATTTGCATAAATATCGATACCCTGTCTGTTCTGACTTGGGCGGTATCTATACCGGAATTTTCCGCTTTGTGTGAGTAAGTTCGGACACTTGTCTTTAGCACGGTCTGTCATCGCGTCAATATCCAGTGTCCCGGACTCGTACTCTACTCTGTATTGCTCGCCCCTCGGGGTTGTAACCTCAAATTCGTGACTCTTCTTTTGTGTCTCATCAGAGTATATTGGCCAGATCGGAACTACATCGAAACACTCTCGCTCATTTGTTTTGAGGTCGTGATAGCTCACTACAATTCGATTGTCCTCACGTGCGGACAGTAACCGCCGAAAGAGGGTGCCTAGTCGCTCACGGACGTATTGGACTTTCTTGTCGAGTGAGTCTGCTGACGGCCAAACATCATTATCAAATTGGGCCCTGGCACAAGTAGCATGAACACGTGTCCCGTGATCTGCTTGATTTAGTTCAGAAATATTGTCAGGAACTCCGATTTCCCAATCGTTGTCACTCCCACTGGAAATGGGAAGATCGCCCGTAATGGGTCCATCAACACGCAAACAGTCGCTCGTATTCGTCTGTGTTACGAGGGTAAATTGATTTGTATCATTTTGAAGCTCACGCTGTTTGAGAGACTCCTCAAACCATGCGAGGCTGGCTTTGAGACCCCATCCAACATTATTTAGAATCCCATCTGAAATCTCTTTATTTCCGGTTCGAAATACATGGTTTTGGAGCTGCTCACGAGTAATCCCTGGCCCATTATCTGATATATAGGTCGTGACTGTATCTTCGCCACGCACAAACGTCAGCGAGATTGTCACCTGTTCATCTGGATTCTCAAAGTATGACTCCTCATCGACAGATGCCGCAACTGAATTATCGATGAGTTCCTGTAACGCGTCTAAATATGTCTCGTGTTGCTTTGCCATTCCTGAGGCAAGCATTTCCAGCTCAACAGCTGATTCACATGTCTCACTACTCATGAATCGGAGCACACCTGCTGAAACGAATGTTAGATACCATTCTACGTTCTTGTCGACACCTCTATCTGAGAGATCTTTAATCTATATGATTACAGTCGCTCGCTCTATGTTATCAACACTTTAGTCCTCATATAGAAGATACTAATCAGTTAGATAGGGTCGTCATCGTCACTCGATAACAGCATATCCTCTAGTGTTTCTTCAATCACGCTATGCATTGAATCTTGTTCCTCAGTATCTCCGTCGTCATCGTCTTCGGGAATCCTGCCATCTGTATTCCTATTATCTGTACTGTCGGCTGTTCCACTATCTTGGACGCTAGGCCGCTCTGATGGGTCCAAACCAGCGGCCTCGAGTGCATCACTCCATGATCCAAATCGCAACGTAGCCAATCCCGGGGAAAAATCGACGTGCTTCCCGGTCTCTGTGGTGGTCGGCGCGTGCCCCAATTTCTCAGCGACAAGCCGGATCCCATCCAGAATTTCGACGTTCGTATTTGACCGGGCGCTCCAATCCGGCATCTCAGCGGGGTCAAATCCCGCGGATTCAAGTGCAGCATCCCACGACCCGAACGACGCCCGGTATTCGTCCGCTGGATACTTGCCGTACCCTACGACCAGTTCCTTAGTGGGTGGCTCATTAATGATGTCGGCAAATAACCGAATCTCGCTTAGCATCTCTGACTCATCGATTTCTGCCGATCCGTCGAAACTTGGCCGGTCTACATCTGAAATGAAAGCATTGGTCTTGACCGATTTTCCTTCGGGCGCATCTGCTTCATCGATTTCGTCAGATTCTCTGAGTTCGGCGTCTGCCTCATCAATTCCCTGCGTTACCGCAGGATCGGATGTAGACTGCGACGCCGACTTCGTCTTCGGGTTGGATTCGATGTCGTCCGCCTCCTCAACCGGTTCAGTAGCTTCCTCGCCGTGAAAATCCTGTATCGTCACATCATCCGGAAGAATCCCAGCCGCTTGACACGCGTTGAACAAGTTGCCAAACTCCTCTTGGTATCGCTGATACGGATACTCGCCGCGCTCGTTGATCTGGTCCGAATTTGGTAAATGACCCAGCTCCTGCGTGAGTTTGACCAGGGAGATCACCAAATCTCGTCGCTGTAGGTCCGGTGCTGTTTCTTCCGTGTCTGGGCTGTCCTCGGACTCGTTCACGTCTTGGTAAATATTCTGGTGGTGTTGGGTAAACTCCTCCGCTCTGTCTAACGCTTGGATGTACCCATTACTGTACCGTCAACATTGTTGTTTAAACTGCGATCTCAAGTAGTAACGGAGCTCGCTATCTTTAACTAATTCTCGCCGATCTCGGTAGACCACAGTCACTTTCCTCGGCTTATTCGCATATCTGGGCTTATTGAAACGCTCTTCACGTCTATAGATTATTCGAAGATATAGCTAATGAGTAGGTGAGTATCTCACTGTCTGGTCAACTGCGGCTGTTAGCTCAATAGCGCTCCCAGCCGAGCAGAGACTTGATCTGCCCGTAAATAACCATTCTTGACTTAGGAATAATAGTCCGATGTACAATCTGTGCTTCGTGGGACGTCAGAACAGGTCATCATAATTCGCTGGATCATCCACCAGTGGATTCTTTTCATCGTTGTCGTCATCCCCTGAGTTGTCTTTAGCCTGTCCAAGCGCGTCTGGCCCATCGACGGTTCGTAAGAATACAGGCCCATTCTGAAGCACGGTGATCAAATGGTTATGACGATTTACAATAAGGGTGCCTCCACCCTTCTCTTGAAGCATAAAATCGATAGTCTGTTTGAACCCGCTCACATCGAGATATTTCCGGTCGTTGCCTCGTTTCTCGAACAGCTCTCCCTGGCTTGAGACGCTCACTTTACGAACCGGCTCACGTGGGCCATCGTACTGGTCACCCATCTCAAGTTCGTCCGGGTCTGGAACGGTCTCTGGTTCCGGGCGGGGCGGATACTCTTCGGGCGTTGCATCTCGGATTCGTCCCGAAACGTAGCCCTCGTCCGGGTCTGACTCCCAAACCTTCTGCTCGACGTGCGCGCTGGCCAGCTCTGTCTCCCAGTCGTATTCCTTGAATATCCGCTCGTCGATCGTATCCCTAGCATAGAGAACATAGAGTGTGGATTGCTCGTCAGGGTTATCACCGGTTCGTAGGATCCGGCCTAATGTTTGGATCCGCTGGCGAATGCTACTGCTTGAAACCCGGACGATCCCAACGTCTGCACTGGGAACGTCGACCCCTTCGACCAGCGCCTTCACACTCAACATCACGTCTGCCATGCCGTCTTGTCTGAACCACTCCATCGCAATGTCATTCCAAATGTCTCGGGAGTGGCCAGAGTGATACATCACAGGCCAGTAGTCAGGGTCAGCGAATAGCGCCTCTATCTCCTCGTCAGCGTCTTTCAGCCCCTCGAACTCCTCATATAACTGTGTTCGGTAGTTCTCTGCATCCTCAGCCAGCTCTCCCGTGCGTGGATTCACACCGCGCTGCTCAAGCGGAGCGATCAACTGCTCCAGTTGCTCAATACGCTCCTGAAAGACGATCGTCTTATCGTCATCTTCGACGGCATTCCGCAGCAACCGGAGTGTAATCGCCTGCCTGGCAGCGGCGTTGTCAACGAGATCACGCCGATCTTGCGTGTATTCGAAGTAGTCTGTTATTGCGGGTGTCGGTCCCTCGACCTCCTTCCGGAGCATCTGCAGCTTCTGGGAAAATCCACCCGGCAATTCGTACAGTCGGTGTTCATACCGCTGCTGAATGTCTTTCACCGCCGCAGAGACCTTCTCTGAGAGGCGTTTGTACTGGTTCCGCTCCTGCGGGGCGAGGTCAAATCCGATGTATTTGATTGAAAATTCCGGGATGAGATCTCGTTGAATCCCCTCATCGTAGGTCAGTTCGTAGTAGATGTCACCCAGTTCATTTAGCAACAGCTCGTCGTCAGCAGTGCGCTCGCTTTCTCCGCGAGAAACTGCTGTTGCCGACAGCCCTAGTGAGGCTGAACGTGGGTAATCGAACACGTTAGAGAACTTGTCGCCGGTATAGCGATGGCACTCGTCTGCGATGAGTAGGTGCTCCGGTGTCCCTGCCTCCTGGAGAATCGTCTTGAGGTAGTCGTTCTGGACGGCACTGTTGACGATACTTACCAGAACACGACAGTCATCGAAGTCGTCCTTGTTGCCGGCTCCCGCCCACCCCACGTCATTAACAGGGACATTCAATGTGGACACGAGCTCGACCAACCACTGCTGCATGAGCACTTTCGTTGGAACGATGACGGTGGCTACCCGATCAGAATCACCAGCGAGCCACTTTCTGAGGACGTCCAATGCCATGACGGTCTTGCCCGCTCCAGTGACTACCTGAGCAATCCCCTGTTTTCGTTGGTACTCTCCCTCAGAGGCAAACCACGCAGTAGAGGCTTCAGATTGCCAATCGTACAGCTCGAATGACTCCGAGAAAGCGTAGTCCGGCCGGGTATTGTCTTCGAGTAACTGAAGATCGGCTCGTGAGACTCCTGATCCAGCCGCAACCCGGACCCGTCGTGCCTCCGTTTCCGTTTCTGCCTCCACAATTCGTTCCAACACGCTCGTAGACAGACCGCTTAGCGAGTCATCCTCGAAACTCTCGAACCGAGCCCGTACCTCGTCACGGAGAGACTTCCGTCTCGATCTGAATTCTCGATACTTGTCCCTGCGCCTGAGTTCACTCCCAGTCTCTCCCTTGCGCGTTTCCTGTTTTAGATAATCCTGCCAGAACGTCTCGTGCCAGTTATTTCGTTTCTGCCATCCTCCTGCCTCGCGGTACATGTAGTATTTCACGAGATCCCGCTTGGCGTCTCTATCGGGTGGTTCAACCATCGGCCCTTCACGTCGGAGCCGGCTCTCCAAGGTGCGAAATATATCGGTATCTCGCAGTCGGCGCTTGTACCGATCAACCATGTCTTCGCTGGTTGTCTCTAGTTCATCGCTCGTCGACTCAAGCACACCCATCAATTGGAGCAGTTCTGGATACCCGCGGAGCCCGGCATCGTTGAACTCGTATCCTTCATTTTCAGACAGCCGACGTTGAATTTCGTTCTTGTTGAGACTACCCTCAGCGTCCGCAACTGTCCGAAGTACGCGATCCAGCCCCTCGATACCCTCTGGTCGCTTTCCCATTGCGACCCACCGGCGCTTGAGACACTTCCAGACACACTCAGAGAGTGGGAGATTACCGTCAAGCAACTCGTCGGCGAACGGTGACGGGTGAAGAATTGTCTCGTCGCCAGAGGTATCGCGTGACAGGGCCCCAACCTGGACATAGGCACCGACGATTCGCTTGATATAGGACTCTGTATACCGTTCGCCGGTATCTGGCTTCACAATCTGAGACTGACATTGCTTTACGAACGCCGGCCGTGCGACTGGCGAATCTTGCTCGAACGCCGTCTGGACGATCGTCCGATATCGCTGTCTGTCGGCCTTGAGCCCGAATATCGCCGGCGGAAATCGACGACCCATCGGTCAGTATCCTCCAGCCTCTTCACGACTCGCATCGACGTAATACCCTTCATCAGTCACCACAGGCTTCGGAACCGTCCCATCATCGAATTCGGAGAGGTGGCCAATGTATAGAGGAAGATGGCCTTTAGATGGATCGCCATCTCCTGTGACTTTTAGACGTCGTTCAACGAGCCGCTTAGCCGCTCGTTTGCCATTACTGTTTGCGTGTCTCCGCCATTCATCGTAGACCTGTTTAACCATTTCAGCCTCACCCGGCGGCACTTCCTCCCGAGGAACATTCACGTAGACGTGCCCGTGTTCGTTGATGTACAGCCGACCTGCGATCCTTCGATACTTGGCGTACTTATTGATCAGGTCCCGGTGTTCAAACGCTGAATAAAATCGGTGATTCTGCCACGTCCATATGAGCCGATCATCATTGCTGACGCTCCACCGTTCACCGTGGTTGAAACTGAACCCGCTCCAGACCCAAAGATCCCGATCAGGTAACGACGGGTTGTTCTCGATATCGAAGTCGAGATCGCCCTCTAATTTGCCGAGATAGACTGGGATCCACCCACTACTGACGGGTGCTTGGTGACTGTATCTGTACTCATCCGCGTTGATTTTGGTGAGAACCTCTCGATCTGCAGTGATACGGATGCTGCCTCTCCCACTACCCCGTGACTTTCCTAAGGATTGTAACCGATCAAGTAACCCACTCGGTGGGTTGACGTGAACGACCAAGTCATTGTATTTCCACTCAACCACTGTACCGTGATTCCGCGAGTCAACGATACTGTACTGTGACCCCCGATATGGACCGGGATATGGCTGTCCGGGTTCTATACTCACGTCCTTGTCACCGGCGATAGGGACCGAGATTGTCTTATCAGCCAGCTGGGCGCTCATGCTGAATCCTGTCGACTCGGACTCTGGCCGTCCATATCCTCCACATCCTCCATAATCCAATCAACAGGGTCGTCATCGAGTTCGGGAGGCTTCTCATCCTCTCCTTGTTTAGGATTTTTTTCATTCCCGCCGCCTCCTGCCCCCGACGTATTCCCTTCTTTGGTCGAGTCTCCAGAATCTGTGTCTTTACTGACTTTGTGAGCGCTGGTCGATCGGGTCTCTGTTCGACCGAGGTTCTGTGCCCAGCTGTTGAGTGACTCTTCTTCCTCAGCTGAGAGTCTGTCTGTGAGTGACGGAGGATCGTTCACCTCTATCTGGTAGTCGTCAAGTGAGCCGATATACACGGGCAACATCTCCACGTCACGGTCTTTGCGGAGCTTGATTATATTGCGGACGACCCGCGGAAGCTCATTGAATTGCTCCTCGACCTTCTCTGGCGTGGGATGCAGTGGAATGAGTGTGATAACGTCTCCCCAGGGGAGTACTCTGAAGGACCCGCCATCCCGTTTGTAGCGTTGAAGACTTTGTTCGATATCGGTCGGAAGTCCGTTGGGAACGGGGTGGCGTTTATGTGATTGCCCACTGTGCCACCAGAATCGATCGCCAACGAACGAGTATCGACTGCCGTCGTAGACACTCGGCCACAGATCACCTGGCTCCAATCCATCTGGCTGGAGATCGACGCTAAACTCCTCTGCGCCGTCCGGCACTAATTCGCCGTCAAGTTCGTCGATCCTTCCGAGATAAATTTGCTCGTACTCGTCACCGTTTTCGACCCTGGTTAATACGTCACCCGTCTCTGTGACGTGGAACCGGCCCCCGATCCGTTTGTGGTCTAGCAATCGATCCACTATCTCTTCCGGCGAAGGATTTAGATGTAGCCGGTCTGTCCCCTGATAGAGTTGCCACCAAACCTCTCCGCTTGGACTTGCCTGCAGCGATAGCCCCCGATAATGATGCGGCCACTCGTCGCCAACAGACAAGTCATCCTGGCTTGGCATGAATTTAAGCTTGAGTCACGGCTGATTTAGTCGTTACGCTAAAATTATCAGAGATTGTATGTTACGACGCTGACTCGCGGTTTGGGCACGCTTCGCCTTCCAGTGGGTGTGTGCCCACGGATCAAACCTGCGAGAGTATGGACATCCCTGAGTGGTCGATGTTGGTGGCTCTACACGAAATCCCGGGCCCGACGGGAACCGACTAGGATAACTCGCATCAGCCTCAAACTCCCCTGCGAGAAGGCCGGGCGATTCCAAGAAAAGAGAGGTTCTTTAGAGGGAAGTATCAGATAACTGCGAGTGAGTCGTAGAGTTAATTTACTCCCACACGTTTTCGTACTCACAGACGGCTTGGAAGTAGCTTGGTTCATCAACGACTGGCCGAGGGATAAGGCCGTCATCGAAGTCGCTAAGCTGCCCGAGGTGAATCGGGAAATGACCGGTAGAGGGATCATCCTCGCGGCTCGTGGCAACAAGCCGTCGATTGACGAGGCGGAGAGTGGCAGTGTCACCTTCTTCTTCGGCGGTTTCCTTCCACTCTCTAATTGCGTTCCCGACCGCGGTTTGTTTTCCTGGTGAGATACCGTTTTTCGGGATGTTCACCCAGACGTGGGCGTTTTAGTGATATAACAGTCGCCGGCTGTCTCTCGGTACGTTTCGTATTTGCTTACGGTTCGGGTGGTCGAAATGCTGATTCGACCGTAATCTCTCCATTTCCAAATAGGTCCGTCTTGGCTGCGCTCCCAGCGTTCCCCTGGTGAACGGAATCCCTTCACACCTTGACACTGTTTTTCGCAGCGGAGTTGTTTGGGTCTGAGTCGCTTCGTCGAATCGAGGTGCCGGTGAGTTTCCCGACGTACACGGGTTCCACTCCGTTGTTGATGGGGGCTTCGTCCACGTGTTCGTAATCTCGGCTTTTTTTTTGATTTTCGTGAGACTTCGTTGTCAGCGGTAACCCTGAAACCCGTACCCGCCGGTTTTCCCGAGGAGAACGAGTGCACGGGTAGCCAGTCCGGTGGTTTGTGTAAATGTAGAATCTCGTTGTTCCCACTGAGTACGGCATAAGCAATAATCATCAGTCAGAGACGAGACTGTATTTCGACCCTCGTAGAGAGGCATGGTTTCCCTGGTTTTGAGCGTGACCGTTGTTGATTTTGCGTGGTACGGCTCGTCGTTCTTCGGTTAGTCTTGTCTTCATTGTGAGTCCTCCGTATATTCAACACTTACCACGTCTAGCGCATCTGCAAGCGAACCGAACTCTTGCTCGTAGTATTCAACTGGATATGAACCATGCCGTTGCACATCGTTTCGAGACATTCGCTCACCGCCGTCCTGTTTTGCGTCTATGAGGTCAAACAACAGCTCTTCCCGATCGATATCATTAGCAGGGGTTGGATTTGCCGTCGATTCGCTCGGTGTGTCGGCTGTCTCACTTTCTTCTCCATTCTCTTGCGATTTCTTCTTGTCATTATCAGATGTGTCCGACTGATGGCTTCCACTCTTGATGTCATCAACAAATTTGTCGAACACGTCGTAATCGCCGTCTTCATTCGGATCCGCATACAGCGTCCCGGTTTCACCCGACGAGGATTGTATACCGCCAAGCGGGTCGCCTTGGGTGGTCGAACGATCACGACCGGCTTCCTGGCGTTTGTGGTTCGCCTCTGATTGGTCGGCGCTAGAGACTGTGCTCTCTTCTTCAGCGGGCGTCCGGAGGGAGTCAATGTCGAATGCCCTGCTGATCTCAAGCGGATCGACTACCCTCCGTGGGTCCGGAATCGGTGGAAGTTCAACAAGGTCTGTTAATGGCCCGTCGTGTGTTTCACCGTCTTCGAGGAGTGTGCCAACGGCGTCCATCGGAATTCTGGCTCGACGGAACCATTCCTCGACGTGCCCGGCATCGAAACAGTGGATGTCGTGTTCGTAAGCAGCGGCGAGGGCCCTGTCGGTGAAGGCTTGGTTGGTGACAATTGCGAGTTCGGATGGATTTCTGCCGTCTTCTAGACCAACCTGGCCATTGCGTAAGGCGTCGATATGGGTTGTGTCAACAGCCCCTGACGGGGTTGAGACAATACGCAACGCGACAGTCATGTGCTGTCGATTCCACACGAGATCGGTTTCGGCCTGTGAGGTCTCAGGCGGACGTACCGTGTTCCCATCGAACTGTTCGAGCGCAACCCCGATGAGTCGAGCAGCTTCGCGGTTCGAGACGTATTCCAGATCGTAAACTGCGAGTTGTTTCGTTACGTCTTCACGAGGCTCTGCGTCCGTTGCTTCGGGTTGTGACAGGTCAATCGATGCCCCTGAGGTGTCCTCGGAAACTGACGTGCTATCGACGATGCGCTCGACGCGCTACAACGGGATGTCGTTGAACTCCCGTTCTGCGAGATATTCAGCAATACGGCTCGGTTCGATGTTGCTCGCTACGCCGTTTGCGACGGTGGCACGAACACTCTCCGGGTCGTACCAAGAGACAGACTCTTGCGTGTCACTCATAGTCGCCCCCCGGAGAGCCGGGCAAGCAGCCCTGTCCGATACTGTTCAATAATCTCTCCTGTATCGCGTTCAAGCACGATGAGCTCATTCGACCGCATGAGCCGCTTCCCGTGAACGACGACGTACGACGAATTAATGCTGATCTGCATCGAGCGGAAGCTAAGTGAATCCGGAAGTTTGGCCTCAACCTTCGGTTGAAGTGACTCATCTTCGGATAACTCGTGGCAAGTGCGACATTTCCCGTTATCTACAGCAGCCGTAGAGATCGGTTGTCGACACGTGTTACAGGTCGTTTGGTGTTCTGTACACACGGCTTTCTGTAGCACCGGATCGGTGTGAGCGTGTTCGGAACACAGGTTCGCCTCATCAACAACGCACTGTTGAAGGTGATTCTGGCACCGAGGCTGATTGAGGTCCGATTCGTCGTGACAGACACTGCAGGAGGCGATGTGCTCGTGACAGTGCCAGTCCTCGTCGTCGACGCAGACAGTACTATCTGCTGCACAGACGGGACTGTCACAGCTGCCACAACGTGAGTGATGGTCTGCACAGAAACTCTCGTGACAGTGGATACAGTCTGCAGTGTCCGAGAGACATGCCGTCTCACCGCATGAATCACAGGTCTCTCGATCGGTGCGACAGACAAGTTCACCACAATTAGAACACTCCTCTAAGTGGTCCGTACAGAACGAGAAGTCGCATTCTGCGCAAGTGGCTGAATGAGCGACGCAATGAGGTTCATCACAGCCAAGACACACTTCGGTGTGGGACGCACAATGTGGTTCGTCACAGATAGTGCACGTCGTTGCGTCATCGTGGCAGAGCAGATCTCCGCAGTACGCACAGGTCTTCACGTGCTCGTCGCAAACGCCCTCACCACACGTGTCACAGGAGACGATGTGGGACGCACAGTGTGGTTGTTCGTCGACAGTACACGTGGTTTGATCAGTCTGGCAGAGTACTTCGTCGCAGGTGGCACACTTTGCTTGATCCTCCTGACAGACTTGCTCGCCGCATCGACCACAGGCATCCAAATGACCGGGAGTGAATGGATTTTCGCAGTCAGTACATTCTGCAACATGGTTCAGACAGTGGACTTCGTCAGTATCGCAGCTGATGACGGAGTGTGACGGACAAACCGTGTCGGAACACACAGCGCATGCTCGAGTGTGCTCGGCACAAACGGTCTCATCAGCATGTGCACACGTAGCTTGGTGGTGATTACAAACGACACCATCACAGTAACCGCAGTCAGTAACGAGGTCAGCACAGTAGGTCTCCTCGCATTGAGCACATGTGTGTGAGTGGGTGTTACAAAGAACGGCGTCATGGTCTGTACACCGGGACTGATCATCCGGACAGAGAGTGTCTCCACATGTATCGCACGTCTCGCTGTGTTCCGGACACAGGTCTGCCTCGCACGAATCACACCTCTCTGCATGAGCATCACAGGTGACACTGTCACAGATACTGCACTCGATGCGGTCAGTTCTACAGACCTCGTCACCGCAGGTGGTACACGATTCGAGATGATCAGTACAGAACGGTTCGGTACACAGGTCACAGGCGTCAGTGTGGGTCGGACAAGCAATATCGTCACATTCTGTACAGAGAGTAGAGTCATCAGCACAAACGATGTCATCGCAGATTCGACACTCTCCACGATCAGTTCCACAGACTTCCTGCCCGCACGTGTCACACGACGCTAAGTGACGCGTCCCAAAGGAGTCTGAGCAGACTTCGCACGTACTGCTGTGCGTAGCACAGAGGGCCTCATCACAACCAGCACAGTCCACGACATGGTCTGTACAGATCGTATCCCCGCAGGTACGACAGGTAGTGGAATCTGTCGTACACACACTGCGGTCACAGGTGGCACACGTTGAGAGATGGGCGCTCCCGAATTGATTCGCGCAGATCTCGCATGGTTCAACTGATTCAGCACAGTGGTACCCGCCGCACCCGTCACAAGCGATGGCGTCGTCGTGACAACGAGTATCACCGCAGGTTTCACACGTCACTCGGTCATCCGAACAAATCTCAATCCCACATGCAGTACACGACGAGAGGTGATCGCTACAAAGCGTGTCTGCGCACTCATCACAGGTGCCTGAATGAGTGTCACAGTGTAGGTCGCCGTCAACACGGCACTGATTGAGTTGCGAGTCAGCGTGGAACGTCCCGCAACTGGTACAGTCTTCACCGCAGGCCAAACACGTTGCGTGGTTGGTCACAGCGCATGTTTCGATGTGGTTGGTACACACCGCTTGGCCGCATGCTTCGCATACTGACCCACACTGGTGACATTCGACGCGACCGCACAGCTCACAAGCAGCAACTGGCGTGTCACAGTCTGGACACCCGGTCGCACCGCACTCCGCACAGACGTTGAGACAATCGGCACAGATAACGCTCCCGCACTCGCACACTTGCGGGCGAGTGTGTCGATCGAACGCCGCATCACAGGTCGCACAGTCGAATCGGAGAACATCCCCGGTTGCGGGTGCGTATCGGGCTACTGCAGTACCTGAGCGTTCTCCGTCGTCAATAGAGAGTGTGAGGCTCCCGACGTCGTGTGAGAGCAAGGTCATCCCAATAAGAGAAGTGTTTACGGTGACATCGTGCCGGTTGACCATGTCCTCTATCTCCTCTCGCTCGCGCTTATCGAACGACTGCTCTCGTTGTCGTAACGCGGAACCGTGGAATTCGTCTGCGAGTTCTCTCCGTCGCTGGTTGTACAGCTCACTGATCTCCTTTGACCGAGTTGCTGCGGCTTCTGTGGCTTCATCAAGCAACTCAGCCGCTTCGTCCTCAATTCGCCGTTCAACCTCCTCAACCGCCGTTGCGTACCGCTGTTCTATTGTGCCGGGCGATGGCGTAATATCGCTTGTTTCGTGAGAACGGTTGAGGGTGCTAGTATGTGCCAGTAACCGATCGGTGAGATCGGGTTGTGAACTCCCGTTTGCCAAGTCCAGTGTGACGGTTTCAAACCGTTCCCGGTGGAACGACGAGACGCTCTCCATTTCGACCAGAAAGTGAAAAGCGATAGCATCTGCGGTCTGTTCTGGGTTGAACTCGTCAATTGTCGCTGTCGTTTCGGATACGTCGAGAACATCGGGGAGAGTGACTTGCATGTCGGCCGCTGTGAGATACAGTTTCCCGACTGAGATCTCCTGTTTTACCAGTTCGAGCAATTGATTGAAGGCGAGAGAGCCGGGTTGGACGAGAATCTCATCACGACCAGGTTGCTGGTCTTTCGGGTCAAACACCACGGCGACATCACGAGATTCTGCGAGGTTAGTAAGCGAGTCTGGGAGCGTAACGTGCCATGTGTCAGCGTTGCGTCGGTTGACATCGCCACCGTACGCTTCAATAGTTGTCGCAGTGAACCGGCGGACTTCCAACCGGTTGAGCGTACTCACACCATCAACGCTCATGCACTCTCACCGAACTCGAAGCCCTCGAACACACCGCGGTTGAAATCGTTCATTTTCTCCGCCGCGTCAGTGTTCTCTTCGAGGTCAACCGCCATCTCCTCGAAGTTGTTTTCGAGTTCAACCTTGGAATCGGCGTTCCGTAACTGTTCGAACACGTCTCGCTCGAAATCAGATCCGGACTTTTCCATGCGCGAAAGGATATCCCGGAGCCCACCAATAGACTGGTTGAACAGGTCGATTTTCCCGAACAGCTTATTCAAGACGTGTTCTTCGATTGTTCCTTCTAGCGCCATATTGAAGACGTGGACCTCGCGGTTCTGTCCGATCCGGTCAACTCGCCCGATGCGCTGTTCGACTTTCATCGGGTTCCACGGCAGGTCATAGTTCACTAGCACGTTACAGAACTGCATATTCCGGCCCTCACTGATCGAGTCAGTGGCGACCATAATACCACCCTCTTCTTTGAACTCTGCCACCTTCCGCTCCTTCCCCTTGCTGGAAAGATCGCCATTCACAATATGGACGGGCAGGTCTAACCCGCGAACACTGTCCGCAATCGCGTCTTGAGTCGCACGGAACTGCGTGAAGACAATTGCTCTGGTTGTCCCGATTTGATCTTGGATCGTTTCGATGACGTGCCGAAGCCGTTTCTGCTTGGTCGTCCGATCGATATCATCAACGATTGACTGAATGTCTCTCAGCGCGCGCCGTTCACTTGACGAGAGAGTCTTTTCTTTGTCAGCTAACCATCGATCAATCGTCTCATCGACCGCATATGGGCTCGACACTACTTCTTTCTGCAGAGTGAACAACACTAAATGCCGAGCACCGGCACTAGAGTAGTTCGATCGGACATAATCCGTGACAGCGTTGTATAACTCCATTTCTGCTGCCGATGGCTCGAAGACGTTCGTGTGGACATCCCGGTTCGTGAAGTCGATTTTCGTCTCTTCACGACGGTTACGGATCATCACACGGTTGAGTTTCTCTTGTAGTTCCTCGCTACGCTTAATTTGAGCGTCATCACTATCAACGACGTACCGGTCGTCGAACTGTTGTCTGGTGCCGAGTATCCCCGGTCGAATCAGATCAATAATGTTGTACAGGTCAGAGATATCGTTTTGAATCGGTGTCGCGGTCGCAAAGAACGCCTCCCCGTAGCTGAGTTCATCCATGAGTTCGTACCGCATCGTATCTGCGTTGCGAACATAGTGCGCCTCGTCGAGAACAGCAACATCCCAACGACGTGATAGAACATTATCTCTGTTGATTTTCGATTTGGCGGTGTCGACGCTGGCGATTATCTTATCATGCGCATCGAATCCTCGGAACTCTTCATCGTAATTACAAACGAAGTCTAGGCCGAACTTCTCGTCCAGTTCTTTCTGCCATTGTGGTGCTAACTGTGCGGGAGTCAAGATGAGGAAACTATCACGGGTGTTTCGGAAATCCATTTCTTTGAGAACCATCCCGACTTCAATGGTCTTCCCGAGTCCAACTTCATCAGCGAACAACGCCCCACCGCTCATTCTAAACAGCGCACGGTGAGCGGCCTGAAGTTGGTGGTCAAGTAGCTTGATCCGATCTTTGATTTCCTCAACCGAAAGCAATTCTTGTTGTCCTTGTGCGATTTCGAATTCCCGAGCTTGGACGTTGAGAAGATGGCTCGTCACATTCGCCGTATCGGTGGAGAGCGCCTCTAATGCAGTTGAGGCGTCGTCTGTAGAGTATGTTAGCTCCGGACTAACTCCAGTGTTTGACCCCTCTTGTGACATCTACACAGACAATCTAGCACGTAGAGGATAAAGGCCTCGCTGTGATTATCAGATTATATTGATACCAGATTGGCTGGCATCCTGTTTCGGTATCCGTCTTTAGTTAACGAAGAATCGCGGTACGACGGTAGCTTATTGAGACTTCTATTCGAGAGTATGAGGAAGTCGTTATCGTACACAGATTCGTCTTACTACAAACACTACCCCAGCTGACAAGAAGCGCTTGAGGACGCAGGGATCAGTACGAAAGATTGCCGTTCGTCAGATACTCCCCAGACTACCTCCGAAACAGAGTCCGACGATATCATCGGACAGATTATGACGGAGTTCGAAAATATAGCTAATGAGTAGGTGAGCACTAGTTGTATTGAGACCGTTATCCGACATGTTAAGAATTGTATCACTGAATCTTGACGAAAGCTGCGTGGTGAATGTTCTATTATTTCGTAGACATCACCAGAGCCGCCACGATACCGGATTTTTATGTTTTTTACATATCAAAGGTAATTATGGAGATTCCGAGTGGGGACAGTATTAGAGCAGCACGGAAAGATAATGGACTGACCCAGTCCGACCTAGCCGAACGAGCTGATGTCTCTCAACCACTCATTGCTCGCGTTGAGTCAGAAGACGTTGACCCGACTATTGACACGCTGTACTCTATTGTCTCGGCGCTCAATAACTCATCATCAAATCTGGAGCAAGAAGAGGTGCAAATCTCTATGCCCTCCGTTCTAAAAGACGCTCGAAGCCAAGCGGGGTATACTCAAAGAGAACTAGCGAATATTGCGGATGTTTCCCAACCACTCATTTCTCGAATTGAGCGGCAAGACGTGAATCCCAGAGCATCCACTCTCCGAGAATTGTTTAGTCATCTAGATTCTCAGGTGGATTCTGGTTCTGAGGAGCCATCTATGCCGTCCAAGATCGAATCGGATCTATTCGAGAAAATCGAATCGGAGTTTGAAAAAATGCGAGATTCAACATCGCAATCTACCGTGCAGGCAGGGGAAAGCAGTAATGACAGAGATAGCAGTCAGTGTAACGAGTGCTCCGTAGATATCAGTATGTATCAAAATCCAAATTACTGTCCTAACTGTGGGAGTGAGCTCTGAGCTTCGATAGCCACCCTGACTGTGACGTTTTGTCTGTTGAGTATCCATCTTTAATTAAGCCTCACAGCTTGGTTGCGTAGCGGTAGCGAGCGTCTCTTGTAATATCGGTCGTTGCTGGCGGTGTCACTCTGATTCGGAGTTAGAAAGCCCGTCGAAATCGTTCATGATGTCGCTAATAATGCCGTCGTCGTCAGAGTCCGTGCCAGTGCTCTCATCACCGCTGGTGGCCTGATCGTTATCTCCAGTGTCCCGTGCGGTTGTCCCCCCACTCGTCGCTGTGCTCGCGCCGGATCCCGTCTTCGTGACGTCGGCCTGGTCTGCGGTGTCTGTGCCAGTCGGTGAACGAGTGGGTTCGGCTTCGTCGAATGCTTGTTCGATGGCGGCGGTGTAGGTGTCGAAGTACGTGGCGTAGGTGGTGGCGGAGACGTGCCCGTGTTCGTTCATTTCGGTGGTGGTGGGGCGGTGTCCGAGGTTGTCGGCGACGCGGTGCAGGTCGTCGATGAGTCGGGCTTTGTTGTCGATGCCGGCTGAGTTGAGGGCGTTCTGCCAGGATCCGAATACGCGCGTGACGTCGTTGACCGAGTGCTCGGTGGTGTCGCTGACGTCGCTGGCTTTGAGCGGTCGGTCGATCGTCTCGGCGACGTGTTGTATCGCGTCGCGGAGGTCGCTGCGACTCGGGGTGCCGCTGCTCCCACCTTGGCTTCTCCCGCTGCTCGAAGCGCTCTTTTCACTGCTTGTACTGGTGTCCCGGGTACGTCCGAACGTCGGACTCGTATCGGCGCTCGATTGTGACGGCGGGTTGGTGTGCGGATTGGTGCCTGTCACGCCGGCGTCTGCTGGCGTGAGGCGGAAGTCTTTGGTGCTGCTGAGTTGGTGGCCGGTGCCGGTGCTTGTGTCCCAGCTTTTGTGTCGTGCTTGCTCGATTGTGTACGTGTCGCCGACGGTCCAGTCGAGCGAGAGGTCGTGCGTGCTCCAGATGTCGAGCGGGACTTCGGTGCCGTCTGTGAGTGCGAGTTTGAGGCGGACGTCGCGTTTCGATCCGGGGTTCGGGTCGTGGTCGAGGACAGTAACGGTGAGTGTGTCGACGCGGCCGTCGGGCAGGGTCGGGCTGTCCGGACGCATGTCGGTGTCGGGCGGTGCTGGGCGGTCGGCGTCGGGGTATGCGGGAAATTCGTCGAGGAGTTCGATGGCCGTGTTGAGTGTGTCGGTGCTGGCGATGGCGACGGGGAGCGGCGTGTTCGAGTCGGGGGTGACGGGGACGGCGTGGTCCCAGTCGTCGATCGCGTCGCCGAGTAAGTGCTGGATGCGGTCGTCGACGGCGGCGAATTCGACGTGGTGGAAGTCGGTGACGCGGTCGCCGTCGCCGTGGGCGTCGCGGTACTCTTTGATGCTGAAGTCGTTCCGGTCGCGCTGTTGAATGCCGTAGTTCGGCGCGCCGGCCGGGCCGCCGCTCCCCCAGTGGTCAGCTACGGTCTCGGCCCACTGCTCCATCGGTGCGGTGCCGTCGGTGTCGAGTTCGCCCGCGAGTTCGGTTACCAAGTGTTGGAACCGGTCGAACGCGACGTACAGCTCGGCGAGTTCGTTCGCGGGAAGATTGTTTGTGGTACTCGAATCGACTGACTGCGGTTGCTTCTCGGGACTCGTTGCAGGCGTTACAGCCTCGTCGTTCTCGGTAGTCGCGGCGGTTGTGTCATCACTGGTCGCGTCGGTGTCTGTGAGTCCGGCTTCGACGAGTGCGGCGTCAACGCTTCCGAACGCGTTGTCGTACTCGTCCGGGTGGTGGTCACCGACGGAGTACAACAGTTTCCGGTCGATGGTGTTCCAGTTGTCCGCGAGCTCCTGCAGTTCAGCGATGAGGTCGTCGTGCTTATCGGTTGGTGTCGATTGGTCGTCGTGCTCATCGGCTGGTGACGATTGGTCGTCGTGCTCATCGGCCGGTGACGATTGGTCGGCGGTGACTTCTTTCACCGTGTCTGGGTCGGCGATGCCGGCTTCGACGAGGGCGGCGTCGACACTGCCAAACGCGTCTTCATATTCGTCTGGGTGATGGCTGCCGACGGAGTACAACAGTTTCCGGTCGATTGTGTCCCAGTCGTTTGCGAGGTCCTGCAGTTCAGCGATGAGTTCGTTCTGCTCATCGGTTAGTGTTGATTGAGCTTCGGTGACCGCCTCCACCGTGTCTGGGTCAGCGATGCCGGCTGCGACGAGGGCGGCGTCGAAACTCCCGAAGACGTCGTCGTACTCGTCCGGGTGGTGATCGCCAACGGAGTACAGTAGCTTCCGGTTGATGGTGTCCCAGTCGTTCGCTAACTCTTGCAGTTCACTGATGAGCTCGTCGCGTGTGGAGGTCTCAGTAGTTGTGTCCGTGGTTCCTGTCTGAGAATCAGCGGTACTGGATGATGTGCTGGTTGTGTCTGAGGTGTCGGCTGTATTGTGCGTGGTGCTGGTATCGGGGTCCGTGGGGTCAGGGTCAGCGTCGGTTGAGGCGGGTGTGGACTGGTCTCGGTCGTGGACGCCGGCGACGGCGAGTGCGGTGTCGAAACTGCCGAAGTGTTCGCCGAGTGTGGCCGGGGTGTAGTGGCTGTGCGTGGTGATGTCGTTCATCGTCGGCACGCCACCTACTTTGTCGGCGACGCGTTGCACGTCGTCGATGACGCGTTGGTCGGCGTGGATGTCGGCAGCGTGCAGCGCGTCACCCCACGAGTCGAACGTGTCCGTGTACGTGCTGTGCGTGTCGACGTCGTCAGGTGTTGGGTACCCGTCCACAACGTCGTCAACGCGGTGCAGTTCAGCGCGGAGGTCGGCTTCGTCTGGCGCTACTCGGGCGGCAGAATCGCCGTTGGAGTCGGTTCGGGTGTCAGCAGCTCCGGATTCATCGGCTGTGTGTGCGGTGAGGATGGTGTGAGCGGCGTCTGGGAGCGTGAGTGTGACGGTGTCCTCATCAGCGGGGATGTCGCGGGTTTGGTTCTGGTAGCCGGCGCGGGATACGAACAGCGACGGGTTACTGCCCGACGCTGGCGGTGTGATGGTGACGGTGCCGTCCGCGTCGGTGATACTCTCGGTGGAGTCGGTAGTGGTTTCGGCGATGACGGCGGCGTTCCGGATCGGGGAGTCGTCGGTGTCGGTGACCGTGACGGTGACGTCCGTCGGGGTGGCGTCGGTCGTGTCCTCGGGTTGCTCCGTGGATTCGGTTTGGGTGACGCTGTCGTGGACGGGCATCGCGCCTGGGGTGAGTGATTCGGGTTGCCAGTACGTTGTGAGGACGGGCTGGTCGCGCGTGTCGTCGAGTGTCGCGCTGATCTCGTCGATGAGTTCGTCTAACAACTCGCGGGCGACGTCGTCGTCAACCATGTCGCTCGTGTCGCGGTCGTCGGCGAGGGTGGCGCGTGCGCCGGCGGTTTCGAGTTCTCGGAGGATGTGACTGGTGGTGTCGGTGACGGCGACGAACCCGGGGTGTTCGCGGAATCGGGAGCCGAGCGCGCGGAATTCGGCGGCGCGGCGGAGGAGTCGTCGACCGTCTTCCCCGGGGAGACGCGCGTTGGCATCGCCTGGTACGGTGACGACGTGGTAGAAGTGCGCGTGCTTGTCGCCGGTCGGGTTCCGGAGGATCCGGCCGATGCGTTGAATGAGTGACGCGTTCACCCCGCCTTTAGCGAGGTTCACCGCGACGCCGGCGTCGGGCAGGTCAACGCCGACGCCGAGCACGTCACCGGGTCCGACGAGCACGCCGGCATCTGCTTGTTTGAACGCCGTGATCGTGTCGTACGGCGCGGCTTCGTCTTTCGTCGGCGTGTACACGGTGTCCGCGTCGAACCACTCGGCAAGGTATTCGGAGACGGTGTCGGCTTGCGCGTAACTCTGTACGAGGACGACGGCTTTTCGCTCGGGGACGTGTTCGGTGAGGAGCTGCCGGATCGTGTCGTGCGGCGGGTTCAGTTGCCAGCGTTTCGGTCGGCGGGAGAACGCTGCGGTGGTGAACGTGTCGAACGCGTCCGACTGATCCCGCGCGTCTTTCCCGTCTTTACTCTGTGCGAACGACCGGAGGTCACGGAGCGTTTCGAACGTGTCCGGCACGGTCGCTGGGACGTCGCCGGTGAGTTCCTGCGGCGTGAATTTGTGCGCGCCGGTGTCGTATGCCGGTGTCAGCGTGGTGGTCGAGTCTGCGACCCCGGCGAGCGTGTCCCCAGAGTTGCTCGCGGCGTAACACACGTCCCACCGGAAATCCGCGATGACGTTCTGCTTGCGGGCTTCGGTGATCCCGAACTCGATACATTGTGCGAGGTTCGCTTCGAGCGCGTCTTTGACGCCGGAGTCTCCGAGCCACTCGTCGTCGATCGACCCGGACATCGCCAGGACGCTGTCGGCGTTCGTGGTGAGGTCGTCGAATAAGTCGCGCCACCCGCGACTGTCTCGCCGCCCGCTGCTGTACCGGTGGGCTTCGTCTAAAATGACGAGGTCGTAGTGCAGCCCGGGGTCGGCGGCGAGGAGTTCTTGGGCAGTGCGGAATTCGATGTCACCCCACGCTAGTTCGATGCGGCGGTCACCGTCGCTGTCTGTTTCGGTGCGGCTCCGCGGGATGTTCAGGTGTTCGTCGAATTCGCTTTGCCACTGTTCGAGGAGTAAGTCCTGTCCGGCGACGATAAGCACGGTTGCGCGGCCTGTCGCTGATCGTGTTGCTGCCGGGATGTCAGCCGTGTCTGCAGGGTGTAAGTCGCCGAACAGGTGTGCGATGGCGGCGAGGCCGAGCACGGTTTTCCCGGTGGCGGTCGCCATGTTCACGTACCCGGTCGTCCCGTTGGCGACCCAGTTTGTGATCGCGCGTTGCTGATGGTCCCACAGCGGCGTCACCATTTGCGGTCTATCGAGGTGTGTTAACAGGCTATCCCCGCCGATACTGTTTCCAGTGTCTGCGGTGATTGAGTCGATGAGAATATCTGCGTAGTTCGTCACAGCCGGGTCGGAGAACAGTTGATACAGCAGGTCAGCGACGGCTTCCGGTTGTTGGAGTGGCTGGCGAGATAATGTCTCGTCGCCGTGTTGCGTGATGAGTTTCTCGATGAGCGCCTCGGTTGCCCGGTTGAGATCCCCGAGTTCGCTGTCGTCTAACCCGAGTTTCGTGAGTTCGACGCGCAGCTCGTTCAGTCGGAAGGCTAGGTCGCCGATATCGCTTGCGTCGTGCTCGCTAATGAGCTGCGGCAAGTCTGATTGGGCCCCGGTGAGTGCTCGCAACCCGTCGACGTAGTGCGGGCCGCACGCGGTGCCGAAGTCCATGCGGCCGATCGTCGCTCCCTGATCGAACGCGGAGTCAGTGGTTCCGAGCGCGACGCCGTACGTGACATCGATCGCGGCCCGATCAATTTGTGACGGCCAGTCGCCTTGCGTCAACGAGTCTTTGGCGAGCCGCGCGTCGTAGAACTGCTCGTCAAGATCCGTGTACGAAGTGCGATCATCGACCTGATTTTTGAACGGATCCATTATCGAGGGTGAAAACTGTCTGCCATACTGTCAGTAACCGGTAAATAAAACAGTATCGGCGGTGCCGCTACACGGTCGTCACGTCAGCGTCCGGTGCCGAATCGCGCGGCGTGACGGTCACGTCTGGTGTTGTGCTGACGGTTACGCCTGACTCACCGTTGACCGTCCAGCGCTGTCCACGCACCTTCTCGAACGCGTACCACGCGCCCGGTTCCCAGTCAAACTCACTCACGTGCCGATTCCACACGTCGAGTTGCACTGTGTCGCCGTCGCTCGTCTCCGCACGGAACACGTGCCGGCGACCATCCTCCGTCAGCTGTTCTCGAATCCGTAACACGACTGGGGCGGTGTGCTGTGGCGTCTCGTCGATCCCGTCTGCGGTCCGCACAACTGAACGCGACTCTTCCGGGTCACCCGCCGGATCGCTCGGACGTTCCGACGCTGCCGACCCCTTGTCCCCGGGATTGTCCGTTACTGTCGCCGGTGAATCGACTGTATCACCCGTCTCCTCGCCCGTTGACGACGCTGTTTTAGTCCCCGGCTCAGAAGATGTGTGCGACGGTGCGGACGCGGACTGCGCTGCGAGATGCTCGGCGACGGCTTCAAACTCAGTAACTTGCTCGCGCAGATGCATGACACGCCGCTCTAGTTCTGGCGCAGTGACATCATCCGGGAGCCGGGCGAGCGCATTGTTTCCGTCTTCGACGATCGACTGCATGATGTCTTCGGCTTCCCGGAGTTCGGACGTCTCTTTGAGTGACGAAACCCGCTGTGTCAACGTGTCAACCTTTTTCTCCGCCTGCTGCACCTCCCGTTCATGTTCAAGCCGGTCCGTGAGCGACTCGACAGACGCAATCCGGCCGTCCAACGCCGCTTGTTCCTCTGTGAACCACTGCTCGTTCGCTGTCTGCCCGATCTGTCGAGCCGACCGATACACAGCGTGTGCGTTCTCGCACGCTTCCAGTCCTGTCTCGATATCCCCGGTTTCGACTGCCTCCTGCGCGGTTGTGACGTGTGCGTCGCCATCAGCGACAACCTCGTGATACTGCGCTTCAGCTTCCGTCGGAACCGTGTCTAACCGGTCTTCAACGTCGTTCACACGCAGCCGCAAATCACGGTCGCTTGATAACGTGGTGAGCGCGTCTCGCGTCTCACGCACTGCAGCACGCGCTGCCGGCAACCGGACGTTCGCCTCGGCAACTGCACCGGTCTCGACTAGTGTCTCGATCCGATCGCACGTCGCCTCAAGTCCAGCGACTAACCGAGCTTTCTCACGATCCGTATACTGTTCTGTCGTGACGGTATCCACCCCGTCAGGCGACGCTGCGTCGTCTGAGAGTGCAGCGCCGTTCGTGGAACCACTTGCATCCTGCTGCGTCGAGTCACTCGTGCTATTCTCTACGTATCGATCCTCAACGGACACGATGAGACGCGCGGCGAGCGCTGTCCCGATCCCATCGACATCTGTCAACTCCGCTTTCGACGCTGCGAGAATGTCGTTGGCGTCCTCATACCCGGCGGCACGCAACGCCGTCGCTTTCTGCTCCCCGATCCCCGGGAGCTCCTCCACATTCGGCACTCTAACACTGTCCGCGCCGGGAGACTCGCTGTCCGCCGTGTCAGTAGACGTTGACGACTCCGTATCAACAATAGCGACCGCAGCAAAAAACAAAATCGTTGCAATCACGAGTGACTGCCACACCGGAATTCCAACGGGCCACGTGACGAGCAATAACACGACACTATCCCATCCTGACGCGACCGGCAGAACCGTCGAGACAGCACCAAGCCCCCACCCAATAACCGCAACCCCGACACCAATAAGATACACTACCATACCGAACCCGCCCCACACGTCGCTTTGCGTGACCAACGCAATCAGAAGCAACACCATCGCCGCAGTCAGCAACATACCAACCACTCACATATCGACATCAAATAAAATAGGGCGCTTCCAGATTTCAGAGTCGACTACCGCGTTCGTCGCTCAAATCCTCTCACTGAGCGCAAGAACAAATATTTGTGAGATTGTTTCAACCTGATGACTGAATATTGAGAACGATGAATCAATCGAAAGTGCCAGTGAGCGAGAGGTTGATTTCATCATCGTTCAGCTGCTTGAGATCTCGATGGATTTCAGGCAGTGGCTTGCTAGTCAAGCCGTCCCCGATCTCGAAATCAGTAGCTACCTCGGGAGTGTCATACACGCTACGTATGCTGGTGAAGGGGAGTCTGATATTGAATTCGGATTTCGGTCGGTGTCGGGAGACCGGCACTTGGTCTTGATCGAAGACAAGATCGACGCGAGTAAGCAACCGGACCAAGTTGAGCGATATTTTAATCGCGGGCAATATTGGGTTGATCGTGGGTCTTGGGATTCGTTTACTGTCTGTCTGTTAGCACCGGAAAACTACGTATCGGCCGAAAACGAAGCGGAATTCGACTCGATCATCCGTTACGAGGACGTACTCGACTTTCTTGAAGATGCTACCCATGATAGTGCGGCGTTCTTTTCGAAAGTATTCGAGTCGGGGATGCGGAGAGGCAGCTCTCCTACAACCGACGCGTTCGCTGTACTGCGTTCCGTCGCCGACCAATTCCAGACGCGGACCGAAAGTCCAGACCTTGTACAGACTGTTGATCTGGAAATACGAGTCGCCTTCCGATCGACGCATCCGCAGCATCCAGATGTCGTTCAGTACGACGCGTATATCGGTGAGACGGGTGAGAGTGGACGGTCAACCGTTCGATTGCAGATTGCTAGTGTTGAGGGGTTGACTGACTCGGAACGAGAGGCTCTCAAATCAATCGCCTCTCAACACGTTGACGCTCTATCAGACTACGAGTCGTATCCCCATCGCAAAAAGAACATCATCAGTACGAAGGTTTGGCACGAAGACGCCGTCCAGGATCCGAAATACGACTTGTATGTCGATGCGATTGTCGATGAACTCATCACGCTTTCCGAGACCTATCATCCGCTGTTCGTGGAGAAGTCTATTGACTGAGTAGCTTTGTTGAAACCCTCAGTAAGAGACATATCACGTCTTGTTACGGCCAGTACAGAGGACTCACGAATAGCTCAGTACAGGAGACTCACCGATCGCTCAGTACAATGAACCACGTCAGCAAGTATAAGCGATTGCAGCAATGAGGTCATAAAATGAATAGTACTAAATCTGATATCGCTCACGGTCAATATCTCGCGGAGATTGAAGTTTCTGTTCTGAACCGTGCTGATTCAACCTCCGATGTTGGGCTATTCGAAGTTGAAGACACTGATGGCAATCAGTTCGTCGTCGGCGGTGTTGCTGACCGAGTAAATTCGCTGGCGGTTGAGGAAACGTATCGCATAGAACACGGACTGGGTATTAACCCCAATTTTAACCCCCGCGAAACGTTCTCAAATCAGTTCAAGAAAGCCTCTTCTCACGACTGCCCCCAATGTGGCTCGGAGTTGATTTTCAAGCCCGGTGTCGAATCGCTACCAAACGCGGTCAGCAGGGCGCTCGACCAACAAGGACGCAAAGGTCTACACATCGTGGTCACCGAGGAGTCGGAAATTCACCGGCTTTCAGACAGGGATGATTGGCGACCGTTTCGAGAGTCGAACCGAAGTGTTCGGACCCCTCAGCACCAATATCGATGTACTGAATGCTCACTCTCGATCCCCGAAAGCGAATTAGGTCGATACCTCGCACATGGCGGGAGAGCAGTCGAAGACGACGCAGACGAAATGCACATTCTGAATTCGCAGGCGGCCAGCACATCAGAATCGCTCGGGATGGCTACCGGTGGTGCCAAGGATATTGATAACTTCCGGGACAATATCTCCGAGGGATATCTGCCTGACGAAGACGCACTCACGACTGAAGGGTTGTTTTACGATTACTACTTCGACACAGGCGATGACCGCGACGACAAGGACAGTCTCTTCTACCCATCGTACAGCAGAGCAGTAACCAACCACCCACACACAGATCGGACCGAACACTACCTGACCGTCGGTCTCAATTCCACAATCAGCGTCGAAGACTTTGAACGCCGTCAACTCAACCTAATCGCTGTTCTTGACGTCTCTGGATCGATGGGCAGCCAGTTTGACCAGTACTACTACGATGAAACCGGCCAGCGTCGGTCAGTGGACTCACCATCGAGTGAGACGAAAATAGCCGCTGCGACAGAATCTCTCGCAGCCCTCACCACGCACTTGGAGGCAGACGATCAGCTCGGGGTCGTCCTCTATAACTCGCAGGCCCACGTCGCCAAACCGCTCTCGCTCGTCGGAGAGACAGATATGGACGCAATCCGTGACCACATTCGTGATGTGTCGGCTGGTGGTGGAACGAACATGAGTGCCGGCCTTGAGACCGCTATTGATCTCCTCGGTGAACACGAGGAGACAGATGCGACACAGGTCGAGACTCGAATCGTATTTCTGACGGACATGATGCCGAATACTGGTGCCACCGGGAGGAACACAATCACCGCGACGGTTGAGGAAGCGGCGGCGCGAGGCATCCACACGACGTTCATCGGAATGGGACTCGATGAAAATCCGGATCTCGCGGAATCGCTCTCCAAAATCCGAGGGGCAAACCACTACTTTGTCCACTCAGCTGCAGAGTTCAAGCAACGACTCGACGACGAGTTCGAGTATATGGTCACGCCGCTGGTGTTCGACCTCCAACTAGAACTGGACGGTGATGTCGAGATCGACGCCATCTACGGGAGTCCGAACGCCGAACGAGCAGCCGGTAAAATCATGTCTGTCTCAACGTTGTTCCCATCACCAACGACCGATGGCGAAACCCGGGGCGGAGTCATATTGTTACGCTTTGATGGCTCTCCCTCTGAGGCGATGGAACTTGTTGCTAGTTGGGAGGAAATCGGCGGGACCATCGAATCGGATCGAGTTCACATCTCAGCCGCTGCTGAGTCCCCAGAGCATTTCGAGACGAGTGGGATCAGAAAAGCAGTGTGTCTCGCCCGGTATACCAGTACGCTTCAAGAATGGATTACCGCTGTACAAGGTGGGGACGACTGGACACCGATGAACGGGCAGCGACAAGGACAGTGGGAACGAGACTCCGAACCGCTCCGCGTCCCGGACCAGTATCGAGAAAAGTTTCAGACGATTCAGGCCTACATCGACGAGACAGCAGATGATATCGATGACGAACTTGGACAGGAAGTTTCCTTACTCGATACCCTCATCGAGCATCAAATCCCACAGCCCGAGCATGACTTGTCTGACCAGGCGTTAGACCGTCTCAGCGACCTCGTCGAGTTGGCACCGACATCGAACGGTGAACTGGCAAAGGCTTGGGGAGTAAAGACTGGTGCTGAAGTCCATGCCTATCTCACATCCGAATTTGAGGGCTATTATCAGCGCGACCAAAACCGTATGCTTCGGCCAACCGAGGAGGCTACAGAGTTAGTGCAAATACAATCGTAATTGTCAGCCACTTTTAGTCACGGTCGAACTCAAAGACGGACATCACGCCACCTCCACGAGTTGAGCTACCAGGGTTTCGAGGTCGTCGGTCTCGTCGATAGCACTCAGCCACCGATACGGAAGCTGTGACGCTCCGAACCGCGCGCCAGCGACCACACCAGTAATCGCCCCAATCGTGTCCGTATCACCGCCACGATTAACGGCCGTCACAAGGCTGATTCAATTTTCACTTGGAGAAATTAACGCAGCTTTTGTAGTCGATATCCTCTGAATTCAGTAGGTCGCTCGAACCGCTCATCGTGAATAGTAATTAAGATCGTACTTATTTTTATATCGTATATGTTTCATGAGCAGTTGACTCATGTTTGGTGGCGGTGAAGGCAGGTGTGGTGCTGAGCGTGACGCCTGCACCGTTAGCTACTGTCCACTGTTGGCCGCGTATGTTCTCCAGTAGATACCACTCGTTGAACTCCCAGGTGTCTTGATCACTGTGTCTGTGCCAGACGTCGAACTGTACTGAGTTTCCTGTGATTGTCTCTGCGCGATACACCGTCCGCCGTCCGTCTTCGGTGAGTTCCTCGCGTAACCGCAGCACTACCGGGGCGGGTTGACGCGCACGATCGATAATTTCCTTTGTATCGCGGATAACTGCGGTCGTCTCCCTGGATCCTTCGGCCGTGCCCACATCGGGAGGGGCAGTGCCGTTTGCTGACCGGGGTTGCTGTGCCGCAGTCTCGAACTGTTCGACTCGGGTTTCCAACGCTGAAACGCGAGCCTGTAACGCGGGATCCGTGATGTTGTCAGGAAGCGCGTCAAGTTGCTCAAATCCGGCTTGTGCGGCTGCCTGTAGTTCGGACTCACACTGAGGATCGTGTGAAGCTCCGTCCGTGTTAGCGACGGTCGCAGCGAGTGATTCGATTGTTGCTTCTGCCTCCTGAATCTCGTTTCTCACATGTAGCTGCTGCTCCAGTCGCCTCACGGTTTCGACCCGATCTTGAGGTGTTTCCTCGGTATCGCCACGGAATTTAAGCTTGGAGCGATCGGCAATCGCTTGAGCGTCCGCGTACGCTGCCCGGGCGTCCTGACACGCACGAAGCCCCGCTGTGACGTCACCGTCCGCTACGGCAGTGGTGGCCGTTTCCACGCACGAGTCACCCTCCGCGATGCGGTCCGTATACGCCGCTTGCAGTGCCGATGTGATATCGGCAAGTCTCGTCTCAACGGCGGTGAGCCGCTCGCGGAACTGCTGGTCTCCCGACTCGGCCGGAATGAGCGTCTGGACCTTGGTGAGAGCGTCGTGGACTGTGTCACGTCGGTCCGTTGCTTCCGCGAAGGCTTGCTGTTCTACGAGCGTTTCCGCCTCGTCGCACGCAGCTTCGAGTTTCGCAATCAGCCGCTCGACCTTTGCGGGGTCTGTCGACGTGCGGCGTGTCGCAGTCCCTGACGCTTGAACTGGTTCACTCAACCGTGAGATCGCGGCTTGGACGAGTTCCCGTAGTTCACTCTGATCAATCACCCTGACCCCCGAATGTTCAGTAACACGCTTCGTCCGCTCTGACAGCGGTGTGACAGCGCTGACGAGAATCGAATGCGGAACGGAAGACTCCGTGTGTGCGGCGGTCAACTGGTGTAACGCCGTGCGGCTCGGTTTCCCCGCACGGATCGTGTGAATCGGGTACTCAGAAGTGCCTTTCCGAATGACGGTGTCGAACGCGTCATGCCACGACTCTACCGGGATGACGGTGTACTCAAGGACTCTGAATAACTCTTCGACGAGCGTTGTCAAGACACGTCGGTCTGTCCCTCCGTGCAGGTACGCGGTAAACGCTGACTCGCTCTGAGCCGCGTTCTCATCGAACACCCTTGCTATTCCAGGATATTGACGGCGGTATGCAGCTGGGAATGTCCGCTCTTTCATATTACGCCGACAGCTGAATCTGGCCGTGGCTCACGCCGTTTCCAGTCACAGAGCATCGTACCAGGATCTGTTCTCGGCGTTCCCGGACGGTGTATAAACACTCATTCTGCGCTTACTCTTGGTCGGGCTTACTCGTTTGCTTGGCATGCTTGACCCGGAAATTTTTCAGTTCGACTTGGCTCAAGACGGACCGTAACTGTCGCGCTCGTGTGGAGATCTCCTCCGAGTCTTCGTCGGTGTACTGAGACAGCGTCTTGAGCTTGATATCCCCATTCATCAATCGACTTGCACGCCGGAGCGCTGCAAGTCCCCACAGCGTCGCCTCCTCGTCAACGGGGTACTCGTCCGTCCGTGCGTTTTCGATCAGCAGTTCCGCGAGTTCTCTGGTTACCGAGGTGACCTCGCTCGCATCAGCGACATGGTCGATAACTGCGATCGGGTCAGCCGGGAGCGGTTCAGCTTGTCGCAACCCGGCTCGTTGTTCTTGATACCGGTTTCTGATCGTTACTTCGGAGACGTTCGCTATGCGGCTGATATCCTGTTGCGTCCGTTTCTCGCCGACGTCGAGACACGCGTTGTACACGGCGGCAGCGGCCCAGCCGGACGGGCTTTTCCCGCTGGATAACCCTGACTTTTCGGTGATTTCGATGATCTCCCGTGCTCGCTTGTTGACTGCGTCAGTCACGTCGAGCGCGCCGCAGTACCGGTCCACGTACTGTTCGCTGCCGAAGAACGCTGACGGGTCAAGCCCGACAGTACTAGCAATATCTTTCGACCGCCGAAGCAGTGCTTTCCGCGTGACAACGGTCTCGTCAGCAGCGACGAAGTCCGTCGGATCTAACGGGACTTCCGTGACTTTGACTGCGCAGTACAAACACGATGCGGCGATTAATTCGAGCGCGGTCCCGATGAGGTCTCCGCGCTGGTTGCGATACTGATCGCGCAGGGATTTCGCAAGCTCAACTGTCGCTGCAGGGATCTCCAGCTCGGCTGCTAACTGGTCGGTCCGATCATCAACGATCGCTGTTTGCCGCTCAGCAGATACCGACTGTCCGAACGTGATGTTCTGCTCAATCTCTGCTGAAGATGTGGAATCGACATCACTGAGAACATCTGAGAGAATATCGTCAATTTCCTCAATAAACTCATCACTCATGTCTGGTATACATACTGATGTGAGTCAATAATGGTATCGACTCACCCATGTCCCCTGGTTTCTGACATGCTCAGAGCTACTAGTTGCAAGCTGGGTTGGTCGTGACATCTTGACTCTTCTATTTTTCTTTCCATGTTTAGAATGGCGCTGTCATTCGTCTCCCATGGGTCCAATAGAGCATTTTATACAGTTACGTTGAGGTATTGTTATTCACTATGGATACGATATCAGTCGACGGATCAGACGGGGTGAAAATAGTGATCTCGAATGACATTTCTGTGGCAGAATTTGCTGAGTGGCTTATTACGTCTGATTTGAGCGGCATGGAGATTTTGGTGTCGAAGACAACTGCTGATAATCTTAGAAGGTCATTTCCTTTAAATTCGAAGCTTAAAGAGATACTTGAACAACACAACGCGACCCTCTACTTGACTGAGGAGCCCTCGTTACCAACTACTGTTATCGACGGGAACCAAGCACACTACTATGTTCGAATGGGTAGTGTTAGGAGGTTCGTTAAGCTCTCTGATGACGAGATCGGATCAATTCTCACTGACGAGTTCGAATCACTTCTTGAATCTGCATCTCGTGTTGATATAGATACTCCTGTTTGGTCAGAACTTCTCGCAAAACTCGAATCTATTGTCGGCTTGCAAACCCGTTCCGAATTTGAACATCTTATTGAAGCGGCCAAACTTGAGGAGATGGATTCACTTGATGCTGTGTCGGTGGCACTAATAGCTGCGGCCCAGAGTGGAGCTCTCAGTTACGATTTAGGAAAGTGGGCCGAGGAGACGGGTGTCGCAAGCAAGGCAACTATTTCGAGGCGGAAAACGGCGTTAGAAACAGATGGTGTAATCTATACGGAAAAGGTCCCAGTTGAGGTCGGTCGTCCGAGACAGAGACTCCTTTTAGCCGACGATATTAGTGCTGTACGTATTGATACCGCCGAGGTTGATGTATCTCGAAAAAAACCTACTGAACCGCAACTAGCGGAGGATAAATCAGATCCAACTACTGTGTCTGAGCAGGGAAATCAAAAGCAAGAATCCGATCAAGATGAGATAATATCTATAATCGAACAAGAAATTCAAAACGTTATCAGCTCAGAGTGATACAATATTCTCGTAAATCGTTGAAGATTGGCGTGGAGTTACCTGTCCCAGTTGATTCAAGCTCGTTGATCGCGTCCAGGGCAATCCCACGTAATTGAGTTAATCACCGTACTCGTGTCACTTACTGTGGATTTTAATGAAGTCAAACATCTCTATATTTGGAATTCTCTCGTGAGTCAGTACAGCTCAGATACGCCACCAACCGCTTGCTCTAACCGCCACGTGTTGCTCAACACCTTGCTTTTGTTGTCGGTGCCGCCGGTGGTGAGGATTTTGAGGTGGTAGAGTTGGTATTTGAATTGGAAGTGGATCCCGGATTTGTAGATTGTCGAGTAACCGAGCAGGGACTGGTCAATATCTCCGTCTGCGATGAGAATGTCCTCTCGTCGACTGTGGGTTAAGAACACTTTGACGGCGAATGGTTGGTTGGTGGATGTGGCTTCACACGGGGCGTCAACGCGTGTTGTGTCATGGGTTGGATGGTGATCGGTTGGAAACTGGTTAGCGAAACGCACAACAGGGAGGCTGTCGTCTTCCAGAGTATCGAATGGATCTTTTGCCGTCAACTGTCGCTAACGGGGACCGTCTCACGCTCCGTATCACGCGTACTGCTGAGGGGCGAATAGTTCCGTCGGATAGCGAGTGCCGGTTGTTTGTCTCTGGAGACACAAACGAGCTTGAGGAGATCTTGGGAACGAGGGAATGGGTTGAGGCTGACGTGACGGTGACGTCGTGTAAGTGGGCTGCTGGTGACGGGTCGGACATGTTGTTCGTCTCTCTTAACGGGCTTGAGCCGATTGAAAATCCTGGAGATGCATTGAGTACTGGTGCTGAATCGTCAGAAGTTGCGGCGACACCTGATACATCGACGGAGTCTGAGGGTGGTGAGGCAAAGTCACGTGATTCTTCAAAGGCTGATCGGCCGTCACAGTGTGTGGGGTCGTCTACAGATGCGGTCGATGAGGACACAGAGACTCCTGGTGAGACACTCGGTGGTGAGAACGAGCCGGGGAGTAGTGTTGAGTCATCGGCTGCTGATACGGATATTGAGGATGTGCCTCCGGCGAGTGTCGATGAGGCGGCTGCGGTTTCGGACGGTAAGCACAGAGAGATCGATTGGGACGGAGATGCGCCGCTCGACACGGATTTGCTGCAGCGGATCGTAAACGGCGGGTACCGTGTGCCGACCGCGGAGGAACATGTTGAGTTGGATCACGGTGAGCGGACGGCGATCGAGATTACCACGGCGCTTGTCGATCTTGCGAATAATCTGACTGTGTCAGCTGCGGTGTGTTACTGTGCTGGGGAGTTGTATGCGGACGCGATGCAGCATGATTTGATTCGCGGGAAATCAAAGCTCGTGACGGCGGCGGCGTCAGTGCGACTGGCTACGTTGATTGAGGAGGAGCATCGCCCGTTGGCTGCGATCGAAGCGGCGTCAGATGGCGAGGTGTCGACGAAAGAGATCGCGGATAAAGAGCGGCGAATGGTTGCTGAACTCGGTCTCGATCCGACGCTTATGCTTATTCCGCCGCAAAAGTACATCCCGTACTTGATTCATGCGCTCGGTGTTGAACCGAGTGCGTCGATTGTGTCGGATGCGCGGGAGATTGCCGTTCAAGCGTCTAGTACTGGGAGCGGGTCGAGTCCGTTGTCGACGGCCGCCGCGGCGGTGTACGCTGCTGGATTACACCACGAAAACGAGAAGTTCACGCAACAGCAGGTTGCGGAGGCTGCGAACACGTCGGAAGTGACGATTCGGAATAATTACAAGGAACTGTCGAACCCGTAGGAGAGTTCAGCGGTCGATTGACTGTGTGAGGGCGTAAAGGTACAACGCGATGAGGAAGGCGCCAAAGAAGCCTTCGACCGCGCCGAGGAACCGCGTCCAGATTGAGGTGACGCTCACCCCGCCGAACACGAGTGTGGTGAAAGCTTCAAAGCTGAGCAGCCACGGGCCGAGTGGATGTGTGTACAGGGCACTGTGGTTGCCTCCGACGCTCGGGGCGACGAACGGGACGGTTGCGAATACGGCGCCGAAGATGCCGATGACGGCGAAGGATGTGCCGACGACGCGCATGGGTGACTGTCCGTAGTTTGCCGTGTGACGAAGCACTCGATTTCCGACCCAGCGACGTCTCCGGTTGGCTTCGCGGTGGGTGCGTCCGCGGTGTCGTAACTCGCGGACGAAGAACGTGCCTTCAGAGAGTGAATCCCCGACTTGGGCGGCGCCGTTTTTTGCGTTGAGATACGTGGTTTCTAACTGTGATGCCGTCGGGGTGGCGGCGTCGCCAGTGTACACTTCGAGGCGAGCGTTGGGATCTCGTAACGTGGTGTGCTCGGCGAATTCGAACCCGTCGAAACGGGTTTCGACGAGCCGGAACGCGCTGTAATCAGGAGGGTGTTCATCGGGGCCGCGGATCCTGATGGGACCGAGTGTTGCTTTGGTGAGGTTGTAGGTGACGCCGGCGTCGGCGGCGTGAACGATTTCGCCGCCGGTCAGTGTTGCGCCGTAACAGTTGATTTCGACGTCCTTACCGTGTGCGTGGGTGAAATGCGGGGCTGCGAGTGTGGCATCGCAGAATGTGGCGCCAGCGACGAACGTGGTACGGTCGAAGTACACGGCGGCGGTAAATGCGGCGTCGTCAAACGATGCGGGTTCCTCGAACGTCGCTGCGGTCAGTGTTGTGACGTCCTCGAAGTGTGCTTCAGTGAAACTGGCAGTGCCGCCGACACGCATGTCGGTGAATGTGCAGCGGTCGGTGACCGTCGCGCCCGTCATGTCAAAATCATCGGTGACGGTCACGTCGTTGAACGTTGCCGGTCCGTTCAGTTCAAGCGTAGTGAACGTTGCTGTGCCGCCTGTCACGGTTATCTCGTTGAAATCGGCGCTTTCGTCGATCGTTGCTTCGTCGAACACGCAGCCTTCCTCCAATGTCGCGTCGGCGAATGACACCGTTTCGTGGAAGGTTGCGCGGTCGAATCGACACTGGCCGGTGACCGTGGTGTCGTCGAATGTGGCTGTGCCATCGACTGAGATTCGCGTTGCAGACAGCGTTCCGGAGACTGTTGCACCGGCGGTGCGTATCGAGGCGTCGAATTGCGTATCATCGAAGACGAGTCGGCCGGCAACGGTGATGTTCTCGAATGACGCGTTATGCTCGAAGACGGCTTGCGTGAACGTCACTGCGTCTCCGACCGCTGCATCGTCGAAGTTAGCGGTCTCGTGAAACGCGGTGGTGTCAGCGTCGAGGCGGGCATCGATCGTGGCGTGGAAGAACTGAGCTGCTTCGTCGAATTCAGCACCGGCGAAGACTGCGTCTCCGCCGCATTCGATCCCGTCGCGGCGCGCGGGGCCGCTGACGCGAGCCTGTTCGAAGCTAAGATTCCCAGTGATTGATGCGCCGATGAACCGTGCGGCCGCGTGGAAGCGCGCGTCCTCGAACGAGACGTCGGCTTGGTTTTGCTGGTCAATCTGTGTGAACCGAGCGACATCGCCGAACGTCGCTGCGGTGAACGAGACCGTGTCGGTGATCGTTGATCCTGCGAGGGTTACTTCGCCGTCGAACGCGGCGTTGTCACCTGTTAGTGGGCCGTGACTGTCGATCGCTTCGAGGTTGGTGTCACCGGTGACGCGGGCGTCTCGCAGGTCGATACCGGCTTCGAAGCGCGTGTCGGTGAGTGCGAGTTGCCCGGTGACGGTCGCGTGTCGGGCGGTGCAACGGCCTTGGACGGCCTCGACTCCTTGTAGCGAGATTTGGTCGGTGCAGGTGATTGCAGTGAGTGAGAGCGCGCCGTCGAGAACGCCGTCAAGGTCAAGTCGGCCGTTTACGGTTGAGTCGGTAAACGCCAGGTCTGCGCGGACGGTCACGGAGTCGAACTCGATGTCACCGTGGAAGGTACATGTTGAGAAACTGCACTCGTCGGCGAACCCGGCGTCTTCGATTTTGACTGGGCGGTGGAAAATAGAGTGTGAGATACTGCAGGCGCCGTGCACTGTTGCTGGGGTTGCGCTCGGTCCTGGACTGTCACCGAGGAGTCGCACGTTATCTTCGAAGGTGACGTCCGTGAGTGATAGGTGTCCGAACGTGGTAGCTGTGAATCGGGTTTGCCCGGTTACTGTGACGTGTGACCAGTCGAACTGGTCGATGCGTGACCGTGCGCACTCCACGATGTTTTGACAAGTGCTGTCTGTAAGTGCGACGGTGGTGAGACTGGCATCCGTTATTTCAAATGGACCAGCGAGCGTTGATCGGCGGACAGTGAGGGCTTCTGTTACGGTGGTGTTTCGGAGTCCAAACAGTTGGTTGAATCGTGATTGATTGACGGATACGTCGCTGTGGAATGTTGCACCGTCGAATCGGCATTCGAGCGTGAACGTGGTTCGGTTGAGTCTGAGGTCTTGGTGAAATGTTGTTTCGTACCCGGTTGCGTGGCCGGATACCGTGCAGTTCGAAAAATGAACTGGAGCGGTGAATGTCGCTTCACCGAGCGCGAATCCGTGGTCGAACTCGGATTGTGAGATCGTGGTTTTCCCGGTGAAGTGACCGTGCCCGAAGCGCGGTCGACCGGATAACGTTGAGCGTTTGATCGTGACTGTCCCGTCGACAGTGGCGTGGACGAGCGACAGTTGGTCGTCGAGTTGTGCGTTGTCGAGGTAGATGGCGCCGTCGATGGTCGACCTGTCGAACCGGATTGGTTGTTGTATCCGTGTATCGGTGATGGAGACTCGATCGATCGTCGCGTGTTGAAGATCGATTGGATAGCGGTGCGATGATGTGAGGTCGTGTCCGGATGTCGTGATCGCGGTCAGTGAGGCGCCGTAGAATTGCAGGTCGTAGCGCGTGACTGCTTCTTCAAGCGTTTCGTAGAACCGTTTTCGTTCGAGCGTCTCGTCCGTCGCGCTACGTGGGGTGTGAAAGATACAGGTCTCGTTGCCGTCTTCGCAGTCGTGCGGACAGTACCACTTCCCACCGTACAGTGATCGCCGGTGGACGTTACTCGTCCGGTCGTCTCCGGCGGCACACCACGCATCGATATCGAGGACGAAACCACACTGGTTCTCGTCACGATCGATGATCGATGCGGCGCCGCTGTCACGCAGCTCAGTTCCCGCTGGGGGTGTTTCAGTCGGTGAATCTGAAAAGGCGACCTCGTCGGTGATGCCGAACGTGTGGGTGGTGTCGGCGGTGCGTTCGTCCGTCACTGCGTTACGATCGGTTCCTGGTGCATGGACTGTCTCGCCGTCGACAACGGCCTCGTCGTCCCCCCAGATAATCACGCTGGCTGCGATCCGCTGGATGCGCCGCGTGATTCGTGTTCGCAGTGCTGGACCGACCCCGTGAACGCGTAGTCGGACGTGTGAACCCTCAAGTGCGAGGTCATCAAGCCGGTCCCACACATCGTCATACGCCGGTGATTCTCGGAATTCGAGTGTTCGGGTTACCACGGACGGTCCAGAGAGATCCCGCTCGTCCACCGCCGGTACACCGGTGGAATCGAACGATATCACGGTGTAACCACCGGAATGCCACTGGTCAGCGAAGCAATCCTGATCGAGCGGCGGCGCTAGATCGCCGCTGTACGCGAGCACCCGATCGCCGTCTAGTTGGTGATTCGGGGCTCCACTTCCCAATAGTAACGCGGCGGTCTCGTCACCGATCAGGGGCCCGATTTGTGTCAAGTTCCAGTCAGCGGTGTCGGCCGGACCGGGGGGGCTCACGGTGGCCGTGGACGCGATGACCCCGAACCCGTGATCGTTGTCCGGCTGTATCTGAACGAGGTCCTGATGGAAGGTATCTGCTGCTGCACCGTAGATCGATAGCGGACCTACATCGGTTGCAGTCGGTGTGAGTCGATGGAGGAGGCCGTCGTCCTCAAGCGTTGTAACCGCCTCATTTTCGGTGGGTAGTGTGTACAGTAACGGAATGTCTGCGGCAGCGAGACGGGATAGCTGGGTGTGGCACCGCTCGATCACGGACTCTGAAGGGTCAGGTACAAAGAGCCGTCCGGTCAGCACTACCGCGTTGACGCCCGCCTCGATGGCTGTCGTAACGACGTTTTCAAACGCCGTTCCGATCCGCCCGGACGTTGCGTCAGTAAGTGGTTCCCGGCCGAGATCGACGGTGCCGAGATGAACCAGCGAACCGGTCGTTGACGTGTTCGCTGCCGTTTCTCCCTCCGGTGTATTTTGCTCGCCACTGGTTTCGCCGACTGTTTCAGCGGTCTCGGCACCTGCTCCGATCTCCGATGTGGCCACATCAAGCAGAGCATCGATAGAGTGGTTCCGCGGCACTTCCGTGACACCAGGTGGAAGGTCCCGATCGCCGTCCCACGACCAGGCACGAGCGTCGAACGCGCCAGCCGTTTCGAACAGCGACTCGATGGTCTGCCGGTCGGTGTGATCGTCAGTGTAGATCGTTACGACCGCCCCAGCCACGTCGAACTGATCGAGGTCGCTGCCGATCTGATCTATCGATGAGCCTGGCGGGAGCGAGACGCAGAACGTTTGGAACGGTCGAACGTCTAGTGCGTGTGTTTGGGTAGTGATTCCCGTGCTGGTGACGTAGAATTCCGCGACGACAGGGGTGTCCGTTCGATAGCTTCGCGTAGTACGTTCTGTCGCCCCGGTGTAGTGTGCTGAGAGTACCTCGTCATCATACTTGGTTGTGTAGTGGGAGTGCCCGAGCAATGCGAGATCGAACGACACGTTCGAGTCGCGTTGGAGCGCGTACAGCGTTGTCTCGCTGTACTCCGGGCGTCGGGGTGGCGTGACCGACTGGTGAAGCGCTAAGATCGGGGTGGTGTCGGTTCCTGGCAAGTCGAATGTGAGGTCGGGTGACTCCCACCACTCGTTGTCGTGGTAGTCTAACCCGTATAGACTCACATTCCTACAGGCTCTCGGCTCCCGGCCGAGGTGGAGTCCGAGGTCAGCGGCGACAAGTGACTCTGCCCAGCCTTGCGGGTGCCCTGCTGGCGTGATATCGTGGTTTCCAAGAACAAAATAAAACGAGATGCCGGCGGCGGATAGTTCTTCTAACGACGAAATAACGCTCTGTGGTAACTCTCCGTTAGGGGCCGATTCGTGTGTGATATCGCCGGTGTGAACGACACCGTCAACATCCTGGTCGATCGCTATATCGATCGCTTCGATGAACGCCTGCTCGAAGTCTTCCGCTCGACGTGTTTGTCCGTAAGCGACGTAGCCGAGATGAGTATCGCTGATATGCAGAAGCTTCGTTTCATCTTGTTCCTGAACTCCGACCATCTGGATGTAAGCAAACAAACATTCACTCTAGTAATAAGTTTCGTACTCGACATACCCTGAAGCGATATCAAACGCCGGCTGTGATCGGTATTGCTCTTGACGCAACCGCGAAGTCTCAAATCATAAAGAAAATAAACGTCGGCGGTTCACTCTCGGTACGCATCATTCAGCGACGTTTGAACTATATGAGTACCGCAGTATCGACCGCTTCCGAGGGAACGGTACTGGGATCTGAGCACTTCGTTTGTCATCTGAGTAGCACCGTTTTGATGTATAAGCTGTTCAGCAGTACCATCGTAGTATTGAATTGCGAATATTTCGTATATATCTGGAAGTTTTTTTGATCATAAATAGTGATTTAAAATACGAATTAGAGGCTGAATCATTATATCACCGCGCGACATCAACCGGTAACTCTAACGGCCACTTGTTACTCAGTAGCTTGATTTTTTATCATCTGTACCACCGATAGTGAGGATTCCGCGTTTGTAGAGCTGGTATTTGATTCGGAAGTGCATGCTGGGGTTATACACTTGGATCGGTCGGCATGGACTCGCTGAAGTCGCCGTCTGTGGTGAGCACGTCTTTGCGGCGCTGCCGAGTGATGACCACTTTGATAAAGAGTGGTTAGTTGATGTGTATGTGGTTTGGAGTGTTACGTCGGCGAGTGTCGCGTTACGGGTTCTCTGTTGGTGGAGGCGTTTGGGCACGGTGATGATCAGCCGAGCCGGCTGGTATTGGATGGCGACTGAGCATGCGAGCTGTGCCCATCGCAGGGCGAGCTCGGTGAACCGTGTTCGACTACCGGTCTAGGTGTCGAACTCGGCAAGTGCAGCCGTGACACTGCCGTGCTGGTCGCGGGCGAAGCGAACGACTTCTGCGCCAAGGTGGGCGAGGGTGTCACCGAATCACTGGTTGATTTTGAATCTATATGTTCGTTTCTATCGTTCCAGATACAATGGTGTGTGTCCGGAACTGTAGAACGAAACCACCGAGCCCGCCCAGATGTACAAGTTTGCCACGCTTGCCGGGTGGAGTGCCTGTCAGTAGACGGGTTATTGGAACCCGATTGGTCGAGCATCTTCTTTGGTCTGGGTTGCTGAAGGGGAGGTGTGATCTTCGTTGTCATCGTTCAGCGGGGGGATGGTGGATGAGAGGAGTTCGGCGACGGTCATTTTTGTTTGCCTGATCTGGTCTATTGCGTCGCGGTATTCCGGGTGTCCGAAGTCTGTGCGTTGCGGGAACACGCGGTCGCGGACTAAAACGCCGTTCCAACGATTCTGTTCGCCGTATTCGAGTCGAATCACGTCTGGTGAGCCGGGGCCGAGTTCGTCTGTGACCGTAGTTTTGAATTCGTTTTCGTGCTCTTCGGCGACTTGCAGATCCGTTTGGATCGTCTGGTTGATTACCTGTTCTTGTTGGTCGCTCGCTAGCGAGACGAAATTGACGTCGGCGCGTTCAGAGAGTTCGTCTGCGGTGTACTGGGATTGTAGTCGGGAGACGAATGTGTATGGACACCCGATGGTGAACCGCGGTTCGTTCGGGACAGCGCGGAACATAACGTAGTGGCCGTCGGCGAACACGTCCAGTCCGTGCCGGGCGTTGTCGTCGTCGCTGGGGTAGGTGTTCTCATCAATTTCGTCTCCATTCGCGTGGGCTGCCGATGCTAACGTCCCAATCGCATCATACAGATCAGACATCAGTGTACCCGTATCTACCAGATACCGTGACAAGAAATTAGTGACTGTCAGGAACCACCAATTGCGAAGTATGTCTGTTCATCGAGCTATTATTCACCGTCTCAAGTTGCCGGCCTTACGCTGTGAGATCGGCCGCCTCAGGAATTGTGTCAAGCTTTTGCTCTGGGGATTTGCTGATTCAGTGCTTGATAACACGGCCGTCGACCTGGTGGAAGAGCGGAGGTATTGTCGCCGACAGACCCAAACACGAGTGATCACTCGGTAGCGGCAGCAACGACAACTGCGGGAGTAGGCGAGATCACCGGCAGTCCACTCGACAGCCACGGTTGTACCGGCAGCCGGATAACCGAGTGACAGCGTTTCTTCACTAGTCGGTCAGTCTCATCGACGGGTTGGGTCGGTGCGGGATCACCACCGATCAACACCTGGAAGGCGTCAACGTTGCGACGAACCTCATCGACGTATCGGAGCGTCGTTTCTGATCCATCGTCCTCGTCGATGACAAATCCGACTTCGTACGGTGCTACATACCGGGTTATTCCCGGGTAAAAATTCAAAACGCGTCAATTTGGTGAGCCACGCATGCGCCTCGTCCTCGGTTGAGCGTGATCCCGTGTGGGAGGCGCGTAGTTGAACAACAGTTAGAAATCGTAATTTCTGAAATTGTGAGTTCTATCTGCGTGGAGCGAGGATTAACAGTTCCGAACGATTCGTTGATCGGGACGCCGAACTCGATCAACTCATGGCCTGTAGACACAGTGGTGGAAGCGGGCGAAATATCGATGTCAGAATCTCTCAGTTAGTCAGTGTTATTTGCGTCAGTCTCGGGGCAAGAATACCTGCCACCGTCGCAGGCGTCAGAACACTCCACCCAAACGAGAGCGATGAATCGAGCCTTGAAAACGTAGCTCTAAGCGCTCAACTCTGATTCAGAGGTCTCGAAGAGGTATTGAGGATCGGTTCAGACTGCTCTTCGTCCTCGACAGCACTTAGCAGCTGCTTCGCTTGTCGGAGTGGCAGTCTTTCCCCGATGGGTCATCAGCCTCTAACGCTTCGTTGAGATACGTGTCCACGCGGTTGCGTTCTATTTCATCGCTTCGTAATCGGGCGGTTTGATAAAATGACTCACTTCGAATCGTTTCGAGTAAATATCATTTAGTGTATATATGACAACTTATACAGGATTAGATCCTAAGCTAAGCTTCAGCGTTCAACAAATAATTCGACGAGGTGTATGCTATGGGCGTGTATTCTCGGCTCCTTTGAGATCTTATTCTTCTGGGTATGTCTTCATCTGTCTGGTCGATGAGTACTAAATGTGTCAGGGCAAAAATCCGTATAAATTTTATGGATGCATTCATAAGTATTAATGTAGGGAAGCTACCAGAACGGCGGCTTGTTCGAACGGAACTATTTTTATGAATCCGAACGAATATAATGAGATACCGGTGTCCAGACTGTAAGGAACAAACCTAAGCCCGCAGCACAGGCGGATTGGAATGGTGGACGGTAGTTCCAAATGGACATTATTTCTATGGAGCGATGTACCTATTCAGGAAAATATCGGTGTCCCGACTGTAAAGACACGAACCTGACCCCTCAAACGGATGGAATTGAGGACGGTGGGCGGTGTTCGAACGGACACTACTTCTACGAACCGGGTACCTATTCAGGAAAGTACCGGTGTCCCGACTGTAAGGATACAAACCTGACCCCTCAAACGGATGGAATTGAGAGCGGCGGGCGATGTTCGAACGGACACTACTTCTACGAGCCAGGTACCTATTCAGGAAAGTACCGGTGTCCTGATTGTAAAGACACCAGCCTAACTCCACGTACTGACGGAATTGAGAATGGCGGACGGTGTTCTAATGGACATTATTTCTATGAACCGGGTACCTATTCAGGAAAGTACCGGTGTCCTGACTGTAAGGACACGGCACTTACCCCAGAGACAGGAGGGATCGAGAACGGTGGACGGTGCTCAAACGGCCATGAATTCAACTCTCCGAGCACATACAGTGGGAAGTACCGATGCCCAGACTGTAAGGATACAAATTTAACCCCTCAATAAATACTAACGTTACTGATTCTATATTATTTTAGCATTATATGTAGTTACTTAGGTTGACTGCGACTGGGCCAAGAAATTATAATTTGAGTATTACAACAGAGACAGCCACTTATTTGTGTGTACGGGAACTGATAATGAGTTAGATCGGATCCTAAACGGTAGGAAACTAGAAAGATTGCCCGAAGTATGGGATTAATGCGCCACCAATAACGATGGCTAAGAACACAGCGAGAACAATTAAGGATTGAAAGAGTTGTATTTCAACTGACCCATACAAGTTCTTATTAATTGGATATTATCCGGTTGCTACGGTAAGTGCTGACCCCAACGCGATATCATATGGCGCAGCCAGATACGTCGCTATCAGTGCTGCTGTCTCTACAGGAACACGCGGCAACACTGTCGAATCCACCCCGTCACTTTCACCGTACGTGTCCGGCCGTGAGGGATTCTCAACAAGCGACGCTAGCCGTTCGCTTACAACCCGATGCTGATCAACACGGAGCGTAATCGTTGTTGGTGTGTCGTCGAACTGCTCTTGATACCACCCGACAAGCTCCGGTAACCCGGTCCCTAAGAACTCTCCCGTGATTTGTATATGCGTCGGTGCCGACTCCCAGGGCGTCTCCCAATGTAGCTCCCACTCCTGTGTGTCGACAGCGTTGACAGCGTATTCGGTAAACCCGAGCTCGGACGGGTCATGATACACCTCCCCTGCTGGTGCGTTTCTTGGTTCAACAAGCCGTCCCGGTCTCAACCGTGGCGTATCTCGGTCGCTCTCACTCGGTGATACTCCGTCAGCAGCCAAATTAACGTGCCCACGACGCTCAACCAACTCCTGAATGTATGCTCCATAGTTTCTCGTCGGATCTTGATAGAACGCAATACAATCACTCCCACTTTGGATATTGTATAACTCAAATGGACGTAGTCGGTCCGTCAGCCCACTCCAAATCGCTTCCCGGTGTGCGAACTCACCGCCTGAACTGAACCATCTCCCTGGCGTCGCAAACGGCGAATCTGTAATGATATGACTGCCACGAGGCGGTTCACTGCGAGCCGTCACCACCGCATCCACATCATACTCGTCGATATACGCCTGCACATCTTGCTCAGAAAGCGTTCCGTACGCCCACAAGTTCCAGCGTGCCCCACCACTACCCGACGACCACACATCTGACGTCGTCACACTCATGCCAGCCTGTTCAAGCGCACCAGCAAGCTGCAGCCCACGCCGCTTCTGCTCATCGTCTCGCAACACCTCAATCTGATACTGCGTCCCGTCCAACGCAACTTGATGTAACTGCACTTCACTCTCAATATCCGTGGGTGGCATCGGTGTACACCCATCACTCCCGAGACACCCCGCCAACCCGAACACTCCCGCACTCACGCCAGCAAGCAACGCCCGCCGAGAACTATCCATACATAATCACCTATCTACCACTATACACCAGCAGTGTATTGTCTGCTTGGGAACAAATACACACCCTGATCACTCACTCTCATCAGACCCACCACTACCAGTCTCGGCGTCGGCGGTGTTGAGATAAGGTCGAAGGGTGAGGCGGTCAAAAGATCGAGTGGTCTATG
>NZ_NHOX01000043.1:0-113682 GCF_002252745.1 Halorubrum sp. Ib24 | reverse complement strand
CACCGCTACATCTCCCAGTGAGTCGGACGTCGCCGTCGTCTCGTAGTACCCCTCAAACGAGCGCCCTCGCCGGCCGGCCCTTCGGGCGAGCCGACGTAGACCCGAATGTACCGGAATCGGATAACACCGTCCACGTTCGGGGCTCGGTCATCTCGACAGCGCAGGTCCCACCGGCTCGTCGCTATCGGTTGACGACGCCGTTTGCGCGCCGACTCGTCGGCCGCGAACGCACGTGTTCGCCCTCCTCGATCGCTTCCGTCTCGCCGCCGTGCCGGGAGGCCCTCCCCCCGAACGTAGGACGCCTCCTCGTTGGCGGCTTAGTGGTACGGCACGACTTCCCCCCCCCCCCCGGCGGGGAGCTCGTAGGGCTACAGGCCGAGTCCCCTCGCGCCGGCCGCCTGGCGAGCTGCTTCCGCCAAACCGGGTCTTCTCGCGTCCGTCTCCGTCCAGTCGAGCTCGTTCTCGGAACGCTCCCATGTGCGCGGCTCTCGGGCGCGAGCAAAAACGGTTGTGGGGTTCGCGCGGTCGCTCGCGCGCCGGGCGGCCCGAACGAAAACCCTACGCGGGGCGGTCCCAACCCCTCGCGCATGTGAACTCGGCTCATCGGACTCGGGCGATTGGGCAGATCGGTCGTTAACCGGTCGCTGCGGCGGGTCCGACGTTGTTTCGGTCGCGTTCGACCTCTCGCGGAGCGACCGCGACGGCGCGAGCGGGCGCGTACGCCGCGGACTCGGTCGCCGACCTCTGCGCCGGCCGGGAGGAAGAAGCGGATCTGGCTTGATGGTGCCCGCCGGCGACGCGCGTCGACGGCCACCCTCGCGGACCTGGAGCGCACCCGACGGCGACGACGTGTTCGCGACGGCGGCAACTCCCGTCCACGAGTCTCCGGCGCGCCGGAGGAGACTGACGCCGCCTACTCGACTGGCGGCACGGTCCGGCGCCCGCAGCGCCTGAGGCGGGCTTCTCGCTGATGAATCGGCGGCCCGATTGGTGCCCTACGAGGCGCTGGGCCCCCCGTCTTCGACGCGGCTCGCACCGGGCCGGACGGCCACGACCGGATTGTCGTCGGGTCCGGGCTCACACGTGACAGGATGGTCCACAACGCGGGATACGCGCTGATGCAGTTGCGTACGCGAGGGTTCGAGCTGCTCGCCGAGGGCGGGTAGCGACCTCGACAATTGGAGTCGTCGCTCGGACGTGGAACAACGGCGCCGTCAATCCGTTCGTGGCTCCTTGGAGCTGTTGCGAGGAGGGCGTTCGCGAGGGAGGGTCCGACTTGGGCGACGTCGCCGACCGCGTCGCCGCGGTCGACCGGCACGGTGGACGGGTCGAGGAAGGCGCTCGAACCAGGGAGGTCCCGTCCCGCTCATCTACCAGGGCTCGCCGAGCGTACGACTCGCGGACACGGAGGGCGCGTTTCTCTCGGGACGCTCGCCAACCGGCTCCGGTACGGCTTCGGCCTCACGAGGTCCGCGCGCGGTCGGACGGCGCGTAACGGCCGGCCGCCGGGCTCCGATTTTAGACGGCCTGTGCGCGGGGCGTCATGTATCAACGTCACTCACGCGCCGGTAACGCTTTGTATATACCTTGCCAGAGTTATCACGCTGCATGTCGGCGATTTTTCCAGCGGCTTACATTGGAACTGTACGTCGAGCCCCCACGACGGCACCGCGCCGTCATCCGGCGGGCCGGACCACGAGCAGGTTCATACGAGCAAGCTCTACGCGGACGGGGCGAGGGTAGAGCGACCGACGCGCCGCTCGTGATGAAGGGTCGGCGCCGGTCACATCCGCGTCGCGCGGACGGACGACGTTGCGAGCGGGACGTCGCCGCTCCCCCCCGACGAAGTTCGCGACGAGACCCCGACCGGAAAAGTCCTGCTGCGTCGCGGATCGGGCGGAGGCGCTGTGCGGCTGGAGGCTGGAGCCACCGTGAACGCGTGGATACGAGAAGGGCGGGTTCTGCGATTCCGTTTCTGTGGGCGTTCTGCCTCCAGTTAGTGTTTTATAAATATCGACCGCGCGATCGGCGGGAAACAACTCCAGGGCCCCAGTCGCGGACGACGGCGCTGACGCTTCGTTGCGCTCCTCAGTCGCCGTTTCACTCGCTCCCTGCGTTGCTTTTACTCGCCGCCCGTCTTCGCGACTGCCCCTTTGATCCCACCGACCGCACAGCGACCCGCACCTGCACGTCCCCAGCCTCGTCGGTCGCCCCTCGGGCGACCGACTCCCTTCGCACCGGCGGTTCGCGGCCCTCCGGGCCGCTCACCGGGGCGCGCCACCGCAGTTATTTATAAGTCATTCCGCGACTACCCCGCCACAGACGCACCTTTTAGGTCGCCGGGGGTCGCCGTTCGGGTATGATCGACAGGCTGCTCGGGCGCGCCGAGCTGAAGGAGAAGATCGCGGAGTTGGAGGAGGAGAAGCGCCACCTCGAACGCCGGGCCGAGGCCGAGGAAGAGCGCCGCTCGGACGCGGTCGCCGACCGCCAGCGCGCCGAGGAGCGCGTCAACGAGCTCGAACACCGGATCGAGTCGCTGGAGGAGCGACTGAGTCGGACGGAGGGCGCGGAGGCGTCCGTCGAGTTCCGGCGCGTGAGCGACGCCCGCGGCGACCGCCTGACCGATCTCCTCGACCGGTTTCGGGCGGTCGAGAGCGACGACCCGGAGGGGCTGCTCACGGCCTTCGTCCCGAGCGACGACGCGGTGCCGACGAGCGTCTCCGACTGGTTCGGTGACCGAGCCCGACTCGTCCGACGGGCCGCGCCCGCGGTCGTCCTCGCCGACGACTCGGGCGCCGTGAGCGCGGCGATCGCGCCCCCGATCGCGCCCGAGCCCTTCGACCGGTGGGACGACGCCTTCCGACTGGAGGAGACGTGGTTCCGCCCGACCGGCCGGTTCGCCTTCGCCGTGGTCCGCTCCGACACGTTCGCGATGGGCACGTACGAGGGGACCGAGCGCGTCGCCTTCGAGGGGTTCACCTCCGACGTGAAGGAGGCCCACTCGAAGGGCGGCTTCTCGCAGGGGCGCTTCGAGCGCCGCCGCGGGGGACAGATCGCCGACCACCTGAAGAAGGCGAGCCGCGAGCTGGCCGCCGTCGCCGACGCGGACGACGTCGACCGCGTGATCCTCGTCGGCGAGCGGAGCGTGCTCGGCGAGGTGCGCGACCACGCCGACGTCACCGACGTCTCGGACGCGACCGGGAAGCCGAAGGCCGCCCTCGAAGACGCCTTCCGCGACTTCTGGACCGCCCGGATCCACGGGATCTGACGCGGTCCGTGGACGCGGACGCGAGTCCGCCGCGACCGGTGGTATGCGGATTATAACTATGTCTCTCGAAGGCGAATTATGGCGTGGAGGGACGACACACGCTCCCTCTCCCCCCCTCGTCGATCGGCTTTTTTTATGTCTCGCGTCCGGGCTCGGGAGCGACGCGGGTTCCCGCCGAGAGGAACAGGCATTTGTCGGCGTCGCACGGTGGTGGATCCATGACACGGTCGGGGTCGGATCCCGCGGTTCGGTCTGTTCTCGCCGTCCTCCTCGTCGCGATGCTGCTCGCGGCCGCGCTGCCGGCCGCCGGGAGCGCGGCGGTCGGGGAGCGTGCGGGCGCTGCCGAGCACGTCTCCCACGGATCGGTCGGTCCCGCGTCGCTCGACGGGGGCGAGAGCGTCTCGTCCGCCGCCGACCGAGCCGCTCGGACGGCTCAGGCCGACGACTCCGACGCGATCCGCCTGCGAAACGAGCTGTTCGCGACCGACGAACGCGGAACGGTCGGGGTCACGACGCGGGCGGAGATCCCCGACCGCGTCACGGAGCTTCGAGTGACACTCCTCAGCGCGAACGACGCCGCGGTCGAGCCCGACGGCTTCGAGCCGGCCGACGACGCCGGCGCCGACGGATCGACGTGGGCGTGGGACGGGGAGACGGCGACCCCCTCGCTCACCTACGCGATGGACGCGAACGACACCGTCGAGGAGGCGGGCCCGCTCGGCGCCCGCGGCTCCTACCGGTTCGTCGACGCGGGCGAGTGGGCGCTGGTCCGGGCGCCGCGGACGAGAGCGAGCTGGTCGTACACCGGCCGGTACGACGGACAGGTCCGGCTGACGCGCGAGAACGCCGTCGACGGCGAGGGAGTCGCATCGCAGGCGATGGCGTTCCTCGGCCCCTACGAGGAGCACGTCCGCGAGGCCGGCGGCCAGCGCTACCGGCTGATCGTCCCCGCGGCGGCCGACCTCGAAGCGCCTCCCGAGGAGGTGTTCGGCGTCTTCGAGTCGGCGTCGACCGCGCTGCAGGTCGGCGCGCGCGACGAGACGGTGTTCGCGGTGGCGGCGCCCACCGGCGACGTCGGGTGGGGCGTCCGCGGGCTCCAGGTCGGCGACGCCGACTTGTGGGTCCGGGACGCGGAGCCGGCGGGTACCGCGACCGACGTCTGGACCCACGAGTACGTCCACACCCGGCAAGCGTACCGGACCGACGCGAGCGGCCGGTGGATCACCGAGGCGAGCGCGACCTACTACGCCGCGCTGTTCGCGCTCGACCGCGGCGCCGCCGACTTCGAGGAGTTCGAGCGGACGCTGGCGCGCGGCGAGCGCGACCCCGACGCCTCCGCCGTCCTCGCCGAATCCGGAACGTGGGAGCGGAACCCGGACTACACGAAGGGGGCGCTCGTTGCGGGCGAGATCGACCGTCGGCTCCGCGTCGCGACGGACGGGAGCGCCTCGCTGGCGACGGTCCTCCGCGAGCTGAACGCCGCTGACGGACCGGTCACCAACGAGGATATCCTCGACGCGATCGAGGCGGCCGCGGCCGAGGGGGCCGACGCCGAGACCGCGGCGGCGGTCCGCGCCGAGGCCGAGCGCCTGACGACCACGCGGGCGACGGCGGAGACGTGGGACCGCGGGGCCCACGCCGAGGCGTTCGGCGAGACGCCGGCGCAGGTCGGCTACGCCCTCGCCGACGACGGCGTCCGGGCGACCGGCGAGTACCGCGACCGTCCCGTCGCCCGCGGCCCCGTGGAACTCGTCGCGGGCGAGACGCTCGCGGCGGCGGTCGACGTCGCCAACACCGGCGGCGTCGCGGGCGAGTACGACCTCGCGCTGACCGTCGACGGCGACGCGGTCGCGACGCGGACCGGCACGGTCGACGCGGGCGCGGAGACCACGGTGCGCTTCGAGCGCGCCTTCGCGGAGCCCGGCGAACACGCGGTCCGGGTCGCCGGCGAGCGGCTGACGGTCGTCGTCTCGGAGCCCGCGCCGCCGTCGGTTCGCGGCGTCTCGACCGCCGCAGAGCGCGTGACCGCCGGCGACCCGGTCCGCGTCACCGCGACCGTCGGAAACGACGCGAGGCTCCCCGCGGGCGCCGACGTCGAGTTCCGCGTCGACGGGGAGACGGTCGCCACCGCGCCCGTCAGACTCGATTCCGGCGACCAAACGACCGTCGCTCGGAACGTCACGCTCGGGGAGTCGGGAGGCACCCGCGTGATCGGCGGCGATCGGGAAGCGAACGTGAGCGTCGTCGGCCCGGTCGACGGGGCGTCGACGACCGTCACCGTCGAGCGGAACGGCCCCGTCGCCGGCGCGACCGACGACGGCGTCCCCGGGTTCGGTCCCGTCGCCGCCGTGCTCGCGCTGATCGTCGCCGCCGTGACGTTCGGCCGGCGCCGCCCCTGATCAGAAGGGGGCGTCGGGCCCTTCGTCGGTCCCGCCGTCGCGCTCGTCGGCCTCGCCGGCCTCGCCGCTCTCCCCGTCCGTCGTCTCTAACTCGCCGACGTCGCGCTGCCACGCTTCGACGCCCCCGCGGAGGCTCTCGACGCGCGCGTCCCCGATCCCGGCGTAGCTCCCGATCAGCTGTGCGGCCTGCCGGCTGGCGATCCCGTGCGGGCAGACGGTGACGATCCGCGAGGCGCCGGTCAGGCCCTCGACGCGGGTCGTCAGCTCGGGGAACGGAACGCACTCGCTGCCGGGGAGGTGGCCGCGGTCGAACGCCCGCCGGTCGCGGATGTCGACGATCCGGAGACCGCCCTCGTCGTCCTCGCTCCCGTCCGCGTCGCCGTCGGCTCCGTCCTCTTCGTCGAGAAGCGCCGCGAGCTCCTCGGGGTCGACCTCACCGTCCATCAGGGGAGCGGGCAGAGGCTCGCCGTGAGCACGGCTCGCTCGTCGGTCTCGTTGCGCGCGCCGTGGACCTCGCCGCGCTCGTTCGGGACCACCGCGGGCGCCGAGAGCGCCTCCTCGGCGTCGTCTCTGACGACCGTCGGCTCCCCCTCGATAACGTGGAAGACGTTGGTCGAGTCGGCGTGTTCGTGCGGGTCGACGGCGGCGTCCGGGCCGAGGACGAACGCCTTGACGAGCACGTCGTCGGTGACGACGAGCTCGGCGGTCTCCACCTCGCCCGGCGCGGGGTCGAGGTCGGCGACGGCGTCCGCGTATCTGTCGAGCGTCATGCCTCACGGTGGTGGCCGTCGGTATAAAAGGTCCGTGGCGAGGTCACTCGCGCGCGCCGGGCGGGAGCGGGTCCGCGTGCTCGGCGATCGCCTCCGCGACCCGGTGCGGCTCCTCGTGGACGACCCAGTGCGTCGCGGCGTCAAGGGTCAACAGCCGACCGTCGGTGCAGTGCTCCACGCTCCGGCCGGCCATTCGCTTGGTGAGGAAGCGGTCCTTCGCGCCCCAGATCACCAGCGTCGGGACCTCGACGCGGGTGTGCTCCGGAGTTGGCCGGTCTCGAACGATCGCCCGGTACCAGTTCACCATCGCCTCGAAGGCGCCCTCGCGGTTCCACGCGCGGCGGTAGCGACGAACGTCCTCGTCGCCGAACGTGCCGGGGTTGCTGGAGTCGCGGAGCCCGCGGACGGCCAGCCGCCAGTCGCCCGCGCTGGCGACCGCCTCGGGGAGCTTCGGGAGCTGGAACGCGAGCACGTACCAGCTCTTGAGCCGCTGGTCCCACGAGCTCCGGAGCGTCTCCTCGAAGACGGTCGGATGCGGGACGTTCGCGGCGACGAATTCGGAGACGCGGTCGGCGTGGTGGAGCGCGAGCCACCACCCCACCGCCGCCCCCCAGTCGTGGCCGGCGACGCCGGCGGTGTCCCGCCCGTACGCGTCGACGATGCCGACGACGTCGCGGGCGAGCTCGTCGATCCGGTAGTCGCTCACGGCCGGCGGTTTCTCCGAGAGGTTGTACCCGCGCTGGTCCGGGACCACGACGCGGTACCCGGCGCTGGCGAGCGTCGCGATCGCCTCGTGCCAGCCGTACCAGAACTCCGGGAACCCGTGGAGTAGGACGAGCAGCTTCCCGTCTTCCGGCCCCGCCTCGACGACGTGGAGCCGGACGCCGTTCGTCTCCACGGCCCGCGACTCGGCCGGCACCGACTCGGGAATCTCGTCGCCCGGGACGTCGGCGTCGAGGGCGTCGACGCCGCGGACCGCCTCGGTCGTCGCATCGCTCATATCTGCCCCTTCGCGGGCCCGCGGCAAATAGCTACGCTCCCGCCGTCTCCGAGATCGAAATCCTCAAGCCGTTGGCAAGCGCTCTCTGGGGTATACTCGTGTTGCTGACGCGCGGCTCGACGAGACGCGGGCCGGCCGCCGGCTCACCGCGTCAACGGAGATCCGCGCCCCAGTCGGGCCGCCGAAAATTCGCGGTCCGACCGGTCGGGCCGTCCCGCGGCGTCGCGACGACGGAGACACCCACCGCATAACATGGCACCGGACACCTCACACGCGGACGAGACCGTATCGAACGTCGTTCTCGTCACGATAGATTCGCTGCGAGCCGACGCGATAGCACCGTACGACACCGATCGGATCTCGCCGGTACTCGACGACCTCGCCGACGACGGAACGACGTTCGACCGGGCGTTCGCGACCGGAAACTGGACGCCCTTTTCGTTCCCGTCGATCCTCGCGTCCGAACCCGTTTTCGCCCGGAACGACGACATCGGCGTGACCGGCGCGCGGACGCTGGCTTCGGTGCTCTCGGAGGCGCGGATCGAAACCGGCGGCTTCAACGCCGCCAACGGCTTCCTCACGTCTCACTGGGGGTACCCCGAGGGGTTCGACGAGTTCGAGCCGTTCGTCACCAGCGTCGGGTCGAGCCGGTACAGCCGGTATCTCGCGGCCCACCCGACGGTCGAAGCGTGGATCCAGCTGCTCGCCTCGCCGTTCCGCCGACTCAAGTCCAAGGTCAGCGGCCAGAGCGACGACCGCCCCTTCCTCGACGCCTCGCGCATGTTCGACGTCGAGGACGCCGCGACGGAGTTCATCGACGACGCCGACGGACCGTTTTTCCTGTGGACCCACTACATGGACACGCACACGCCGTACGTCCCGGCGCCGCGGTACATCCGCGAGGTGTCCGACGGGCTCGTCGGGACCCACCGGATGCTCCACGCGCACACCCGCACGAGCCTCGGACTCGAGGTTGGCGAGCGGACCCTCCGCGACCTCCGGACGCTGTACCAGGCGACCGTGCGACAGGTGGACGCCAGCGTGGGCCGGCTGCTCGACGCCCTGGAGGCGGCCGGCGTCGCCGACGAGACCGCGATCGTCGTCGCGGGCGACCACGGCGAGGAGTTCCAGGAACACGGCCACCTCGCGCATTACCCGAAGCTGTACGACGAGCTGATCCGCGTCCCGTTCATCGTCAACGTCCCCGGCGAGGACGGCGGGCGCGTCTCCGAACACGTCGGCCTCGACGCGATCCCGCCGACCGTGGCCGACCTGCTCGGCGTCGAGTCGCCGCCGGAGTGGCGCGGGGAGTCGGTGACGCCCGCGGTCCGAGGGGACGCCGACCCCGATCAGGAGCCCGTCGTCTCCGTGACCGTCCGCGGCGAGGAGGTGACCGAGCAGCCGATCCCGCGGTCGATGGCCGACGGCGACCTCCTCGTGAGCGTCCGTGACGCCGAGTGGACGTACGTCGAGAACGCGGACACGGGCGAGACGGAGCTGTACCACCGTCCCTCGGACCCGACCCAGCAGGAGGACCTGTCCGCGGACCCGACCGACGAGGAGCTGGCCGTCGCCGAGCGCTTCGCGCCGATCGCCGCGGACCACGTCGCCGAGCTCCGCGACCGGGAGGGGGACGCCGCCGGGGACGACGAGGTCGACGAGGACCTCGAGGCCCGGCTCGAGGCGCTCGGCTATCGGTGATGGTCCGGGCGATCCTCCGCAACCTCGTCAGCGGACCGATCGCCGTCCAAATGCGCCGGTTCGTCACCGTCGGCGCGTTCACAGCGGGGATTCAGATGGGGCTGCTCTGGCTGTTCGTCGACGCCGCCGGGATCAACTACCTGATCGGCGCGGCGGTCGCCATCGAGATCACGATCATTCTCTCGTACGTGTTCAACAACGCGTGGACGTTCGAAGCGAGCCAGAACACGGGCACGATCGAGTACCTCTCCGGGCTGGCGAAGACGAACCTCGTCCGCGGGACCGCCATCCCGATCCAGCTCGGCGTCCTCTACGCGCTCGTGGAGTGGGGCGGAATCCTGTATCTCATCGCGAACGCGGTCGCCATCTTGCTCAGCGGGGTCTACCGGTTCGTCCTCGACCGGCGGTGGACTTGGGGTTGACCCGGGACCAGTCAGGGGACCTCTTAAAAAGGAAGCCGCGGTTCGACCCGGGCGAGGACGTCGCGGATCGCCTCCTGCTTGTAGTAACCGACCACGGAAGCGAGGACGACCGTGAGGATGAGCCCGAACCCGGAGAGGAACCGCCCGCTCGCGAGCTGGCCGCCGGCGTAGACGGTGAACACGTACGCTGGAAGGCGACCCACGCTGATCACGGCGATGAACGTGGGGAGCTTCCACTTCGTGAGACCGCTTAAAAAGCAGATCGCGTCGTCGGGGAGGCCGGGGATGATGACGAACGCGAACAGCCCCGGGACGCCGACCGTGTCGACGAACTCGTCGAAGCGGGCGACCACGTCCGGGTGAAGCACGTCCTCGACGAACGACCGGCCGTACCGCTTCGCGAGCGAGAAGGCGATGGCACTCCCGATGAGGACGCCGGTGACGCTGTAGACCGTGCCCCAGAAGGGGCCGAAGAGGTAGCCGGCGACGAGTGCGACGACCTGCCCCGGGATGGGCGCGACGATCACTTGGAGGGCTTGGATGGCGATGAACACGAGCGGAGCGAGCACGCCGAACTGCCGGAGCCACACCCGCAGGGCCTCGGCGTTCGTGATGAACCCCAAGTACTCCCGGACGAGGAGGTAGAGGCCCACGAACGCGAGCAGGACGGCGACGACCGCGAGGATCCCCCGCCGTCTGTCCGACGCCGAGGCGAAGAGTCTCATTCGTGTTGTATCCGGCTAGCGGTGGACTTGAAGGTTGTTAAAACCGGAGTTCGGACAGCGGAGCGTGAGACCGCGTTCGAAACGGGCGGACCGAGCCGCCCAGGGTCGGCGAGGCGTCGCTGCGGGGTCGACAGACGGATGCGGGAGACGTGGGCCGGCGCGAATTCGAATACGGACGAGACGGTCCGGGTCGCTCCCGTCGGTCGCTTCCCGGGCGTGCGACTCGTCGTCCCTCGCTCGCTTCGCTCGCGAGGGCGTGGTTACGGCCACCAGAAGGCGGTCGCTAGCTGGGTGAAATGCGGGAGAAGTGGGCCGGCACGAATATTGAATCACGGTCGCAAATCGGAGAGTTGCTCCCTGATTCGAATTCGCCCGGCGGCAGCTTCACCGCACTACGGACTCCTCGCTGGCGCTCGTCGTTGCGAAGTGGGGTGAAAATGGGCCGGCACGAATTTGAATCGTGGTTACGGCCACCCGAAGGCCGAAGGATACCAAGCTACCCCACCGGCCCGCATGCGACAGAAGGCCGTTCGTTCTTTTAACCTTTCCGAATGTCGGAAGCGGGCTCCGGGTCGCCGACCGGCCGGCTCCCGACGAACGGCCGGGTCACGCCTCGAAGTACCGGTCCCGGTGCTCGCGACAGCCGGGGTTGAAATCGGCGCCGCACCGCGGACAGGCGTCGTCGTCACAGTCGAGGTATTCGCGGGCCGAGAGGGTCGCGCCGCAGACGCCGCAGAGCACCGCCGGCTCGTCGAAGCGGTCGCGGGGCCAGGGCTCGGCCGGGTGGTCCGCCGCGGCGTCGTGGCAGGCGTCGCAGGGGTAGTACGTCGCACAGCAGCCGAAGCGGAGCGCGATCACGTCCACGGGGTCGTCCCAGTGCGCGCACCGCGTCTCCGAGTCGACGGCGACGCCCCGAAGCGGGACCGCGAACCGGTCGTCGGTCGCCGGCGCGGTCGTGGTCCGGCGCTCAGTAGGACTCGTACCCATCGGTGTCGAGCCAGTTGTGGACGACCGAGACCGCGTGGTCGGCGTGGAGCAGTTCGGGACCGACGCGGACGCGGCGCTCCGCGCGCTCCGCGAGCACTTCCTCCTCCCCGTCGGTGAAGTCGCGGTGGTCGGAGAGAGCGAACACGGGATCGGTCGGCGGGGCGGCGTCGACGAGGGGGTCGCCGTCCTCGTGGAGTTGGACGAGCGTCGGGTCGACGGACGCGCCGGTGCCGCCCGCGTCGAGCAGCCGGTCCAGCGTCGCCTCCAGTCCCATCCGGCGGAGTTCGACGCCCGGCGAGACGTCCGCGGGCATGTGGCCGATCGCGTCCGCCTTCGCGGCGAGCGCGTCTCGGATCCGCGCGGCGACGTTGCGCTCGTCCGGGTGGAGGTGGCGGAGGCTGTCCGAGTCGAAGCTGACCGTCAGCTCGTCGGCGACGACGAGGTGGACCCGCACGGACTCGCGGATCCCGTGCGAGAGGAAGACGCCGCTCGCGACGCACCGACAGAGCAGGTCCAGCCGGCCCGCGCCGGGCAGGTCCGACAGCGAGACCTCGTCCGGGTCGGTCGGGACCTCGTGACCGATGACGACGAACTGGCGCATACGCGGGGGTCGCCCCCGACACTCATAAGCGACCCGACCCGACGATCCGTATGAGCGTTACCGGAATCTGTCAGATCTGCGAGGCCGCGCCGGCGCGCCACGGCTGTCCGCAGTGCGGGCGGGCCGTCTGCGAGGACCACTGGAGCGACGACGCCGGCCTCTGCACGGCGTGTACGCAGGGCCGCCGGCAGTGACTCGGCCCCGAAGCCGGCCGGTCGTCGACGGACCGCCTACCGGTGTCGGTTCAGCCGCTTTTTGAGCCGCTTGGCCGCGTCGCCCCCGGCGCCGAAGTACGTCGCCTCGTCGTCCGGGCGGCTCGACTCCTCGCCGGCGAAGACGATCCCGCGCGAGGAGTTGACGAGCCCCACGTCGACGGCGGCGTCCGGGCGGTCGGCGAGCCCGTGTTCGACCGCGGCCTCAGCGTCGCCGCCCTGCGCTCCCACGCCGGGGACGAGGAAGGGGATCTCTGGGACGATCTCGCGGACCTCGGCCAGCTCCTCGGGGGCGGTCGCGCCGACCACGAGGCCGACGTTGTCGTTCGCGTTCCACACGTCCGCGAGCGCCGCGACCCGTTCGTAGAGCGGCTCGCCCGAGGCGAGTTCGAGGTCCTGGAGGTCGCTCCCGCCGGGGTTCGAGGTGCGACAGAGGACGAAGACGCCCTTCTCCGCGCGGTCGAGGAACGGCTGGAGGGAGTCGCGACCGAGGTACGGGTTCACCGTGATCGCGTCGGCGTCGTCGAGCGCCGCGGCCTACCGCCGCGTGGTGTTACCGATGTCGGCGCGCTTGGCGTCGAGCAGGACCGGGACGTCCCTGCCGTGGGCGTAGGCGATCGTCTCCCGGAGCGCGCGCCAGCCGTCGGCGTCCTCGTAGAACGCGGCGTTGGGCTTGTAGCACGCGGCGTGCTCGTGGGTCGCGTCGATGATCCGGCGGTTGAACGCCCACCGCGGCAGGTCGGCGTCGGCGACGGAGTCGGGGAGCCGGCTCGGGTCCGGGTCGAGGCCGACCGAGACGACGCTGTCCGTCGACTCGATCCGGGCCGCGAGCGTCTCGAAGAAGCTCATGCCCGCCACTGCGGCCGGGGGCGCGCTAAACGTTGCGTTCCGCTCGGGCTCCCTTCGGTCGTCCGTCACTCACCCGGAGCGACCGCACGACCGTGCCCGGCGTACGCCGTGATCGTCCCGAAGAGGTACCGCTCCTCGGTCACCGTCTCCGCGTTGTCCGCGAGCGCCCGCCGCCCGGCCGTCGTCCGCGCGTCCAGTCGGTCGAGCGGGTCGTCCGAGTCCAGGTCGAACAGCCGCCCGTTCACCCGCGCGAAGCCGGCGAGAGCGGCGTTCGCGGGTCGGTTCCCCCGCGGCGCGAACGCCGCGACGACGACCGCGTCGGCCAGCCCGCACCAGTCGCTCACGACCGCGTACGGGTCGGGGAACAGGGACGTGACGAACGTCGCGAGCACCGCGTCGGCCGACCGGACCGGCGGGTCGGTCGCGTCGCCCCGCACGAACTCGACGTTCTCCCACCCCCGCCGCTCCGCCAGTCCGCGGGCCCGGCCGAGCATCGCGCCGGTGATGTCGACGCCGACGACGCGCCCGGTCGGGCCCACGGCCTCCCGGAGCGCCGGGACGTTGACGCCGGGGCCGCAGCCGAACTCGACGACGGTGTCTCCGGGGTCGAGGTCGAGCGCGCGGACGCACCCCGTCCGCACGCCCCCGACCGACGCGGTCGCTCGCGCGAACCAGTCGTACACCCGCGCCCACGCACCGTAGCCGCGTTGGATCCGCCGCGCGACGCGCTCGTCGTCGGCCGCCTCGGGTGAGCCGTCGCCCGAGCGCGCTCCGCTCGCCCCGCTCCCCTCACCCGCTCGGGCCCGCGGTCGCGACCGTCGACAGTCCCGGGTCACCACCGAGCGCGGACCGCCGCGGGCGCGGTCTTCGGCCACCACAGCTCCGGCCCGTCGCGCGCGACCGTGGAGTAACACCGCTCGCTCCCGTCGCAGTCCCGCGGCCGCTGGTAGTCGATCCCCCGCTCTCCGAGGTACGTCACGTAGCCGTCGTCGACGCGGTCGAGCTTCTCGTGGCAGACCCACTTCTCGCCGTAGATCCGCGCGCCCACGCCGCGGTAGGGACAGGTGAACTCGGTCCGCTCCGCGCCGGCCTCGCTGTCGGTCCCGTCGATGCTCACGCCCACGGACCGGTACGCCAGCCGGAGCCGCCGGACGACGCGCTTCGGCGACGACGCGCCGAGGAAGAGCCCGTGCGCGAGGACGTAGCCGAAGCCGTGGAGCAGCCGCTCGAAGCGGGTCAGGTCGTCGGGGTCGTCGTCGAGCATCGACCGCAGCGTCGCGTACCATCCGGCGATCTCGGCCACCTCGTCGGCCGCTTCGTCGGCCGCCGCGAGCGCCCGGCGCTTCTCCGGGAGGGGCGCGGCGCCGTCCGAGAGGCGGAACGACGGCACCGCCTCGACGTGTTCGAGCACGTCCTCGCGGAGGACGTCGCCGTCGGCGAACGTCTCGGTCAGCCGCTCCAGTTCGGGGTACCAGTCGCGTCTCAGCCTGCCGTACGTCCCGTCGAGGAGGTCGTCGATTCGGCCGCTCACGTCGCCGTCGGCCGCCGCGGGGAACGCGTCGACGACCCGCCGCAGTTCGGCGGGGTCCGGTCCTGCCATGCTTTCACGTGGCGGGCGACGGTCTTGAATCCGCAGGTCGCCGCGCCGTCGCCCGCCCGATACCCTCCGGTTATCGCAGCCCGATCCGCGCTTTCAGCCGTCGCACGCCCCGACTCGCCTTCCGGCCGAGCGCGGTCGCGGCGAACGCGCCGCGGACGAACCAGTCGGTCGGGATCCGGTCTGGGAAGCCGAGCGGGCCGACACGGGACACCCCCACCGTCCGCGACTCCGTGTACCGCCGGATCCCCTCCGGACCGTGGCGGCGGCCGAGCCCCGAGTCGCCGAACCCGCCCATCGGCGCGTCGGCCGCGCCCCACGTCGCGAGGAAGCCGTCGTTGACGTTGACGGTGCCGCAGTCGATCTCGCGGGCGACCGCCGCGCCGCGCTCGCGGTCCGCGGTCCACACGCTCGCGTTGAGGCCGTACGGCGAGTCGTTGGCGGCGGCGACCGCGGCGGCCGCGTCCGGGACGGGCGTCACGACGACGACCGGCCCGAACGTCTCCTCGCAGGCGACCGTCGCGTCCGGCTCGACGCCCGTCAGGACGGTCGGCTCGTAGCAGTACGGCGCCACGTCCGGACGGTGACGCCCGCCCGTTTCGACTGTCGCGCCCGCCTCGCGGGCCTCGTCCACGTGACTCCGGACGCGGTCCAACTGGTCGGCGTCGATCAGCGAGCCGAGGTCCGCGTCGTAGTCGTAGCCCGTGCCGAGCGTGAGCGCCTCCGTCTCGCGGACGAACGCGTCGCGGAACGGCCGGTAGGCCGACTCCTCGACGTAGATCCGCTCGGCCGAGAGGCAGAGCTGCCCGGCGTTCGAGAAGCAGGCGTCGATCGCACCGCGGGCCGCCTCGTTGACGTCGGCGTCGTCGAGCACGACGAGCGGGTTGTTGCCGCCGAGCTCCAGCGAGCAGTCGATCAGGTTCCGGCCCGCGCGCTCGGCGACGGTCCGACCCGTCTCGGTGCTCCCGGTGAACGCCACGTAGTCGACCGCGTCGATCAGCGCGGGCCCGACCGTCGGCCCCTCGCCGGTGACGACTTGGAAGAGGTCGTCGGGAAGCCCGGCGACCTCCAGGAGCTCTGAGAGCGCGAGGGCCCCGTACGGCGTCTTCTCGTCGGGTTTCACCACGACCGCGTTGCCCGCGGCGAGCGCCGGGAGCGCGTCGGCCATCGACAGCGTCAGCGGGTAGTTCCACGGCGAGACGACGCCGACGACGCCGACCGGGTCGTAGGTGACCGTCGCGGTCGCGAACCCGGGCATGACCCCGCGCCGGCGTTCCTCGGCGAGCGCGCCGGGCGCCTCGTCCGCGAGGTAGTCGCAGCCGGTCGGCACGTCGAACAGCTCCTCGACCGCGGTCCGCCGGGACTTCCCGGTCTCCAGCTGGAGGAGGTCGAGGAGCTCCTCGCGGTGCTCCAAGACGAGGTCGCCGAACCGGTCGATGAGGGCCGCGCGCTCGGTCGCGGGGACTGCCTCCCACTCTGCCTGCGCCGACCGGGCGCGCTCGACCGCGGCGGCGACGTCGGCCGCGTCGCAGGCCGGGACCGAGCCGAGTCGCTCGGTCGTCGCCGGCGCGAACACGTCGAGCGCGTCGCTCTCGCCGGACGTGTCGCCGTCCGCGGGCGGTTCGCCGTCGCCGGACGAGTCAGTCGATGCTGGCGAATCCGCGGGCGCCGCGCGACGCGCGCGATCCGCGAGGTCGTCGAGCCGTCGCGTCGAGAGGTGAGGCGCGTCCGCGAGCGCGGCGGGCGCGGCCGTCTGGGACGGCGGGTCCGTCGAGGACATCGGTTGTCAAAAGGAGGGTCGGGAGCGGGAAAGCCGTGCCGGTGGCCCGGCCGCCGACCGGTCCGGTCGGGACCGGGGGCAAGCCACTCGCCGGTCACTTCGGCGCGCCAGTCGCCGGCTCGACCGGGGTCGACGTGCCCTCGTTTTCGGAGAGCATCTCGATGATCTCAAGCAGGAGCGACACGACGAGCGGCCCGACGATGATCCCGACCGCGCCGACGGTGAGGATGCCCCCCACGAAGCCGACGAGGTAGAGCCCGGGAGATATCTTCCCCGTCCAGTCGGCGAGCTGCGTCCGGATCACCGCGTCCGGGACGAAGGAGACGACGCCGAGCCCGAAGACAACCACGAGGATCGCTCGCGTCGTCTCCCCGATCAGGAGGTCGCCAGTGCCCAGCGCGACGACGAGCACGCTGGGCCCGACGACGGGAACGAACTGGAGGACGCCGGCGATGACGGCCAACAGGACCGGCGAGCGGTACCCGAGGAGCGCGAACAGCGCGAGCGCGAGGACGAATGTCGCGGCGGCCGTGGCCGCCTGGAGGATGTAGATGGAGTACAGCGTCGTGCGCGTCCGGCGGTGCAGCCGCATCGGGATGTCGCGGTACTCGGGGGGTACTATCTTGAACACGGCAGTGCCGACCGCGTCCGGCCGGAGGAGGAGCCCGTACACGAGGATGGTGAACACGATGAGTTCGAGCGCGAGCCGCGGCGCCGCGGCGGTGATCGCGAGCGCGAGGTCTCGGAGCGCGATCCGGACGGCCGACACCACCGGCGCCGCCTCGATGGGGAACCGGAGACCCAGCGCCTCTACGACGAGGACGTCGGGGATCTGTCCCAGCAGGTCGATCAGTCGGGACCGCTGCCGGTACAGGACGTACAGCAGCGGGACCACGAGGAGCGCGGCGGCGAGGAAGGCGAGGACGGTGGACGCGGCGCAGGCGACCCGGCGCGACAGCCCTCGACCGACGAGTCGCTTCCGAAGGGGGTAGAGGACGTACGCGAACGTGATCGCGAAGACGACGGTCCGGAGCACCTCCGCCAGCACGAACGCCGCGATCGCGGCCGTCGCGACGAGGAGCGCGCCGAGGACCCGAGAGCGAGAGAGTATCATGGCTTCCCGTCGCGGCGACGGCTGAAAGTCATTCCGACGGTGCGGGGGCGGGGACGCGGCGACGGCGACGATTGCGGCTCGAGCGGCGCCGGCCGGGACGGACACCCCGTCAGGGACCGTAGCAACTAACCTCACGCCACTCCCACGTCGGGTATGCGCATCGACCCGTTCGGCCTCGAACGCTGGTTCGCGGAGTACGAGCACGAGGCCGACATCATGTTGGCCGAGAGCGGGATCCGCTCACTCGACGCGAGCCGCTTCGATCTGGACCCGGGGAAACTCGACTACGTGATCCCGACGAACGGCGATCCGGAGTTCCGCGCGTCGGTCGGCGACCGGTACGGCCGGAGCGCCGACGAGGTGCTGTTCACCTGCGGGACGCAGGAGGCGAACTTCCTCACGTTCCTCTCGCTGCTCGGGGACAAGGCGGGCGTGGGCGACGGGACGCCGAGCAGCGACGGGGCGGGCGACTCCGCCGCCGTCGGATCGGGGTGCCACGCGGTCGTCGTCACCCCCACGTATCAGGCGCTTCACGCCGTTCCGGACGCGTTCGGCGACGTGACCCGCGTCGAGCTGGAGCCGCCGGAGTGGGGGCTCGACCCGGACGCGATCGCCGACGCGGCCCGCGACGACACCGCCGTGATCGTCGTGAACAACCCCAACAACCCCACCGGCCGGTACCACGACGAGGCGGCGATGCGGGCGGTCTACGACGTCGCCGTCGAGCACGACGCGTACCTCCTCTGCGACGAGGTGTACCGACTGCTCGCGGCGGAGCCGCACCCCCCGGTCGCGAGCTTCGGACGCCACGGAATCTCGACGACGAGCCTCACGAAAGCGTACGGGCTCGCGGGGCTCCGGTTCGGCTGGATCGCCGGTCCCGAGGCGGTCGTCGAGCGCGCGTGGCGGTGGAAGGATTACACCACCAGCTCGCCGTCGCTGTTCGGCCAGTACGTCGCGAAGCAGGCGCTCGGCCGGCGCGAGACGAAGATTTTAGCGGAGAACCGCGAACTGGCGGAGACGCACCGCGCGATCGTCGCGGAGTGGCTGGACCGCCACGGCCTCGACTGGTACGACCCGGTCGGCGTCAACGGGTTCGTCACCGTTCCCGACGGCTTCGACGACGCCGAGTCGTTCTGCCGGACCGTCGTCGAGACGGAGAGCGTCGTGCTGGCGCCCGGCGGGCTGTTCGGCTTCCCGGACCGCTTCCGGATCGGGTTCGGGCTGCCGACGTCGGAGTTGGAGGAGGGGTTGGAACGGGTGGGCCGCGTGATCGAGACGGCGACCGCCGAAGGCGGGGACGTCGACGCGGCGGGAGGTGCCTGAGATGGGCTTTTTCAGCGACATCAAAGACGACGTGGTCGGCTTCGTCCGCGACCCGACCGACGAGCAGAAGGTGCTCTTCGTCGCCGTCGTCGTCATGGCGATCGCCGACCGCGCGTTCTGGTGGATCGACTTCCCGTTCGTCGTGCGGACGACCGCGGCGGTCGGAGTCGGGTTCATCGGTCTCTTCGTCGCCAGCTACCTTCTCACCGGACAGTTCGTCCCGCCGGACGGGGACGCGGACGACGAGGACGAGCGGGAGGAGTACGTCGACGAGATGGATCCGTAACTCGGCTCGCAGCCGCGGTCGACACCCCTTCGTTCTGGGGTGCGAACCCGCGGCGAACGCCGGCGTCGGCGCCGTTCCAAACCGTTTATACCCGCCCCGAAAAAAGTAGCGGGCATGCCGCGAGAGCAGAAGCAGGTTCGCGAACTCCAGGAGGGCAGCTACGTGATGATGGACAGTGCGCCCTGCAAGATCAACCACTACAGCACAGCAAAGCCCGGAAAACACGGGAGCGCCAAGGCGCGCGTCGAGGGCAAGGGGGTCTTCGACGACAGGAAGCGCTCGCTCTCTCAGCCGGTCGACGCGAAGGTCTGGGTCCCGATCATCCAGCGGAAGCAGGGACAGGTCGTCTCCGTCTCCGGGAACGACGCGCAGGTCATGGACCTCGACACCTACGAGACGTTCACGATGCGCATCCCCGAGGGCGAGGACTTCTCCTCGGACGACAACATCGAGTACCTCGAGTACGAGGGTCAGCGCAAGGTCGTCGGGTAGTCGAGGCATGTTCCCCGGAGCGACGACCGACCGCGAGGCTGCTTCCTACGTGGTTGTCGGCGCTCCCCTCGACGCCACGACCACGTTTCAGCCCGGTGCCCGGTTCGGACCGGACCGAGTCCGGCGATTCGCAGAGACGTACGACGACTACGACCGCAGGACGGACAGCTACTTCTCCGCGCTCGACGTCCACGACGCCGGCGACGTCCCCACGTGGGACGACGTCGAGGCGTACCTCGATCACCTCGCCGCCGAGCTCCGGAGCGTCGCGCTCGACGACGCCGTCCCCCTCCTCGTCGGCGGCGAACACACCGTCACCTACGCCGGCGTCCAGGCGGTCGATCCAGACGTCCTCGTCGTCTGCGACGCACACCTCGACCTTCGAGACGCGTACGACGGGAACCCCTGGAGCCACGCCTGCGTCACCCGTCGGTGTCTCGACGACCTCGGCGTCGACCGGGCGGTGATCGTCGGTGCTCGCACGGGCTCGGAGGCCGAGTGGGACCGCGCGGCCGACACCGACGTCGAGGTCGTGCCGCCCGAGGAAGCGCGCGCGTGGCTCGACGGGGTCACCGGAGACGACCGCGATGGCGCTTCCGACCCCTTCGCGGGGGAGTCGGTGTACTGTTCGGTGGACGTCGACGGGCTCGACCCCGGCCTCGCGCCGGGGACGGGGACGATGGAGCCGTTCGGGCTCGTCCCCCGCGAGGCCCGCGACCTCGTCCGGGCCGTCGCGGCTCGCGCCGACGGCTTCGACGTCGTCGAAGTGAACGACCGCGACGACGGACAGGCCGCGGCGGTCGGCGGCAAGCTCCTCCGGGAGTTCGTCCGGGCCCACGCGGCGGGCGGCGACTGACCGCTCCGAGCGGCCGCGGGCGCCGACCGCCTACGACAGCTCGGAGAGCCGGCGGCGGGCCGCCGTGACGGCCGCCATCGCGTCGATCCACTCGCGCGGATCCGTACACCAGATCCGATCGCCCTCGACGCTGACGCAGAATACCGAATCGGTGGAGGGCGAGAGGGTGACCCCGTCGACGTCGGGGCGGTCGCCGAGGTAGGAGTCGATCAGTCGTCGCGCCGTCTCCGCCTCCGGCTGGAGGCGGCTGCCGGCCGCGTACTCGATGGCTATCTCTGCCATACCCTCGTCTAGGAACTACATGATTAATAACTACTGTTTTCTGGCAGGGCTTGCGGCTACGTCGGACTCGCGTCCCCGTCGGTTCGAAACGAGTAGTCCAGCGCGGGCGCGCTGTGGGTGAGCGCTCCGAGCGACACGACGTCGACACCGGTCGTCCCGTATTCCCCGATGTCGTCGAGTCCGATCCCGCCGCTCGCCTCAGTGAGGACGCCCTCCGGGACGCGATCGACGGCCCGCCGCGTCGTCGCCGGGCTCATGTTGTCGAGGAGAACGACGTCGGCCCCCGCGTCGGCGGCGCGAGCCGCCGTCTGAGGCGACTCGGCCTCGACTTCCACGTTCGTGGCGAACGAGGACCGTTCGCGGAACCGCTCTACCGCGGTTTCCAAGCCCAGCTCGGCGATGTGATTGTCCTTCACCATGACCATATGCGACAGATCGAGTCGGTGGGTGTCGCCGCCGCCGGCCGCGACCGCTCGCTTCTCGACGCCGCGGAGCCCGGGCGTGGTCTTTCGGGTCGCCGCCACCGTCGGCGGGTCGTCGGTCGCCGCTCTCGCGAGGCGAACCGCCTCGCTGGTTCGCGTGGCGACGCCCGAGGCGTGACCGGCGACGTTGACCGCGTCCCGCTCCGCGCGGAGAACTCCCCGAGCCGGCCCGGAGACCGACAAGACGGCCTCGCCTGCCGCCACGCCGGCGCCTGACTCGACGAGCGGCTCGGCGTCGACGCCCGAGGTCTCAAACACGGACGCGGCCGCCTCGATCCCCGCCGCCACGCCGGCTTCCGTGGCGACGAGACGACCGGCCGCCTCCCCCGGCACGTCGTTCGTCACGTCGTGGTGGCCGAGGTCCTCCCGCAGCCACGACTCGATCGTCGCCTCGGTCAACACCCTTCGTCACCCCCTCGCGGACCGCGGACCCCGGTCGACCCCGACCGACCGCCGTCGGATCTCGGGGCCCCATCGGTTTCAACGACGCCGCCGTCGACCAGACGGTGACACCCCGCCGAGGGCGACTCGGCGGCGTCGCGCGCGATGAGCAGTCCGCAGACCACGGCGTTTCGCAGCTCCGAGAGCTCTCGGCTACGGCGCGTCCGCGCGTACGCGTCGACCTCGCCCTTCAGTCGACGCAGCGAGGCCGCCGCGCTCCGGACGCCCGAGCGGGTCCGCTCGACGCCCAATCGCTCGTCCATCGTTCGGCGGAGCCGATCGAACTTCGCCGCCTCGAACGACGTCGGCAACTCCGGGTCGTCGGACGGCAGGTCGGGGACTGAGAGAGCCGCTCCCGGTGGGTCGCTCTCGGCCGCGGCCGTCTCGCCGGCACGAAGTCCCCAGACGAGCCCCTCCAGCAGGCCCGTGGAGGCCAACCGGTTGGCGCCGTGGACGCCGGTCCGCGAACACTCGCCGACGGCGAACAGCCGGTCGATCGAGGCCCGTCCGCGCTCGTCGACCGCCACGCCGCCACAGAGGAAGTGTTGCGCCGGCGCGACGGGGATCCCGGTAGACGGGTCGATGCCGCGCTCGGCGCACATCGACGCCAAGTCCGGGAACCGGTCCGCGAAGCCGATCCCGTCGACGTCGAGGACGACGGATCCGGTCTCTCGGCGTTCGTCCGCGACCGCGCGTGCGACGACGTCGCGCGGCGCGAGTTCGGCGTCCTCGTGGACCGCCGGCATGAACCGCTCGCCGTCCGCGTTGCGGAGGACGGCGCCGGCCCCTCTGACGGCCTCGCTCACGAGGAACGGATCGGCGTCGCCGTCGACGTCAGCGGCCTCGGCGGCCTCGCCCCCGGGAAACGCCGTGGGGTGGAACTGGACGTACGCCGCGTCCGCGACCGTCGCGCCCGCGAGCGCCGCCATGGCGATCCCGTCGCCGGTCGCTCCGTCCGGGTTCGTCGACGTGCCGTAGCAGGCGCCGATACCACCGGTGGCGAGGACCGTCGAGCCGGCCGCGACCGTTCCCGTTTCACCGCCGCGTTCGAGCAGCGCGCCGTCGACGCCCGCGCCGTTGCCGAGCAGGTCGAGGACCGCCGTGTCCTGCAGCAGACGGACCCCGGCGAGCCCGTCGAGGTAGTCGAGAAACGGCGGGAGGAGGTGCGCTCCGGTCGAGGCGTCGACGTGAACGATCCGGTCCGCGGAGTGACCCCCCTCGCGACAGCGGGCGAGCGCGTCGAGACGCGCGTCGGCGGGGTCCGCGGTCCCGGTCCGGTCCTCCGCGCGGTCGAACGGGACGCCGAGCGTGTCAACGAGCACGTCGGCGACCGCGTCCCGACTCTCGCTCACGAGCGCCTCGACCGCTTCCGGGTCCGCCTCGCCGTCTGCGGCCGCGAGGACGTCGCGTCGGAACGACGCCGAGTCCTCGGTGGCGACCGCCACGCCGCCCTGCGCCCAGTACGTGTTGGCGTCGGCCGGGCGGCTCGCCTTGGTCACCACCGTCACCTCGGCGCCGGTCCGGGCCGCGGCCAGCGCCGCCGCGCACCCGGCGACGCCGGCGCCGACCACCAGGACGTCCGTCCGTGCGCCGTTCGGCGGCGCGGTCGCCGTCCCGGTCATAGCTCCAGCATGCGGTCGAGCGCGGTCGCCGCCGACTCCCGCTCGGCCGACGCGACCTCGATCACGTTCCGCTCGCGTCCCGCGACGAGCTCTTCGAGGATCCAGAGCAGATAGTTCGGGTCGATCTGGCGCATCGCGTTGCAGTCCATGCAGGCGTCGCCGCAGAGCGGAACCACTTCGACTTCCGGGTGCCACCGGTCGAGGTGCTTCGCGAGGTGGATCTCCGTCCCGATGACGACCGTCTCGCCCGGGTCGGCGGACGCGACGGTCTCTCGGATCGTCGCCGTCGAGCCGACGGTGTCCGCGGCCTCGACGACCTCGTGGCGGCACTCCGGGTGGACGACGACCTCGGCGTCGGGGTGCGCCTCGCGGACCTCGTCGACGTGGCGCGGCCGGAAGCGCTCGTGGACCTGGCAGTACCCCTCCCAGAGGATCACGTCGCTGTCGGCGACGGCGTCGGCGTCCTGTCCCGCCGGGTCCCACGGGTCCCAGACGGTCGTCGAGTCGTCGAGCCCGAGGTCGACGGCGGTGTTGAACCCGAGGTGCTTGTCCGGGAGGAACAGCACCGCGTCGCCCCGGTCGAGGGCCCACTCGAAGGCGTCCGCGGCGTTCGAAGAGGTGCAAACGAGACCCCCGTGGTCCGCGCAGAACGCCTTCAGGTCGGCGTACGAGTTCATGTACGTCACGGGGACGACTTCCCTGTCGCCCGCCGCCGCGGTCAGCTCCTTCCACGCGGCGTCGACCTGTAACGCCTCGGCCATGCCGGCCATCGGGCAGGAGGCCTCCATCGACGGCAGGTGGACCGTCTGATCCTCGTCGGTGACGATATCGGCCGACTCGGCCATGAACGTCACGCCGCCGAAGACGACGTTACTCGCGTCCGTCTCGGCCGCTCGCGTCGAGAGCTGATACGAGTCGCCGACGAAGTCCGCGTTCTCGACGATTTCCTCGCGCTGGTAGTTGTGGCCGAGGACGACGACGTCATCGCCGAGCGCGTCGCGCGCGGCGTCGAGCCTGGACGCCCGCTCGTCGGGCCCGAGTTTCCGGTACTCCGCCGGAAGCGGTTCGAGCCCGTCGTATTTGAAGAGACTCAGCTCCGTATCGATGTCTGTTGATTCGAGTGTTGGCATTCGATCGTTCTCTCTGGGAAGTATCAGATTCAATGGCTCGTTTTGTATAAATTTTTTCTTCAAATTGGCCGTCAACGGTTTCGATTCCTTCGTCGTGGGTTTCGTGAGGAACAACCTTCGAACGAGGGCATCGCCGCTCGCGGGCGGAGCGGTGTCGCTCACGAACGGGCCGCCGTCCGCGACGACGAGTCCGCCCGTCGCGTCCCGGGCGCTCAGCAATCACCGCGGAGCAGAACGAGATCGGACCGGGGACCGCGCCGCGACCGCCGTCTGGCGTCGGGCCGGTCGTCAGTTCAGCGCCCGTCGTACACGACCTCGCCGTCGACGACCGTCATCGCGACGCCGACGTCTCGGATCGCGTCCGACGCCTCCCACGGCGACGCGTCGAGCGCGACGAGGTCGGCGCGCTTGCCGACCGCGACCGTGCCGAGCCGGTCCTCGTCGAAGCCAGCGTAGGCCGCGCCGCGGGTGTACGCGCGCAGCGCCTCGGTCACCGTCAGCCGCTGCGCCTCCGCGGGGGCGTTGACCGCGTGGTGGACGCCGAGGAGGGGGTCCATCGGCATCCCGTCCGAACCGAACGCGAGGGCCACGCCGGCGTCGAGCATGTCGCGGTAGCGGTTCGTCTCGGCGGTCCGTTCCGGCCCGAGTCGGGTCTCGTAGAGCCCGTCCTCGCCCGCCCACTTGAGGAAGTTCGGCTGGACGCTGGCGACGACACCCGACGCTGCGAGCCGGTCGATCGCCTCGTCGTCGGCGAGTTCGACGTGCTCGATCCGGTGGCGCGCCTCGCCGGGGTCGGTCTCGGAGGCCCCCTCGTAGGCGTCGAGGACGGCGTCGACCGCCTCGTCGCCGATGGCGTGGGCGGTGAACTGGTAGCCGGCTGCGGTCGCCGCGGCCACCGTCTCGGACAGCTCCGGGGGGTCGACGACCCACTGCCCGGTCTCGTCCGGGGCGTCCGCGTACGGCTCCGAGATTCGGGCGGTCCGGCCGCCGAAGCTCCCGTCCGTGTACGACTTGATCGCGCCCGCCCGGACCGTGTCGCTCCCGTCGTTCGTTCCGAGGCCGACCTCGCGGAGCGCGTCGAGGTGGTCGCTCCAGTAGTTGATCCGGACGCGCGCGGTCAGTTCGTCCTCGGCCTCCAGATCGCGGTAGGCCCGCGGCGCGTGGGAGTTCCGCACCATGTCGTGGAAGCCGGTGATCCCCTTCGCGGCGCAGTCGGCGAGCGCGGCCTCGACGATCTCCCGGGTCTCGGCCGGTCCGGGCTCGATCGCCTCGTAGATCGGGTCGATAGCGCTCTCTAACAGGACGCCGGTCGGCTCTCCGTCCGCGTCGGTCGGCACCGTCTCGTCGGGGGCCGCGGCGAGCGCGTCGGCGAACCGGTCGAGGGCGACCCCGTTGACCGCGGCGACGTGCATGTCCTCGCGGAACGCGGCCACGGGTCGCTCCGTCGAGACGCGGTCGAGGTCCGCCCGCGTCAGGTAGCGGTCCTCCGCCCACGTCGACTCGTCGTAGCCGTAGCCGAGGACGGGGTCGGCGGGGGCGTCGGAGCCGGACTCCGCCTCCACCTCGGCCGCCCGTTCCGCCAGCAGGTCGACCGCCTCGTCCGGGGAGTCGGCGGCCGAGAGGTCCGCGTGGACGAGGTAGCGCCCGACCGTCGTCAGGTGGGTGTGCGCGTCGACGAAGCCCGGGAGGAGGACGCGCCCGCCGAGGTCGACGACGTCGGTGTCGACCCCTTCGAGGAACTCGACCTCGCGGGTGCTGCCGAGGCGAACGATCGCCCCGTCGCGGACCGCGACCGCCTCGCGGGTCTCGTCGGGCGCCGCGAGCGTGTGGACCTCTCCGTTCACGAACAGTCGATCCGCGGCCGCTGTCATGGAGAGTTCGGCGGGTGGCAGCGTGTTAACCGTTCGGGAAACGGCGACCAATTTATTCGATGACGCCGCGAATCGCCGCGTATGTACGACCGCATCCTACTCCCCACGGACGGCAGCGAGGGCGTCGACCGCGCGATCGACCACGCCGTCGACGCCGCTGACCGATACGACGCGACCTTGCACGTGCTGTACGTCGTCGACAGCGACGTGATCAACGCCTACTCCGGCGACGAGTTCGTCGACGGCTCGGAAGGCGCCGAGGAGACGCTAGAGGAGCGCGGTCGCCAGGCGCTCGACGAGGTGGCGGCCCACGCCGGCGACGCCGGCGTCGACGTCGTCACCGACTTGGTGTACGGCGTCCCCCACGAGGAGATCCTCCGGTACGCCGACAGGGAGGACATCGACCTGACGGTGATGGGCTCGAAGACGCGCTCCGGCGACTACCGGCGGATGCTCGGCTCCGTCACCGAGCGCGTCTCGCGTCGGTCGACCGCCCCGGTCAGCATCGTGAAGACGACGGTCGAGGAGTGAGGCGACCCCGACGACACCGGCGGAAGGCGACGAGTCTCGAGCCGGCGACGCCGCGGCCCCTCCGACGCGGCCGTCACGCTACCCGGTAAGCGGGAGGAGGATCCCGAACACGAACGGTGAGAGAAGCGCGACCGCCGTCCCGAGGAACTCCAGATCGAGTAGCAGGGTCTCCTCCCATCCGGGTACCTGCAGCCCGCCCGCGTGGATGATCGCCTTCCCGACCGCGCCGGTCAGGAACAGACAGACTCCGAGCAGCACACTCCGCTTGGTGGCTTTCGAGTAGTCCAACTCACCGTAGCGTCCCGCCATGTCACTCGCTCGGACGGTCTACTAACGATTCCCATTTCGACGGGTTCGGGCTGGGAAACGGCGAGCGCCCCGCCCGTCGCGACCCCTCACTCCTCTTCCCGTTTCGAGACGGCCGCGGCCTCGTCCAACGGTTCCGACGCGTCCGGTTCGCGGTCGAAGTACGTCCCCAGCGCGCCGGTACGGTCGGTTCGAGAGCGTGCGTACGCGAGATACCAGACGGCGCTTCCCGCGCTGACGGCGACGGCGCCGACGACGGAAATCAGCCCCATCTGGGCGATCAACAGAACGCCGCCGATCACGCCGAGGACCTGTACCACGGGGTAGCCGGGAGAGCGGAACTCCGGGTCGTAGAAATCGCCGCCGACCTCCCGGAAGACGATCACGGAGACGTTCTCCAAGGAGAACACGAGGATGAGAAAGGCGCTAGCCAGCTTCGCGAGGTCCACGACCGGGACGAAGGCGATGAGCGTGAGCAACACCCCACCGGTCACGAGCACGGCGTTCACCGGCGTCAGAAACCGTGGACTGATCCGCCCGATCCGCTCGGGCAGTAGCGAATCACGGCTCATCGCGAGGAGGAACCGCGACGTCCCCAAGACGCCCGCGTTCGCCATGCTGGTGAGTGCAAGCACGGCGGTGACGGCGACGACCGTCACGCCCGCACCTCCGAACACTCGCTCGGCGCCGTCGGCCATCGGGGTCAGGGAGGTGCCGCCGGTCGGACCACCGTGAACGAGGGTATCGGCCGGGACGACGCCGACGATTACGCCCACGACGGCGGTGTAAACGGCCAACATCACCCCGATAGAGATGAGCATCGCGCGCGGGATGTTCCGTCCGGGGTCGCTGATCTCCTCCGCGACGGAGGCGACTTCCCCGATCCCGGCGTACGAGACGAAGACGAAGGCGGTGGCAGTGGCGATCCCACCGAGTCCGTGGCTGACGAACGGCGAATACTGAACCGGGTTCGAGAGCCCGACTCCGCCGACGACGTATGCGCCGAGCACGAGGACGACGAGGCTCACGAGGACGCCCTGCACCTGACCGCTCTTTTCTGTCCCGAACATGTTGAGTAGAATAACGACTCCACCGAGGCCGAGCGCGACCGCCTTCACGAGGGTCGCCGGGACGTTCACGAGTAGCAGCAGGTACGCACCGAGGCCGACAAGCGCGAACGCGCTCTTGAACACGAGCGAAAACCAGACACCGATACCCGCGACCGTGCCGAACAGCGGGCCCATGGCGCGATCGATGTAGAGATACGTACCGCCGTCTTCCGGCATCGCCGTCGCCATCTCCGCCTTCGAGAGTGCGTTCGGAAGGACGATCAGCCCGGCCAACAGGTAAGCGACGATGACCGCCGGCCCCGCCTTCTTAAATCCGACCGCGGGGAGCACGAAGATCCCGCCACCGATCATCGCGCCCATGCTCAGCGTCACCGCCGAGTACAGGCCGAGGTCCCGTTTCAGGTCTCCTTCGCTCATTACGCCATCTCCATTTTGCAAAGGGTTATTTCTTCGGTATCCTTAACAGAGAGACGGTTTTTTCGGTAAAAAGCAATACAGTAATATTTTTGTGGTTTCGGCGACGATTCGACACCTGTGGATCGTTTCGCTCGCTCCCCGGACGCCGCGCCCGCGCCCCGAGCGAGACGAGACGCTACGGGCCTCGCGGTCGGACGGCGGTGTTCACATGTTCATCAATCATCTGAGAGCGGACGAACGGACGACGCTCGTGGAAGAGGCACTCCGGCTGTCCGTGGAGGTCGGCGTCGAAGGGGCCGCGGTGTTCGGCGGCGGTCTCCTGCTGTACTTCGTCGTCGGGGGACTCCTAACGAACGCGATACGACCGAGGACACCGTACCCCCTGTTCTCGATCCAGTCCGACCCGGTACTCCTCTCTCTCGGGGCGTTGGTCGGCGCTTTCACCGTGCAAGCCGCCGGCTCGCTGCTCTTGTATCGGTTCTACGTCGGGGACGAAGACGGGTCGGCCGCGTCGATCGCGTTGGGTCTCGTCGCGTTGGGGGCCGGCGGTGGACTCCTCCAGATGACACTGCCGGCGGCTTGGGAACTGCTGATCCCCCTCGTCTGACCCCGGCGGCCACCTACCGGCCGACGGCCTCTCCCGGGGTCCCCGGGCGTCCTCGGTCTCCCAGCGACCGCGTACGTCACAGTCTCGCTTCGACGTCGCCGGCGACGGCCGACAGCGCTTCCTCCGCGACGGCGACGCGGTCCGAGAGACTGCAGAACCCGTGGGCCATCGCCGGGTAGTGGCGGTGCTCGACCGGCGTCCCCTCACCGTCGAACCGCTCCGCGAGCGCCGCCCCGTCGTCCCGGAGGGGATCGAACCCGGCGGTGACGACGGTCGCGGGCGGAAGCCCGCCGAGGTCGCCCGCGCGGAGGGGCACCGCGAACGGGTTGTGCGCGTCCACGGGGCTCCGGAGGTACCGGTCGTAGAACCACCGCATGTCCGCGCGGGTGAGCAAGGGGCCGTCGGCGTTCTCGCGGTACGAGTCGGTCTCGAAGTCGTCGCCCGCGATCGGGTAGAGGAGGAACTGGCCGGCGACGTCGACGGCGCTGTCGCCCAGTTCCCGACGGTGCAGACAGGCCGCGAGCGCGAGCGTCGCCCCGGCGCTGGTGCCGGAGACGCCGAGCCGGTCGGGGTCGCCGCCGACCGCCGCCGCGTTGTCCGCGACCCACTCCACGGCCGCGGCCGCCTCGTCGACGGCGACGGGGAAGGGGTGTTCGGGCGCGAGCCGGTAGTCGACGGAGACGACGACCGCCCCCGTGCGAGTCGCCAGCTCGCGACACGGACCGTCGATGGAGTCGAGGGTGCCGAGCGTCCAGCCCCCGCCGTGGAAGTGGACGAGGGTGCGGGCGGGCGGCGTCGATCCGTCGAGGGCCGCCTCGGGTCGGTACACCCGCACCGGCAGTTCGCCGTGGGGACCGTCGAACGCGAGGTCCCTGACGTCGGCGACGGCGGGCTCCAGGTCGCCGGAGAACACCTCGTCCTCGACGCGCCTCGCGGCGCCGACGGAGAGGGCGTGCCACTCGGGGAGCCCGAGCGCCTCGATCTCGTCGACGACGGCCGCCAGTTCGGGGTCGAGTTCGTCCGCGCGCATGGCGGACGGAGGCGGTGCCCCTTTGTAAGTCGGTCGGCAACGTCAGGCGATGAACGTCCGGCTGACCTACGAGGACGGGACGATTCGGGTCGACGCCGGAGACTCGGCCGGGGGCGCTACGGAGGAGTCGACGGACGACGAAGCCGGATCGACCGACTGCGAGCCCCTCGCGTCGCTCCCGCCGCTCCCGGGCGTCGAGGCCGACCCGCGCTCGGGGACCGGCCGCGCACCGGCCTACCGCTACGCCGCGATCCGCCGCGCGCTGGAGGTCGCCGGCGCCAGCGTCGAGGACCACGTGCTGGACGCGAGCGACCGGGCCGCGCGGGAGGCGGGGCTCCCGGACGCGCTCGCGACCGACTACGACCTGCGGGAGTACCAGCGCGAGGCGCTCGACGCGTGGCGCGACGCGGGCGACCGCGGCGTGCTCGAGCTCCCGACCGGGGCGGGCAAAACCGTGATCGCGATCCGCGCGACGGTCGAACTCGGCGTCCCGACGCTCGTCGTCGTTCCCACGGTCGACCTCCTCGACCAGTGGCAGCGCGAGCTCGAGCGCGAGTTCGACGTGCCGATCGGGCGGTTCGGCGGCGGCGAGCAGCGTCGGGAGGCGATCACGGTGTCGACGTACGACTCGGCGTACCTGAAGGCCGGCGGCGTCGGCGACGCCTTCGAGCTGGTCGTCTTCGACGAGGTCCACCACCTCGGCGGCGAGGGGTACCGCGACGTCGCCCGGCTGCTCGCGGCGCCCGCGCGCCTCGGGTTGACGGCGACCTTCGAGCGCCCGGACGGCGCCCACGAGACGGTCGCGGAGCTGATCGGCGACCGCGTCTACGCGCTCGACGTCGACGACCTCGCTGGCGACCACCTCGCGCCGTACGACATCCGCCGGATCGAGGTGGAGCTGACGCCCGAGGAGCGCGAGCGCTACGACGAGAAGCAGGGCGCGTTCGTCGAGTACGTCCGCGAGGCGGGGATCACCTTCTCCAGCGGGAGCGACTACCGGGAACTGGTCAAGCGTTCCGGCAACGACCCCGCGGCCCGCGAGGCCCTCCTCGCGAAACAGGACGCCCGCGAGATCATGATGAACGCCGACCGGAAGGTCGACCGGTTGGAGTCGATCCTCGACCGGCACCGCGACGACCGCGTGATCGTCTTCACCGCCCACACCGACCTCGTCTACCGGCTCTCGGAGCGGTTCCTACTTCCGGCGATCACCGCGGAGACGGGGGCGAAGGAGCGACGGGAGATCTTGGAGCGCTTCCGCGAGGAGACCTACGGCCGCGTCGTCGCCGCGAACGTGCTCGACGAGGGGGTCGACGTGCCGGACGCGAACGTCGCGGTCGTCCTCTCCGGGTCGGGCAGCGAACGGGAGTTCACCCAGCGGCTCGGGCGGGTGTTGCGGCCCAAAGAGGACGGCGGGCGGGCGATACTCTACGAGGTCGTCAGCGCGGAGACCGCGGAGGAACGGGTGGCGAGCCGGCGGCGCTGAACGGCGAACGTCCGAGAGAGCATATTTGCATCGACCCGAGCGACCGCGGCGGTTGCTTATAAACGGTCGGTGGCGCGTGCCTGCGAGGCCGCCTCGCGGCCGAGTGGCACGCGCGAGGTCGCCCCTGCGAGCCACGACGCGTGTCCCTTTCACGAGCCATTCTTCGGCTTTCGTAGGCGGCCCACTCATCGAAGCCCGTCCACTATCGTGATTGCGAGTCGCTCGGCGCTACCGCCCCGTCGACCCTGTCGTTTGTCACTGTCGAGAAAAAACGGCACGCATGGGCAGCGACGGTCTCATCGAGCTCGATCAGGAGTGTTGGATTGCGTTCGCGAAGTACAATCTGTTGCTGGCAACGGCGTTCGGTATTCTCGCCGTGGGCGCCCGGACAATACTGGCGGACAACGTCTTGCTGATCGTCGAAAACGGAGCGCTCGCGCTGTTGTTCGGCGCCATCCAGACGTACGCCTGGCTCTCGTCCTGACGCGTTTCGGCTCCGGCGACCACTCAAAAATGACGAGCTACCGGGATCCGACGGCTCCCGTCGATTCAGTCGTCGCCGTTCATGTCGAGCGAGCGCTTCTCGCCGAGCTCCTCCTCCAAGCTCCCGCGCTCCCAGCTCCGGACCGCGTCGCCCTCGACCTCGGCGCGGAGCTTCTCCTCTAAGAGGTTCACGGCGACGCTGTTGGCCCCCTCCGGGATGATCACGTCGGCGTGCTTCTTCGACGGCTCGATGAACTGCTCGTGCATCGGCTTCACCGTCGAGAGGTACTGGTCGATGACGCCCTCCAGGTCGCGGCCGCGATCGATGACGTCCCGGCGGATCCGGCGCAGGATCCGGACGTCGGCGTCGGTCTCGACGAACAGCCGCAGGTCCATCATGTCGTTTATCTCCTCGTCGTACAACGCGAGGATCCCCTCCAGCACGATGACGTCGGTGGGTTCGACCGTCACGCGCTCCGCCTTCCGGTTGTGGATCTCGAAGTCGTACTGCGGCATCTGCACGGACTGGCCCTCCAGCAGCGCTTCGAGGTGCTCGCGGAGGAGCTCCCACTCGAACGCCGACGGGTGGTCGTAGTTGACGGACTGTCGCTCCTCGAAGTCGAGGTGCGAGAGGTCCTCGTAGTAGTTGTCCAACGGGATGCGGGTGACGCTGTCGCCGAGGTCGCGAGTGACGAGCCGGGAGACGGTCGTCTTCCCCGCGCCGGTCCCTCCCGCGATCCCGATCACGAACGAGGGAATGGTCATGTGCTGGCTCGAACGCCGGAGGGTTTGAACCCTCCTCTTCGGTTCGCGGCCACGAGCCGAGCGAGGCGTCAAGCGCGTCGCGAACTGGCGCCAGGTGCGTCGCGCTCCGGAGTCGAGCGCGTCGCGGCGACGGGACGAGGGAACCGTCGTTTTCAGTGCCGATCGGCTGGCTACGGTCGGAACGGATATAACGATACCGGGGGCAGCTTTTAGCCGTTTGCGTGGGATCCACGGTCCATGCGAACAGACACCACGGTTCGTGACGTGATGCATCGCGAGTTCCTCGGCGTGAGCGAGTCCGACGGCCTGACCGACGCGGCGGCGCTGATGGTCGAGGAGGAGACCGACTGCCTCGTCGTCGTTCGCGGCGACGAGCCAGTCGGACGGCTCGGCTCTCGGGACGCGCTCGGTGCGCTCCTCGACGCCGACGTCCAGAGCGAGGGAGACGCAGGCGGTCCCACGGTCGGGTCGGTGATGGGACCGCCCCTTCCGACGGTGACGCCGGACGACTCGCTCGCGGCAGTCGAGGAGCGCCTCGTCTCCGAGGGGGCCGACCGCGTCGTGGCGGTCGAGGGCGGCGAGGCGGTCGGCGTCGCACCGCCGCGACGCGCTCGCCGGCGGGCGCACCGCGGACCGGCGACGGGGCTCGCGAGGCCGCAGTCGCCGACGAGTCGCTCCACGGAACGCGGCGCGGCGACGAGGGGATGCTCGGCTCGGACGGCGGCGTCGACTCGACGAGCGATGCCCCCGCGACGGACGCGTCGGGATCGGCGACGCAGGGCGTCTGCGAGAGCTGCGGGGCGCTCGTCCCGGACCTGGTGACCGCCAACGGGCAGGCCGTCTGTCCGGAGTGCCGCGAGGTGTGAGCCGTCCGACCGGCTCTCTTCCCGTCGTCCCGACCGGCGGCCGCGACCGGATCGCGTCGGTACCCTCATCCCGCGGCGCGCCGAACGAGCGAACGAATGTCAGACGACGAGCGCCCGACGGTCGCGCCGGCGACGGTCGACGACGTCGACGACGTCACCGACCTGTGGGTCGCGCTGGCGGAGGACCAGCGAAGCCACGGCTCCACGCTGCTCGCCGAGCCGAACCGCACAGCGGTGCGCGAGTGGGTCGCGCGTTCCGTCGTCACCGGTGAACTGCTCGTCGCTCGCGACGGCGACCTCGACGGCGCCCCGGTCGGCTTCGTCGGCTTCTCGATCGACCGCGAGGGCTACGAGCGCGACCGCGTCCGCGGAACGGTAAGCAACCTGTTCGTGGTCTCCGAACGCCGCGGCGAGGGTATCGGCGCCGACCTCCTCGACGCCGCCGAGCGCGCGCTGGCGGCGGCGGGCGCCGAAACGGTCGCGCTGGAGGCGCTCGCCGACAACGACCGGGCCCGCGCGTTTTACGACAGTCGCGGGTACGACCTCCACCGCGTCGAGCTGACGAAGTCGCTGGCGGAGCGGGTCGGCGACGAGTCCGACACCGGGGGGTCCGCGGGCGGAACCGAGTGACCGCGGACGAACGTCAGGCTCGCCGAAAGCGACACGCACTCATAGGAGGCCCGAGTACGCCAATCCGCGCCAGGGGAGCATGGGCGGTTCATGCACTCGACTTGTAATCGAGACTTCCGGGGTTCAAATCCCTGCCCTGGCTTGCTCGCTCTTCCGTAAACTGGTGTTACCAGAAAAATTAGTGCCTCTATTCGGGCAGAATCGGATATACAAACGAACCGCCCCGCTTTCGGCCAGAGGCCAGCGGAACTCGCGGAACATGGCGTAATAGAATTTCGGCCTGAGAGGCTCGACGCTATTATCGAGCGGCGTCTCAAGAAGATCTGGTGAGAACGCTCTTTTTCACCTGCGGCGCAGAGAGCCTCCACGCCCGCGACGGCTCCGACCGTATCTGGTGTGGCCGCTGTGACTGGAAAGCCACGTCCACCCGCCTGACGATCATTCTACGATTCGGAACTCATCCTCGGTGAGCTCCTCAACGCCTTCATTCTCCACGCTAACACACCGCTAAACATAACCCGGGCGGCCCTCCTCTCACCGTGTTACACGACACTTCACGACCAACTCAGCGAGTTCGAAACGCGTTCTGTCGGGGATTTCCGACTGTCTGGGAAATGCGCTCCCAGACAGTCGATGGGCCAACACAGGTCAAAGAAACACACCAGGTGTGTGCCGGATTTGAATACAAAGACCAGCCGCGGTCGAGTCCATGCCGCGGCGGGTCGTCAGAGGGCGGACGCACCCGCTGGACAGAGGATCAGGGAGAGGACTGACGCTCGTCGCGGCAGGCCGCGACGTGCTTCGGGTGGTGTCAGCTCAGGAGGGAAGCGACCACGAGGGCGATCTCGGGCCAGTTATTGAGGAGGTCGACGACTTCTCTCAACTGCTGGGAGAGGTCCGGACCGACGGACTGCCGGCCTCCCGAGGCATGGAGCATGAAGTCTGCGCCAACGCCGTCGCGCCCGATCACTTCGTGACCGGGCGGATCGACCGGCTGGTCGAGGAGTCGGTCGCGACGGGCGCGTGCGACACCCGCGAAGCGGCCCGCGAGGCATGGGGTGGGGCGTCACGTCGGGTCGGCCCGCGACACCGTGCCTGCTCTTGACACTTGTATCACGCCGTGTACACTGAAGACGTCGTGAACGGTGTAGCTCCCGAAACATGATACTGGCCCAACAAAAATCCGTAGACACCCTCATCTGACGGGGAGACCGTGGGGGACGGTCGGGTGGGGGCACCGACCGAACAGTCGCTCGGTTCGTCCCGACCGGCGCCCGACCGAGCCCGAACCAGCGATCCGTCGATACCTGACAATGGCAACACCGTCAGATCACGACCACGAACACGACAACGATGGCACAGGCCGTTGGGACTTCCCGCCGCTCTACCCGTTCCCCGTTGAGGAACCGCCAGTTGGGGAAATCCCGGACGAGGGGCTCCCCGAGGATCCAACGGATCACGAGGCGTTCATGGACTGGGTCGAGAGCCAGTGTGACACGACGAACGATAAACAACCCGTGGAACAGTACGACGGGACGCTGGGCGTCTCGAAGTCGTTCGTCGGCAACCACGAGTCACCCGTCGGCCTCATCCAATGGAACGACGACCTCGACCAGCGGTATTCGGACCCCGGCAGGTTCGCGGGCGATCGTTGGTGCACCGGGACGCTGGTCGCCGACGATCTGTTTCTGACGGCGGGGCACTGTTTCGACTCCGCCCCGGGCGTGCCGATGAAAGGTGGCCAGCGGATCCGTCCCCACGAAATCGCGACGAACATGCACGTCGACTTCAATTACCAAGTCGACCCGTCGGGGAACCTCCGGCAGGAACAGCAGTTCGACATCGTCGAGCTCGTCGAACGCGACAGGGGCGGACTCGACTACGCAGTGGTCAGGCTCTCGGGGACGCCCGGCAACCGGTTCGGGTCGGCGACGCTTGCTACCTCGCCCGTCCAGCAGGGCGATTCCCTCTGCATTATCCAGCATCCAAGGGGTCGCCCGAAGAAGATCGAAGCCGGGACGGCGACGCACGTCCATACGAGTTCGACCTCGGGACAGCTTGGGGAGGACTACTTCGGGTACGGTGACATCGACACGCTCCGCGGCAGTTCCGGGTCGGGGGTCCTCCGGGAATCCGACGGCGCCATCGTCGGCGTCCACACCAACGGCGGCTGCCGCGCCGGACGCGGGGGTCACAACCACGGAGTGAAGATCGGTCCGATTCTCAACGAGTCGGACGTTCTTACCGCGTTCTCATTGAAGAACCCGATCGAGGGGAAGATTCCCCTCAGCGAAAAGAACCTCCCATCCGAGAAGATGAAATTCACCGACGAGGGGGTCGGCGGGAACAAATTCCTCAACGATCCGCCGGTAGGGACCGGCGGCCGAGGGACGGTCAAACACGTCGACGACCGAAAGGCGACCGGGCTGGACAAACCGCCCGGCGACCCCGCCGGCCAAGGTGGGGGTGTCGGTGGCGACGTTCCCGGGGCTGGTGGCGGTCTTGAGTACACCCCAACGCGACCGTACATCCCAGAAAAAAACAAGTTCACCGACGAACCGGGCGGTACGCTCCCATTCCGCGACACGCCGATCGGCGGCGGCGACGGCGGCACCTCCCCGTACATCGACCGTCGAAAGGCGACCGGGCTAGACAAGCAGTTCGACGACATGGGGCTGGGACAGATGCCGTTCAGCCCGATTCAGCAACAGGGGCAGAGGCAACCGCAGGGATACGGATACGGCTTCGGGCCCGCCGGAGGGAGCAAAGCCGGCGGCGGAGAGCGTCCGTTCGTCCTCCAGACGCCACATCACGTGGGCCGAGGTTCCGGCGCCGACCTGCAGGGGACGGGACAGGGCCAGGGTCAGGGTCCACCCCACGGCCACGGCGGGACCGACCGGACGGCTGGCGGCGGAGGTGGGGAGCTGCAGTCAACCTACGAACAGCTCCTGAGCGACATGCAGCAGTTTCTCCAGCAACAACAGACGCAACTGCAGGCCATCAACGACCAGTACCGTCAGTTGGCCGCCGAGTACCAGCAATTCCTCTCGCAGGGGTCCCAGCGGTGACGCCCGCTCGCAACCGCCCCGACCGACGGGTCGCGTCATCGGTCGGTGACGCCGGGCGGGCGCGGCGGAACGGCCCGGCCCCGACCGGAGACGATCGAGGAGTGCCAATCCGGAGGGCTCTCCCGTGATCCTGGTCGTCTCCGAGGCCGACGATGACCACGCGCGGGCGGTCCTGGACCGGCTCGAGCGCCGCGGCGTCGCCGCCAGGCTGCTGGACACGTCGGCGTTCCCGCAGCGACTGTCCCTGTCGATGACGTACGCCCGGACGGACGGGGACGGGACCGGGGCCGACGGCGATGACGAGCCGGCGCTGCACGCCCGACTGGGCGACCTCGAGTTGGCCGACTGTGGCGCGGTCTGGTGGCGCCGTCCCCAACCGTTCGACCTGTCGCCGGAACTCACTGGCAACGTCGACCGGTCGTTCGCCTACCGGGAGTGTCAGGCCGCGATCGGCGGCCTCTGGCGGACGCTCGACGCGGAATGGATGAACCACCCGACCCACGACGAGGAGGCCGCCCGCAAGCCCTACCAGCTACGGGTCGCCCAGCAGATCGGGTTCGAAATTCCCGAGACCTGCATCACCAACGACCCGGCCCGGGCTCAGGCGGTCGTCGACGCACACGGCGCCTCGAAGACCGTGTACAAGGCGTTCACCGGAACCGAAGCCGCCTGGCGGGAGACACGCGTCCTCCGGGACGGCGAGACCGATGTCATCGCCGCCGTGCGGCACGCGCCGGTCATCTTCCAGGAGTACGTCCCTGCGGGCGTCGACCTCCGGATCACGGTCGTTGACGGCGAGGTGTTTCCGGCGGAGATCCACTCTCAGGAGACGGCCTACCCCGTCGACTACCGCATGAACGTCGATCGGGCCCGGGTCGAACCCGCCGACCTGCCCGACGACATCCGCGACCGGCTCCGGGAGTACGTCGACCGGCTGGGGCTGGTGTACGGGGCGATCGACATGCGACGGCGACCGGACGGGCAGCACGTCTTCCTCGAGATCAACCCGTCGGGACAGTGGCTGTTCATGGAGGAGCGTACCGGTCAGCCCATCACCGAGACTGTCGCCCGGGTCCTCGCGGAGGCAGACGCGCAGACACCGCCCGCCCGCCACTGATGGAATCGACTTTTCGGGACCGGTCCGATCCGGTCCGGTCGGGGCCTGGCGACGAGGGAGCGCGCTCCGGATCAGAGCGTCCCTCGTCAGTGGCCCGCCCGGTGGAACGTCAGGCGCACACCTCCTCCGGGGCCAGCGGCGTCGCCTCCCGCAGGCAGGTCTCGAAGATGTCGATGGCCCACGCATAGACCGCTTCGTCGTCGGTGACCAGCGCACCTCTGAGCACGTTCCGGTCGTCGGTCAGATCGATCCTGACCGTGTCGTCGACGATCCAGACCGCGATCGGGACCTCCTCGCAGACGTACAAGTCAGCGTTCGCGTGGGCGAGCAGTTCGTTGACTCGTTGGGCCGTCGGGGGATGACTTCTGGCGGCGTCGACGACCGCCGGCGTAACGACGAGTTCCAGTCGCGTACCGTCAACGACGACATCCCGAAGGTTCTCGACGATCCGTGGGGCCGACGCACAGGTAACGGCTCGGATCCGTTCGCCGGCGCGGTGGAAGGCCGCGAGCTCCCGGAGCAGGACGGTCGCGTCGCTCCCGTCCACCAAGACGACCTCCGCGTTCCGCAGTCGCCGGACATCGAACGTCACGACCTCGCTTGAGAGCCACTGGAGCGGTTCCCGGAGACGGCGTTCGGCCTCGAAGTCGCCCACTATGTCTTTGAACCGTTCACAGACCCAGCAGCCGAGCGGCGTCGTCGTGTACTCCCGTTCCGACCGCTCGATCCAGCCTCGGCCTTCGAGTTCCCGGAGAATGCGTGCGACGGTCACGCGGGAGGCGTCGACCGACTCGACGAGTTCGCGACGGCCGCGGGGCGACTCCTGGAGCAACTCTAGGATCGCGACGCGGTTCGCGGAGTTGGCCAGATACGCGATCTCGTCGAGCGCCGCCTCCATGTGTAACTGTACCACGATTTTTCGTATAAATCTATGGACCTCACATAATCTAAATAATTACGCGTTCGTCGGCGGGAATCGTCGTGCACCCGGAGCACCGACCGTGACTCGTCGGCCTGTCGCTCCGTGGGATGTCCTCGGCGGTCCGGAGTCGATCGGGGGAACCGGCGACCGCGGACAGCGACGTGGACGTCGCGGCCGCCACGGTCGCTACGATCGTCGGCCGGGACGTGCCGCGCGATCCGATCCTCGCTCGGCGGGCCGAGTCGATGCGCCGATCGCTTCGCGGGACGGTGAAGCGAGCGATTCCGAGCTGGGCGCCCACCGTCCACTCGGGGCTGTTCGCCCGCGGGCGGATACAGGGGGATCGCACAGTTTCACCCGGACGAAGAGGAGCAGGCCGTCACCGAGCTGTTCGCGTCGGAAGCCGGAGCGGCGACGCGCCGGGGCGGCCCCCTGTACGTCGCCGCCGGCGACGAGGCGACCCTCTCGGCGCTGTGGGACGCGGTCAGCGACGACTCGCGGGGATAACTGGGTCCGTTTCTCGGAGAGTCACTTATATACGCCCCACACCGATCCGCGGTATGGACCGGACCGACACCGCGCTGCTCGGCGTCGCCGGGGTCGTCGCCGCTCTCGTCCTCGCCATCGTCTTCGCCGCGGGCGTCCTCTTCGGCCTCGACGAGTCCGTGACTCGGCCGATCCGGCTGCTCGCCGTCGAACCGTTCGCGTGGATCGTCGTCGCGGCGCTGCTCGTCGCGGTCGTCGGTCACGCGTACATCGACGGCTGACGACGCGGACGGGGGGCCGGGCCGTCGCTCCCGCGTCAGCGAACGACCGTCACGGGGACCGGCGAGTTCTGGAACACCGACTTCGCCACGTTGCCGACGAGGAGCCGGTCGGCGAGCGACCCGCTGTGCGTCCCGATCACGACCGCGTCGAAGTCGTCAGCGCGCTCGACGATCCGGCTCGCCGGCGACCCGACCTCGGACTCCACCTTCACCTCGACACCGTACTCCGTGGCGATCTTTCCCGCCCGTTCGAACACGTCCTCGGAGAGCTCTCGGACCCGCTCCTCGCTGTCGTCCGCGAGCGCGATTCCCGTCGCCGCACCCATCATCCCGGAGGGCTCGCCGACGACGTGTAACACCGTCACGTCGGCGTCCCGATGTACGTCGAGCGCGTAGCGGAGCGCCCGTTCGGCGAGCTCTGAGTCGTCCATGGCCACCAGTACGCGCTCTACCATGGTACACGTACACGCGCCACGGGGGTAAACGCTTGCGGGCTCGGACGACTCGACCGGCGTCGGGCCTTTGCTTACTCCCCGTCGTCGATCTCTCGGACCGCCCGCAGTAAAGCGTCGAGCGCGGCGTCGACCGCGGCGCGTTTCACGGCGTCGCGGTCCCCGTCGAGGGCGACGCGCTCGCTCCGGACGAACGACGCCTCGGTCCCCCACGGCGCTGCGTACGCGACGCCGACGTACACGAGCCCGACGGGCTTCTCCGCGGTGCCGCCGTCCGGTCCGGCGATTCCGGTGGTGGCGACCGCCCACGTCGTGTTGGCGTGATCGCGCGCGCCGGCCGCCATCTCCTCCGCGACCGCCGCGCTCACTGCCCCCTCGGCGTCGAGCGACTCGCGGGAGACGCCGAGCACCTCCCGCTTCGCGTCGTACGCGTAGGTGACGAACCCCCGGTCGAAGTAGGCGCTCGCGCCGGGGACGTCCGTCACGCGCGACCCGACCAGCCCGCCGGTCAGCGACTCCGCGACCGCGAGCGACTCGCCGCGGTCGGTCAGCAGTTCGCCGAGGACCTCCGCGGTCGACTCCGTCTCGTCCATGCCCTTCGTCTGACCCGCACGCCCGTGGGATTTACGCTCGGGGGGACGCAAGCGCTCCCATGACGGACTGGGACGAGCGATTTGCGTCCGGCGAGTATCCCCGGGAGCCGGAGCCGTCGCCCGTGTTGCGCTCGTACGAGCCCGCGATCTCCGACGGACGCGCGCTCGACGTCGCCGCGGGCACCGGCCGGAACGCGGTGTTCTTAGCCGACGCCGGATACGACGTCGACGCGCTCGACGCCTCTCGCGAGGGGCTACGCATCATCGGCGAGCGCGCCGCGGACCGGGGGATCGGCGACCGGATCGAACCGGTCCTGGGCGACGTCTCCACGTACGCCTTCCCGAGCGAGGCGTACGAGCTGATCACGATGAGCTTCTTCCACGTGCTCGACCGCTTCGCTGACCTCGCCGAGGCGCTCGTCCCCGGCGGCTACCTCTTCGTCGAGGGACACCTCCGGTCCGCGTCGCCGACGCCGTCCGGTCCGAGCGACGACCGGTACCGGTTCGCCGCCAACGAACTCCTGCGGGCGGGGCTCGGCCTGACAGTGCTGTACTACGACGAGACGACGGAGGAGCGCCCCGACGACCGACGCCGCGCGACGGCCCGCCTGCTCGCCCGCCGGTCGACCGGCGGGGCCGACAGTCGTATCCGCCGCGCCCGGCGGGGAGCCGCCGATGACTTGAGGGCGGATCGCAACGGGGAGTTCGCTCCGCGCGCTCGTGGCGTCATGCCGTCGGCGAGACCCTCTCGGGGTCCGACGACCCCGGGTTGCTGCGTCGAGCGCGGTGACGACCCCAAAAGGACCCGCGCGCGGCTCTCCGGGCTCGTCGCCGGCGACGACTCCGTCGCGGGCGTGGTCCCGCGGATCGACGCGTCGATCGCTCGGTCGGTCGCGGACGGGGTCGAGGGGACGGTGCGACTCGTCTTCACCGGACGCGCGAGCGATCGGTTCGACGGGCCCTCGGGCGCCGCCGTCCGTTCGATCCTCTCGGGCCACGGCGTCGAGGCGTACCGCCACGAGGGCGACTCGCCGGTCGGGGTCCTCCTCGTCGGCGACCGCGCCGTCGTCGGGCTGTTCGACGACGCCGGGCTCGCCGCGATCCTGTGGTCCGACGCGCCGCCAGTCCGCGAGTGGGCGGCCGCGACCTGTCGCCGGTTCCTCTCGGCCGCCGAGCCGGTGTGACGGCCCGCAGCGCGGCGTCGACGACCGCGTGCGCACGCGGCGCACCGCTTTTAAATACGCCCGGCGAAGCGACTCGTATGAAGGCAGCGCTCCTGCTCATCGTCGGTTTCCTGGGACTGGTTCAGACGCTCGCCCCGCGCCCCGTCGTGCGGGCGTGGACGAAGGCCGTCTACCGCGACGCGGGCGACGCGGAACCCCGAGAGTGGGCCTACGTCGCCGCGCGAGCCGAGGGAGCGGTGCTCGCGCTCGTCTCGATGGCGGGGCTGTACCGCCTCGCGACGGCCGAAGCCGACGACAGTGGGCCGATCCAGGCGCCCGACGAGCCGACGGACGAGTAGCTCGGGCGAGCCCCGCCGCGAGCGACCGCGACCGCGGTTTCCGCCGCTGGGCTCAGTCGTCGCTGGGCTCAGTCGTCGCTGGGCTCAGTCGTCGCTCGGGTCCACCGGTTCCTCTGGGAGTTCGGTCGACGTCTCGCCGTCGGTCGACGTGTCGGGAGCGGCCGCTTCGTCGGACGTCGCCTCCTCGTCGGCCAGATACGACCGGCCGCCGTCCGGACGCTCACCGGTTCTCAAGACGTGGCAGTCGCGGCACCGCGCCTCGTACGACTCCTCGGCGCCGACGAGGATGGTCGGGTCCTCGGTGTGGGCGGGCTCGCCCTCGATGAGCCGCTGGTTCCGTGAGGCGGGTTCGCCGCACACCGAGCAGATCGCCTGGAGCTTGTCGACGTACTCGGCGGTCGCCATGAGCTGCGGGAGCGGCTCGAACGGCTCGCCCCGGAACGTCTGGTCGGTGCCGGAGACGATCACGCGGGTGCCGGCGTCGGCGAGCCCGTTACACACCTCGACGAGCGCGTTCGAGAAGAAGTTCGCCTCGTCGACCGCGACGACCTCCGGGTACGGCTCGTCGTCAAGGATCGCCAGCGGCCCGTCGCCCTCGTTATCGACGACGGTCGCGTCCCACTGGCGACCCGTGTGACTGCCGATCGTCGTCTCCCCGTAGCGGTCGTCGACCGCGGGCTTGTACACCGCGACCGACTGCCCGGCGATCTCGGACCGGCGGAGGCGGCGCAACAGCTCCTCGGTCTTCCCCGAGAACATCGACCCCGAGATGACCTCGATCCACCCGGATCGAGTGATGGCGTGCATGAGCGATCGGGCTGGTGCCAGCGACTAAACCGTTTCTCTCCCGGCCCGTCGCAGGGGCGGAACGGCGGTCGGATCGCGGTCAGACGCCGCTCGCGAGCGCGACGACCATCGCGGCGGCGACGACGTACACCGCGGCCGAGACCGCCCAGTCGCGCCGGATCGTCGCGAGCCGCTGCCGGGGGATTCCCCGGGCGCGCGGGAGCGGGACGAGCGCGAAGAAGCCGATCATCAACGCGAGCATGACCGGCGACGCGACGGCGAGCGCGACCGGGGCGCCGACGCCGAGTCCGACCTGAACCGCGGAGACGAGACCGACGAAGAGGAGCCTCGAGCCGCCGCCGGCGACGTAGTGGACCCACGTGGCCAGCCGCTCCGGGGCCCGGTCGACCGACGTGTTTGTGAGCACGCTCGCGGCGACCCTGGGAGCCGTCGTCCCCTCCGGGAGCCGAGGCATCACGCGGTCCATCGCGAGCGTCGCGAGCAGTCCGACGACCGGCCCGAGTGCGAGGCCGGCGAGCAGCGAGAACGTGGCCATCGCCGATCGGTACGGCCGCGACCGGCTTCAGTCTCCCGACGGGTCGATCTCCTCGCCGCCGATCACGACCCGCGAGACGTCCGCGGCGCCCGCCCGCCGGACGATCGCCCGGACGAGGTCGCGCGCGCCGGCGAGGTTGTCGGAGTCGCCGTCGAGGGCGAGCAGGTCCGCGTCGGCGCCGGGCTCGACGACTCCCCGGTTTAGCCCCGCGATCTCGGCGCCGTTGACGGTCGCCATCCGCAGGACGTCGCGCGCGGGCAGGTCGGCCAGCTTGGCGGCGAACTCCATCTCGCGGAACATCGAGGGGGAGTCGAGCATCACGTTATCGGTGCCCAGCGCGACGGTCGTCCGCTCCGCGAGCTCGCGGACCGGCGGCACGCCGACGTTCGTCACGAGGTTCGAGCGCGGGCAGACGACGACCGGCGTGCCGCGGTCTTCGAGGCGTTCGAGATGAATCTGTTCGGCGTGGACCATGTGGACGAGGAAGTCCGGGTCGAGGTCCATCGCCGGGTTGACGTCGTCGGCGTCGCGCTCGCCCGCGTGGATCCCGAACAGCTTCCCCGCCTCGCGGGTCTCCCGCCGCACCGCGTCGAAGTCGGCGTCGCGGGCGCCGGAGGCGCCGTAGCCGTCGGCGACCGAGAGGACATCGGGGTCGTCGCGGCCGAACACGACGGGGTCGATCGCGCGCTCGCCGAAGGCGACGCCCTCGCCGGCGACCGCGTCCCGAAGCGCGGCCACGCCGTCGACGCCGCCCTCGCGGAACTCCAGGAAGGTGGCGGTGCCGGTCGACTCCATGTACCGGAGCGTCCGGGCCATCGCCGCCACCTTCTCCTCGCGGCTCGCCGACCGCAGGAGCCGGTGTTTGAGTCCGTCCGGCGGGGCGACGAGCTCGTCGAGCGAGAGCCCCTCGCCCGCCTCCTTGGCGATGGAGTCGCCGATGTGGGTGTGGGCGTTGACGAAGGCGGGGAGGATCACGTCGTCGCTCTCGACGGACGCCTCTTCGATGCGGACGATCTCGCCGCCGTCGACGACCACCCGTCCCTCGACGGGCTCGAAGGCCTCGCCGACGAGTATCGTCCCCTCCAGATGCATACCTCACGGTCGCCAGCCCGGGGTTAAAACGTCACGGGAACGGGGCGGTGGAGGGCCTCAGCCCCCCTACTCGAACTCGTCGAGCGTCGTCGCCATCGCCCCGCGCACCTCGCTCACGAGCCCGTCCGGGTCGAGGTCGAGCACGTCCGCGGCCGCGCGTCCGACGCGGTCGGTGGCCGGCTCGGGCGCGTACACGCCGAGGCGCCACTGGTTGCGCTGTGCGGTCCGGAGCGCGGAGACCAACGGCGACTGTCGCTCCAGCCGGCGGATCTCGCCGCTGACCGTCACGCGGGCGGTCGACTCCCGCATGGACGGCTCCGGCGGCACGTCGAGGATCACGTGCTCGCGGTCGACGCCGGCCTCCTCGGCGATCTCGCGCTCCAGGCCGACCTCGGCGTCGCGGTTCCGGCTCTCGTAACGCGCTCTGGGACGTCGTATTCGTTACTCGGCCCAACACGCCAGACTTAGTAAGAGGTCGCGCTCGTCGTAGCGCGGGAGAGGCTCGCCGGTCGGCCCGGCATGCGGAATCGGCGGCGAGGAGTCGTGGTCGTCCATGCGCCGGAGATCGGTCGCCGTCGTCGCTGTCGCGTCGAGCAGGTCGCTCGCGGACCGCCGCAGCATCGCCTTCGAGATGCGCGCGACGTGGTGCGTGTAGACGACCGGATTCATCAGCGCGCGGGCGAGCAGGAGGCTCTCCGCGGTCTGGACGTTCCCCTCGTCGAGGACGAGCTCCGGGCCGTCTCCGTCCGGGCCGACGCCCGCCGCGTCGCCCTCTCGCTCGACGAACGTCAGCTCGCGGACGAACCGCTCCGTGTCGATGGTGCCGTACGGGACGCCGGTGTGGTAGGCGTCGCGCACGAGGTAGTCCATGCGGTCGACGTCGAGCTCGCCCGAGACGAGCCCGGCGTACGTCCCCTCGCCGGCGACGAGTCCGGCGATCCGGTCCGGGTCGAGGTCGCGGTCGCGGAGCACCTCGCCGACCGCGCCGGTCGCGAGCAGCTCGCCGACGTCGTCGTGGTACTTCCCGGTCCGGCGGTGGGTGAGCGACTCCAAGTTGTGGCTGAACGGCCCGTGTCCCACGTCGTGGAGCATCGCCGCCGCCTCGATCCGCTCGGCCCGCTTCCCGGCGATGCCGAGGTGGTCGAGCGCCCGGCTGGCGAGGTGGTAGACGCCGAGGCTGTGCTCGAAGCGGGTGTGGTTCGCGGAGGGGTAGACGAGCTGGACCGTCCCGAGCTGTTTCACGTGGCGGAGGCGCTGGACCGCGGGGGTGTCGATCAGCTCGGCGGCGACACCGTCGATCTCGATGTGGTCGTGGACGGTGTCCTTGACCGTGATCATGGGGAGCGGTTCGTCGGCATCTGGTAAAAGGAGTGGGAGGGCCGGCGGCGGCCGGCGGGAACCGCGGCTATTATTTATAAGGGTCGTCCGCAAAGGTCGGTGTATGTACGAGTTGCTCATCGGGATCGATAACGCGACCGACAGCCGCGCGGTCGCGCAGGCGGAGGCCGTCGCCGACCTCCCGCACGCGGCCGACGAGACGAAGGCGACCCTGTGTCACGTGTTCCAAGACAACCCCGAGGGAGCCTCTGTCCACCAGCTGTCCGCGGTGCGGCGCGCCCGGGAGACGCTCGAAGCGGCGGGGGTCACCTGCGTCCACTACGAGGCGAGCGGCGATCCGTCCGACGAGTTGCTCTCGGCCGCCGTCGACATCGACGCGAACGCGATCTGCGTCTCCGGTCGCAAGCGCCGACCGTCGGGGAAGGCCGTCTTCGGGAGCGTGACGCAGGACGTGATCCTCGGGAGCGATCGACCGGTGTTCGCGGTGCCGGCGCCGCGGGAAGAGTGAGCGGGGACGACTGATCGGGGACGACTGAACGGGTTACGTCCGCGTGCCAACGGTCCGGAGCCCGAGCACGTCGCGCGCGGCCTCGCCGACCGCGTCGACGTGCTCCGGCGGACAGTAGACGCCGAGCGTCCAGCGGCGGCGCTCGGCGCTCCGCAGCCCGCCGACGAGCTCGGAGGCGTCCTCCAGCCGCTGCGGGACGCCGTCGACGACGACGGTGGAGCCGGACTCCTTCAACCCGGGCCGAGAGGGGACGTCGACGACCACCGCCTCGCGGTCCAGTCCGACGGCGTCGGCGATCTCGCGCTCGGCGGCGACCTCCTCGGCGTGACCCGCGTCGACGGTTCCCGCCGGCACGTCGGCCAGCCCGACCCACACCGCTCGCTTGTAGAGGTCGCGGCGCTCGATGCGCCGGCCGAGCTCGGGGACGGTCTCGCGGAGCTCGACGAGCAGGTCGTGGTCGGCCATGCGGCGGAACGTCGCAACGTCGGCGTCGGTGCGGTCGAGGTAGCGCTCGCAGGCGCGCTCCAGCATCGCGCCGGCGACCCGCGAGACGTGGTGGCGGTAGACGACCGCGTTCATCAGCGAGCGGGCGACGAGCAGGCTCTCCGCGGTCGGGACGTTTCCCTCCGCGAGCACGAGCTCCGCCCGCTCGGGATCGACAGAGCCGGAGTCGCTGGCTCCGTCGCTCCCGGCCGAGCCGCCCTCGCCCGCCAGTCGGAGCTCGTTGACGAGCCGTCCGGTGTCGACCGTGCCGTACGGGACGCCCGTGTGGTGGGCGTCGCGCACGAGGTAGTCCATGCGGTCGACGTCGAGCTCGCCCGAGACGAGCGCCCCGAGCCCGCCGTCGCCCGCGATCAGCGAGGCGACGCGTTCGGGGCCAAGCCCGTTGCGCTCCAAGACTTGGCACACCTCCCGGTCCGCGTCGGTCAGCAGCCACGCCACGTCGTCGTGGTCGCGCCCGGTCGCGCGCCGGATGATCCCCTCGGTCTGGTGCCCGTACGGGCCGTGGCCGGCGTCGTGGAGGAGCGCCGCCGCGCGGACGTGAGCCGCGGTGTCGTCGTCGAGGTCGAACCCCTCGACGGCGCCGCGCGCGAGGTGGTAGACGCCGAGGCTGTGCTCGAAGCGGGTGTGGTTCGCTGAGGGGTACACCAGCCTGACGGTGGACAGCTGTTTGATGTGGCGCAGTCGCTGGAAGGCGGGCGTGTCGATCAGTTGGGCGGCGAGGTCGCCGAGCCGGACGTGACCGTGGACGCTGTCCTTTATCGCCTTCATCGTCCGGGCGTCGGCCGCAGACTGGTTGGTCGTTTCGACTCGGCGCCGGCGTCGGTCGGGGGGCGAGCCGGCCCGCGGACGACGCGGGCTCGGGGCGGCGACCGTCCGGGGCGGGTACTTCGTCGACGATCTCGACGTCGACGCTCCTACTAAGGCCCGGACGACGGAGCCGCCGACGCCGGCCGTCGCGGCGCGACCGTCCTCCACCGCGAACAGGTCGTCCTCGTCGACGTCGAGCTCGTCCGCGAGCTCTTCGACGGTGAGCCCGGCGTCTCGCCGGGCCGCCGCCACCTCGTCGCCGTAGCCGGAGACGAGGTACGGGAGGCGGTCGGACTCGTAGCTCGTGCCGTCCTCCTCCCAGTGCTTGGAGTCGCCGGTCACGGAGTCGTACATCTTTGCCTGCTTCCGCGCGAGCTCCTTCTTCCGGCTCTCAGATCCGGACGACTCGGCGCTGGCGCCGCCCGGGCTCCCCCCGGAGCTACCGCCGCGACTGCCGCCAGAGCCGGAGCCGCCCCCGCCCTGCGGCGCGTTGCCCGCGTCGTCGTGCGGCCGGCAGTCCGAGCACACCAGCAGCTTCGCGCCGGCGACCGTGGCCCGCTGGAGCTTCGTGGTCTCCCGCCCGCAGAGCTCACAGGCGTCGCCGTCGTCGCCGCCGCCGCCACCGCCCGTTGAGTACTTCGTCATACCGCGAGTGGTAGACCCGGACGGTTAAAAAGTCGTGGAGGGGCGGCCCATCGGGCGAGCGGCGGGTCGACGGCGACTGTCTCACGCCCCGCCCGGTCCGAGGTACCCCCACGCGAGCAGTCGGTCGCCGTCGCCGTCGACCCACCGCTCGCCGATGTCGTCGCGGTAGTACATGTTCGGCATCACGACGTCGTCGATGCGACCGTACGCCTGCTCGCGAGCGGCCTGCATCGTCTCGCCCGTTCCGGTGACGACGATCGGCATCCCGCTCTCGCCGGCGGCCCGCCACTGGCCGTCGACCCGCCTCGCGTCTTCGAGGTGGATTCCCTCCCTGCTCTCCGTCTCGAACACCACGGCGGCGTTCCGCGAGTTCTCGTCGTACGTCTTCTCGTCGTCGAACGGGAACGGCGGGAGCACGATGCGCACGGCGATCTGGTAGCCGTTGTGGACCTCCACCTCGGGGTCGTTGCCGTGCGCGAGGTCGTAGAAGAACTCGCCGGTGGACGACTCGATCGACTCCTCCTGTAACGCGATCGTCGGGTACCCGAACCGCGGCGTGAACTCCAGCGGGTAGATCCCGTGCTCGTTCACGATGCAGTTGATGTCGATACTGCCGACGTACCCCTCGTCGGCGAGCCAGCCTTCGATCTTGCCGAAGGTTTCTTCGAATAACTCGTTCTGGCCCGCCCAAAACATCGAAGTCCCCATCTCGCCGGTCGAGGGACCGATGTTCCCTGGGAACAACTTCTTGTGCTCGAAATTGAAGTTGACCTGGTCGATGAACTCGTCGCCGTTGAAGAAGCCGCAGATAGCGATTTCAACGCCCTCTACTTTGCGTTGCAGCTGGAAGCCCTTCATCCGGTGGCCCCACGCCTTCTTGTACGCGTTCAGGACGTCTACGACGTCGCTCCCGTCGCCCTCGTTCCCGACGTACAGCAGCCGCTTGACGTTCTGGACCTCGCCGAGCGGTTTGATGACGTACGGGGCGGGGTTCTCCTCCACGTGTCGGATGCCGTCGTCGAAATCGCGGAAGACGTGGTGTTCGATCGTGTTGACGCCGTGGTCTTCGAGGACCTCCATCGCGTACCCCCGGTCCTCTTCGAGGCGGTCGGTGTTCGGCGTCCCGCCGACGACGGCGTTCCCGTTCTCGCGGAGCTCCGCGGCGAGCGCCCCGGTGCCGACGTCGGAGCCGACCCAGATGTCGTCGAAGACGACGACGTCGGCCCAGTCGACCTCGGCCTCCCAGTCGTCGGTCTTCCGAACGAACCCGTCGCCGATCTCCCGGTCGCTCTCGGCCTCGATGTAGTACTTCACCTCGTGGCCCTCGCGGTGCACCTGCCAGGCGAGGTCGGTGATCAGCGCGGCCTCGGCCGAGACGAACAGGAAGCGAGCGGGGTCCATACGGCGGTCTCACGCGGCGAGGACTTGAGTGTGGGTGTCGGTCCCGCGCTACTGTCCGACGACGTCCGGTTCGAGCGCGCCGACCGCCTCGAGGATCGTCTCGACGTCCCCCTCGTCGACGCCGTTCTCCCGGAGCGCCTCGCCGAGGTAGGTCGCGACGCGACCGAACGCCTCCGCCGTGACTCCCATCCCCTCGTGTGCCTCCCGCATGTCGGCCCCCTCGTACGAGACCGGGCCGCCGGCGACGGCGCTGACGAACTGCACCTGATGGGCGTACAGCGCCTCCCTATCGACGCCCTCGAAGTACGGTTCGAGGAGCGGATCGTCGAAGACGCGGTCGTAGAAGTCGGACACGACGGCCTCGACGGCTTCGCGACCGCCGATGTCGGCATAGATCGATTGGCTCTCGGTCATCAATTCGATCGCATTTCTTGCGGCATAAGACTGGTTCGAAAGAACATGTTCGGTGATATCGTCCGCGATCCGCCGGGCGGGCGACGCGTGCGTGTCGAACACGTTCGGGTGAATCCTGATCCGCGTGGCGGCCGGCGATCCGATATGCGACACGAACGGCTCGACGCGCGACGGACATCGGCCGTTCGAGAGCCCGACGACGGTTCGGCCGACGAGGAGTCGGCCGACGGCGACTTCGAAGATCCGGACCACGTCCGGCGGCAGATACTGGGCCGAGCGGAGCGGATCGAGCGCCGCGAGGTCGCGGAGGCGATCTCGTCGCTCGAGGCGCGCGGCGGCCTCACCGACGAGCAACGCGAGACGGTCCGTCTCCTCGGAGCCGCGATAGCCCGGGAGCTGACGGCGGCGCCCGAGTCGGCCCTAGAGGGAACCGCGCGGGACGAATCGGCGGCCGTTCGGGCCGTCGCGCGGTTGGTCGACATCGAGAGCGAGTAGCCGCGACCCCGCCCCTACGCCTCGACCTTCGGGAACTCGGCGACGAACTCGTCCGCCGCCTCCTGCCGGACCTCGTAGCGCTCCTCGTCGAACGCGGGCACCTCGGCGGCCATCTCGTAGTACAGGGGCTTCGGTTCGTGGTCGTTGACGATGGTGAGCGTCTCGCCGGGTTCCATCCCGTCGAACTCCTCGTGGATCCGGTCGTGTCTGTTCACCGGCGGAATGTCGCGAACGTCTAGTCGTGGCATGCGTCCGAGCGTTCGCGACGCCTCCGCATCCGTGTTGAGACGAACACGTTCGGGCACAGCCACACCCCGCCGAGACCCGTGGATCCGAACGTGACGGGTTCATCGACGCAACCGATCGAACAGGACGCGAACAGCCCCCGCCGCTCGCACGGCCGATGCGGCTCGTTCCGCGGAGGTGAGTGACGTGCCCGCGACGAGCCTCGACGCGGAGCGAACCTACGACGAGGAGCGGTTCTCGACGAGCGGCGTGTTCCGAAGCGACCGCTCGAAGGTCGTCTGCGGCTACTTCGAACCGGGGCAGTTCATCCCCGTTCACGCCCCCGAGAGCGACGTGACGATCGCGGTCCAGTCCGGCAGCGGAACGGTTCGCGAGGGCGACACCGAGCACCCTGTCGCTCCCGGCGACGTCGTCGTCGTCGAGGCGGGGACCGAGCGCGGCGTGAAGGCGGACCACGACGCGCGCCTCGAAGCGGTTCTCGTCACCGCGCCGCCGCCGACCGGCGCGGAGCACGACCCGGTCCGGGAGGGGATCCGACGCGGCGTGTTCGACCCGCGAACGGAATCAGAGTAAGACCCCTCGGTGGGAGAGCGGGGCCGGTCGCGTCCGCCCGATCGTTCGGTTCGCCCGCTCACCGACGGTCTAGGCGCTAAACTTCGTGGAGACGGGGCGGGGGGTCACGCAGGCGTTGGTGGGGTACCGACCCGGGACGACCGGCCACTCGACGTCCACGTCGACGCGTACGATAGAGGGCATATGTAACAAAATCACTGTATTTTTGTGATATAAAAACTATTCTTCATACTTTTAAAATGCGGGTTGTTTTTACCGGGTTTTTCCCTCTGAAGAGGACACCTTTTTATTCGAGGTGACGGAAGCCCCGGACGACACTGAATGATTCAGAAGACAGACCGCGAGTGGTGGCCGAGCCAGTTGAACCTAGAGATACTCGACAAGAACGCCCGCGACGTCGGGCCGTACGACGACGACTTCGACTACGCGGAGGCGTTCCGGTCGCTCGACCTCGACGCGGTGAAGGCGGACCTCGAGGAGCTGATGACGAGCTCGCAGGACTGGTGGCCGGCCGACTACGGCCACTACGGACCGCTGTTCATCCGGATGGCGTGGCACAGCGCCGGGACGTATCGGACGGCCGACGGCCGCGGCGGCGCGGCGGGCGGTCGGCAGCGGTTCGCCCCGCTCAACAGCTGGCCGGACAACGCGAACCTCGACAAGGCGCGTCGGCTGCTCCTCCCGATCAAACAGAAGTACGGCCGCAACCTCTCGTGGGCCGACCTGATGATCCTCGCCGGGAACGTCGCCATCGAGTCGATGGGGTTCAAGACGTTCGGCTTCGCCGGCGGCCGCGAGGACGCCTTCGAGCCCGACGACTCCGTCTACTGGGGCCCGGAGAGCGAGATGGACACGCAGGAGCGCTTCGACGAGCCCGGTGAGCTCGACCCGGGGCTCGGCGCGTCCGTGATGGGGCTCATCTACGTGAACCCGGAAGGGCCGGACGGCAACCCCGACCCCGAGCTGTCGGCGAAGAACATCCGCCAGACGTTCGACCGCATGGCGATGAACGACAAGGAGACGGCGGCGCTCATCGCCGGCGGTCACACGTTCGGGAAGGTCCACGGCGCCGACGACCCCGACGAGCACCTCGGCCCCGAGCCGGAGGCCGCCCCCATCGAGGCGCAGGGCCTCGGCTGGGAGAACGACTACGGCAGCGGGAAGGGCGGCGACACGATCACGAGCGGGATCGAGGGCCCCTGGACCGGCTCGCCGATCGAGTGGGACATGGGGTACCTCGACAACCTGCTGGAACACGAGTGGGCCGCCGAGAAGGGGCCCGGCGGCGCGTGGCAGTGGCTCCCGGTCGACGCGGACGACGTCGAGAGCGCTCCGGACGCGCACGACCCCGACGAGGAGGTCACGCCGATGATGCTCACGACGGACGTGGCGCTGAAGCGCGACCCCGACTACCGCGAGATAATCGAGGAGTTCCAGGAGAACCCGATGGAGTTCGGCATGAACTTCGCGAAGGCCTGGTACAAGCTGACCCACCGCGACATGGGCCCGCCGGAGCGGTTCCTCGGTCCGGAGGTCCCGGACGAGGAGATGATCTGGCAGGACCCGATCCCGGAGGTCGACCACGACCTGATCGGGGACGCGGAGGCGAGTGATCTCAAAGGGGCGATCCTCGACACCGACCTGACGACGCGACAGCTCGTCAAGACCGCGTGGGCCTCGGCGTCCACGTACCGCGACAGCGACAAGCGCGGCGGCGCGAACGGCGCGCGCGTCCGGCTCGACCCCCAGCGCGGCTGGGACGTGAACGAGCCGGAGCGGCTCGACGCGGTGCTGGCGACGCTCGAAGAGATTCAGACGGAGTTCAACGCCTCGCGCACCGACGACGTGCGCGTCTCGCTCGCCGACCTGATCGTGCTCGGCGGCGCCGCGGCGGTCGAGCAGGCGGCCGCGGACGCCGGCCACGACGTGACGGTCCCGTTCGAGCCCGGGCGGACCGACGCCTCGCAGGAGCGGACCGACGTCGACTCGTTCGAGGCGCTCGAGCCGCGCGTCGACGGGTTCCGGAACTACCTCGGCGACGGCGTCGACCACCCGCCCGAGGAGCTGCTCGTCGACAAGGCCGACCTCCTGGACCTGACCGCCACCGAGATGACGGCGCTCGTCGGCGGCATGCGCGCGCTCGGCGCCACCTACGAGAACACCGACCGCGGCGTCTTCACCGACAGTCCCGGCACGTTAACGAACGACTTCTTCGTGAACCTGCTCGACATGGGGACCGAGTGGCGGCCCGTCGAGGCGGGCGCGGAGGACGCCGACGTGTACGAGGGGATCGACCGCCAGACCGGTGAGGTCGAGTGGGAGGCCACCCGCCTCGACCTGATCTTCGGCTCGAACTCCCGGCTCCGCGCCATCGCGGACGTCTACGGGAGCGAGGACGCCGAGGAGAAGCTCGTGCGCGACTTCGTCGACGCGTGGACGAAGGTCATGCGGCTCGACCGCTTCTATCTCGAATAGGTCGCGACGCCGCGCTCGTCGCGGATGCCGTTTTCATCCGCGCGATCGGTCGTCCAGTGAGCGAACCGATTCCGTCAGTCGGCGGTTTCGCACTCTACGGTGAGTCCCCCGCCGGCGTCGAGAACCGCCCCGGGACCGACGGACCGGGAGCGGCGGCGGCGGTGCCCCGATCGTCCGAAGAACTTTATCAATTACCGTCGATCACTGTAGAATGGCGCCCCGTGACGGGGAGCCGGGGGGAGATTCGTCCGCCGGCGAGAATTCCGAGCCAGACGCCGAAGTAGCGCTGAGTGACGTTCGATCTCCGTTGGCGTCGCGGCCGATCGCCGCGTTCCGGTCGCTCGACCGTCGCGGCCTGTTCACCGTCGCACTGCTCGTTGGGGGGGTTCCGTTTGCGGCGAGCGCGGTCATCGCATTCCGAGGCGGGTTCGGACTCCGGTTCCTGCGGACCGGGTCGGTCTACGTTTGGACCGTCGGGCTGTTCGTCGGGGGACTTACGTTCGGGTGGTGGGCCAAGCGATACCCGGAACTGTGGGTGACACTCAGACCCGTCTTCGACGTACCTGAGAACGAGTATCGAGCCGTCGTTCGATCTCGGATCGCCGAGATGTACGACCTCGGGCGAGTCCTGCTGTGGTTTCCCGTCGTCCTGCTGTCGGGCGTGATCTACGATTTGGTGTTGGTCGGGGCCCCGTACGTGATCTACGTACGGAGCGCGGATCCCCTGGTTTCCGTCGCCGCTCCGACGGTGCGTCTTCCCTTCGACGTGTACGCCTACTCGCTGAGCGTCATCAACTACGCGTTCGGCATCGTGAGTCTGGTGGGACTCCTGATAGCCGTTCACGTCGCGGTAATCCACGTCCGCTTGGTCAGCGACGTAATGCGTCTGCGAATACGAGACGTTCGAACGGCCGCGGTCGAACTCACGCCGCTCGCGCGGTTCGACGTCGTCATCTCGTTGGGGTGGTTCGCCTCTCTGACCTTCGGGATGGTGATCTTGATCGCCACCGAGTACGATCCTTGGACGGATCCGCTGTTTCTATCGACGTTCCTCCTCGTGTTCCTGTTCGGCGTCGTCCTGTTCGCGGTCCCGCAGCTTTCGATCCACACCGCCCTTCAGTCGGAGAAGCGGACGCTCTTGGGCGAGATCGACGCGAAGTACGAGCGCATGTACGAAGACCTCTCCAGTACGGGCGATTCGGAACACTCGTCCGAGGAGGTCTCGACACGGTTGGACGTCCTCGAGGCCCGTCGGCGGAACGCGACGGAGATCCGAACGTGGGCGTACGACCTACCGGGCGTGGCGTCGCTCCTGGTCTCGTCGGTGATTCCGCTGATCCTCCAGTTCGGCCAGATGATCGCGTGACCGGGGTGTGTCACGGGATGCGATACGCCCGCTTGCTCGCGTCGCTACCGCAACGCCGCATGAACCGGCGTGAGTCTCGGTCGTCAACACCCGGGCGCGTGTCAATGGCCGTTTCGGGTGACCTGATAGCGCGGGAGACCGCCTCTGAGGCTCCGGCCGCGAGAACGCGCGCGGGCCGGGAAGCGTTCGGCTCGCCTCACCACACCGGCGCGAGCAGTACCGCGACCGTCGCCGAGATGAAGACGAGCTTCAGGGCGGTGTTGACGGCGATCACCTTCGTGCCGAACTCGGCGCCCCAGATCCCGTACTGGAAGGGGATCGAGCGCCGGAAGGTGGAGACGGCGAACGAGAGGATACCGCCGATGAGCAGGCTCGCGACGGCGGTCCGAGTGGTGAACACGCCGGCCTCGGTCCCGGCGAGGGTCACGGCCCCGGCCGTCGTGTCGAGCGTGTAGACGGCGATCACGGGGACCGCGGCGCCGGGCAGGCCGAGGACCCCGGTGATCGGCTCGGCGACGCTCGTCAGGGCCTCGACGTCGTAGTTGGTGACGAGCGCGATCACGAGCGTGTACACGACCGCGAGGCGCGGGACGATCCGGCGGAGGGTCGACCACGACTTCTCGCCGGCCTCCCGGACGCGTTCGCGGCTCGTGCGCTCGTCGTCGTCGGGCCCGCTCGCGTCGACGTCGGCGAGCGCGGCGCGGTCCACGTTGCGCTCCGAGAGCAGGGCGCCGCCGGCGAGCACGCCCGTGACCGTGATCGCGAGGGCGATTCCGGCACGGGCGGAGACGTAGACGACTCCCGTCTCCGCGCCCAGGATCGGGATCAACACCGGGATGTAAAACGTGAACACGTGCTGGACGAAGCCGAAGAACGTGTTGATGGTGACGGCGACGAGCGTCGCTCGGTCGTCGAGTAGGCCCGACTCGCGGTACTCGGCGAGCGTAGCGTAGCCCGCGGTCGTCGACGCCGCGGTCGTGAGGATCGCGGTGCCGACCTCGTCGGGGAGGTTCGCGGGCCGGGTGAGCCACCCGGCCAGCCCGGCGACGTACCGGATCACCCCGAACGCGACGGCGACGTTGGCGGCGAAGACGCCGATCGCGATGAACGCCGCGATCCGCGCGAGCCGCGGGGCGACCTCGGCGAGCGGGGCGACGACCTCGGCGGCGACCGATTGCACGACCGGCGGTACGCGACCGCCAACCTAATGGGCGTCGAAACGGGCGGACGGGCGAGCGGTTTCGGAACGGCCAGCGATCCGGGCCGGCGGCCCCCTCGGACCGCCGAGCGATCCCGATTCGACGGCCGTCCCGGACCGCCGAGCGCTCGCGGGGCTTATGAGACCAGCGCGCGAACCCCTCGCCGATGGCACCCGCGGAGGACGACATCTCGATCGAGGAGAAGCGCGTGTACGCCGGGACGGCGGACCGCACCGACGCGTACGTCGCCACCGGGAACGGGGTCGTCCGGGTGGCGCTGTCGGCGGACAAGGTCGGCGCGTTCGACATGGTCGCCCGCGATCCGGCCCGCGACGTCGCCATGCTCCCCCGCGACGGCGACCCGGACCTCGTCGGGATCGCGACGGCGGACGGCCTGCGAGTCGCCCGCGTCGACGACGACCCCGAGTTCGGCCGGAGCGCGGGCGACGCGGCCCCGGCGGTCGCGGTCGGCGCCCACGACGGCGCGTTCCTCGTCGCCCTAGAGGACGGCGGGATCGATCGGGTCGCGGTCGGTGGCGGGGACGCCGGCCCGACCGCGGGGGTCACCCGGCTCGGGTCCGTGTCGGAGCCGCGCGCGGTCGACGGCCCCCTCGTCGCGGCCGCGGACGGGGTGCACCGGGTCACCGGGAGCGAGGGCGCGGGTGAAGACCTCGCCCTCACCGCGGTCGGCCTCGACGACGCCCGCGACGTCGCCGGCGCGGGGATGCCTCTCGCAGCGACCGGGTCGGGGCTCTACTGGCTCGGTAACGGCTGGATGACGGCGCTGGAAGGGACCGCCGAGGCGGTCGCGGCCGACGGCGACGGCCACGCGCTGGCGGTCGTCGACGGCGAGCTTCTGGTCCACGCCGGCGACGCGTCGGGGGCCGGGGCCGTCGCGTGGGACGCCGAGACGTGGCGACTCGCCGACCTCCCCGTGGACGAAGAGGCCGTCGCGCTCGGCTACGGGCCCGGGATCTCCGTAACCGTCACCGCGGCCGGCACGCTCTGCGTCGACGCGGGGGACGGCTGGCGACACCAGGTGGTCGGCGTGCGGGACGTCGCGGGCGTCGCGCTCGCGGTCGTGGAATAGCGTGTCGATCGATTATAAACGGTTGCTGCCGCGGTGAGTATCTAATAAGATCCGACCGTTCGTTTATAAATAACTGCTGGTGGCGGATCGATGGTGTCTGCCTGCAAAGCCCCAGCAGTGAGGCGGTCACACGCTCGCTGCGCGCTTCAGTCGCTCGTTTCACTCGCTCCTTCCAGTGCTTACATCGCCTGTGACCGCCTCACGGCTGCCCCTTTGAGTCCCGCCCCGCACGGCACCGCGGCCTCACACCTCCCCAGCCTCGCGGCTCCCTTCGGTCGCCGCGTCCCTCGCGCGTGCTCCTCGCGCCCGATGGGCGCTCGGAGGCACGCGCCGACCGCAACGTTCGTTTATAAATGAGCGACCGTCTCTGACCCGGCTCCCCCTACGCGGTCGGCAGCTGGATCTCCTCGCCGTCGGCGTAAACGATGGGGTTCCGGAGGATCCCGTCGAGGTGGATCGGGGCGTCCGTCTCCCCGCCGATCCCCGCGTCGTCGCCGATCGCGATGTGGACCGTGCCGCCCGCCTTCTCGTCGAGCAGGACGGAGCCGACCAGTTCGTCGACGCCGACGTTGGTTCCGATCCCGAGCTCGGCGAGGTTGTACGCGGCGTCGCCGACCGACTCCGCGGCCGCCTCGACGTCGGCGCGGATCGCGTCGTCGTCGATGCTCGTGACGAGACCGTCGTCGACCTCGAAGGCGAGCGTCTGGTCCTCGTCGAGCAGGCCGTGGGGCATCATCGCCCCGTCGACGACGAACGTCCCGGTCGCGGTCTCGGGCGCGACGAACACCTCGCCGGCCGGCAGGTTCGAGAAGTCGCCCGGGTCGCGGACCATCCCGGTGTCGGAGAGCCACTCGCGCTCGCCGATCCCGAACGTGATATCGGTGCCCTCGGGCGAGGTCACGCGCACTTCGTCGGCGCCGCCGACCTGCGCGAGGACGTCGTCGCACGCGGCCTCGATGGCGGCGTAGTCGGCGTCGAGCCCGGTCGCGAACACGTCTTCGGTGATACCCGGAAGCGTCGCGCCGCGGGCGCCGGCGTCGCAGGCGGCCCCCCGAGCGCGGGTGTGGCTGAGGCTCTTCGTCGTCGGCGCGAGGAAGACGTCGCTCTCGGCCATCGCGGCCGCCACGGCGCGGCACGGCTCGGTCCCCGTGCTGCTCGGCCGGCGGGTACGGAGGACCGTCGCGTCGTCGTGACGGCGGTCCGCGGCCGCCGTACCAGGGCCGCGCCGATCGGTTCGCGTTCGTCGTCGGTGACGACGACGACCGACTCGTCTTGCGCGACGTTCAGACACTGGTTCACGGCGGTCTCCGCCGCCTCGGAGAGGGTCGGTGACATACGCGATGATCGGTTCTCACGGGCGTTAGGCCTTCGGGTCCGCTTTATTTACTCTCTTACGAAACTCAGTTACATTGTCGGGTCGTCCGAATTTACCGACCCGTTACTCACGCCGTAGTTAATTTCTTGCCAGAATACTCGAAAAGATTATGCCATTACGGAATGGAGTGAACGCCATGATACGCGTGGGCGTCAACGGCTACGGCACGATCGGTAAGCGGGTCGCGGACGCGGTCGCGGCCCAGCCGGACATGGACCTCGTCGGCGTGACGAAGACGACCCCGAACTACGGCGCCGAGGCCGCGATCCGACGCGGCTACGACCTCTACGCGGCGATCGAAGACCGGATCGGCGAGTTCGAGGACGCGGGCGTCGGCGTGACCGGGACGCTCGCCGACCTGCTCGACGCCGTCGACGTCGTCGTCGACTGCTGTCCCTCCGGGATCGGCGAGCGCAACCGACCGACGTACGAGGCCCACGACGTGCCAGCGGTCTACCAGGGCGGCGAGGACGCCGCGATCGCCGACGCCTCGTTCAACGCCCGCGGGAGCCACGAGGGCGTCTGGGACGCCGACTCGCTCCGCGTCGTCTCCTGTAACACCACCGGGCTCTCCCGACTCCTCGCGCCGCTCGACGAGACGTACGGCGTCGAGAAGGCGCGCGTGACGCTCGTCCGCCGCGGCGGCGACCCGAGCGAGACCGACCGCGGGCCGATCAACGACGTCGTGCCCGATCCGAAGACCGTCCCCTCCCACCACGGTCCCGACGTGAACACGATCCTCCCGGGCGTGGACGTCGACACGGCCGCGCTGAAAGCGTCGGTCACGGCGATGCACACACACAGCGTCAACGTGACCCTCGAGGCGGAGCCGACCGCCGCCGCGGTCGCGGCCCTCCTCGGCGGCGAGGGCCGCCTGTTCCTGATCCCCGAGCGGGCCGGGATCGACGGCGCCGGCGCGCTGAAGGACTACGCCGCCGACGTCGGGCGACCGCGCGGCGACCTCTGGGAGAACTGCGTCTGGGAGGAGTCGATAAGCGTCGAGGGCCGAGACCTCTACCTGTTCCAGAACGTCCACCAGGAGGCCGACGTCGTGCCGGAGAACGTCGACGCGATCCGGGCGCTGGCGACGGACACGCCCCGCGCGGAGTCGATCGCCCGGACGGACGAATCGCTCGGGATCGGCCTCGAAAGCCTGCTCTCCGACGGCGGTACCGGGCGAAGCCCGCTCACGGCCGACGACTGACTCGCTCCGCGCCGGCGACGGCAACTCTCACTCCGACGACGACTCTCACTCCGACGACGGCCGCGTCACGAGAAACGTTCTCCCGCCGCGGCGCTCCAGTGCCACCTCGCTCCCGCGCACGCGGTTCGTACGGACGCGGTCGGCGATCCGGTCCGTTCGACAGTCGGTGACGTCCACGCGCGTCGGCGTCGCGTATCGGGGCCGATCGTGTGTACTCGCGCTCATACCTCAGCGTTCGGGGGGATCGCCCGTATAAGCGAGCCATGCCCGGAGTGAAAGTGAAAGTAAACTCATCGGCGGCGAACGCCGACGATCCCGGCGGCGCGGACTTACCGACGGAGCCCCGCCTCTTCGTCCCCCTCGACGAACCGGACGGTGAAGTAGTCGTACCCGCCGTAGGCGGCGTCGAGCGCGCCGAGCCACCAGTTCCAGCGCTCGACGACCGAGGAGCCGTCGGGCGCGTCGTCGAGGTGATCGACCACGCCGTCGACGGTGAGCGCGTGCCCGCGGTCCTCGGAGGGTCGACCGGAGTCGGCGAGGTCGCAGGCCGCCCGGGCGACCGCCCGCCGCTCGGCCTCGGTGCCGCCGAACGCTTCCTCCAGCGCGCTCTCTAGACGCGTTCTGTCCATACCCGGGACTAGGAGAGCCGGGTATATGAGTCGCGTGGTAGGGGGTGACACGTCCGGTGTCGACGAGGGCATGCCCGAGGCCGCCTTCAGGGGTTACAGCCGCGCCGCGAGCGCGAGGAAGAGGAGACTGAACGGCGCCGTCAGGAGCGTCAACAGCGCGCCGGCGGCGCCCTCGCCCGTCGCGACGGCCATCGTGACGCCCACGACGAGCGAGGCGGAGCCCAGGATCGCGAGGATGACGCGTTCCGGGACGCTGGCCCGATCGGGACCGTCGCTCCGTGCGAGCGCCTCCTCGATGCCCCGCTCGATGTCGTCCGCGAGCTCGGTCGGGACGAACAGCCACGGGGTCGACCGGTACCACGCGTTCCCGCGGTAGGCGAGCAGGAAGACGGTCGCCCACGGGAGGTCGATCCGCCGCGTTCGGACCACGGCACCGAGGTCGTCCGAGCGCGTTCGGTCGTGGCTCCTGTCCGTCCGCTCGATCGTCCCGGCGGTCGGGTCGAGCCGCAGATCCGTCCCGCGCGAGCCCGCCATCATCGGAAGGAACACGAAGAGCGAAACGAGCATCGGGGCGAACCCCGAGAACAGCGACGGCGAGGCCGAGAACGGACCGGGGCCGATAGCCGCCACCGCCACCGCGAGCACGGCTCCGGCCCCGGCGACCGTCCAACCGGCGCGGAAGCGAGCGGGGTCGAACGAGTAGTCGCCGAACTGCGAGAGGAGCTCTCGGCGCCGCTCCGGCGAGGTCCGGTCGTACGCGACGACCCAGTAGAGCAGCGACATCGGGCCGCCGACGAAGAGGACGACGGCCATCGCCCACGTCGACGACGGCGGTCCCTCCCCGCCGAGCAGGGAGGCGGCGACGCCGACGCCGACGAACAGCAGCGCGGCGAGGACGAGCCCGCCCGCGGTCACGGTCGCGCCGAGCGCCAGCGAACGCAGGCGCTCGAAGCGGACCGGGCCCCATTCGACGGCGCGATGCGATTCGGCGGCGGAGTCGGTCGCGTCGCTCTCGGCGGCGGAGTCGGGGGTGTCACTCTCGGCGACGGAGCCGGCGGTGTCACTCTCGGCGGCGGAGCCGGCGGCTGCCGAGACCGTCTCCTCGGCCGAGGAGGGCGAATCGGAAGGCACGCCGTGTGTATAGCGCGCTTGATGTGTTAAATCCCGACGCCCGGGCCGTCCCGGCGAATACTTATTCCGCGGACGGCTACCCGAGGGCATGACAGACTGGCACGCCGTCGGCTACGGGTTCGTCGTGATGCTGATCGCCGGGCTGCTCGCGACGTTCGCCCCAGTAGTCGGCCACGTCGGTGCCGGACTGATCGGCGGGTTCGTCGCCGGCTACGTCGCCGGCGGGGGGCTCCTCTCCGGGACGTGGCACGGCCTGCTGGCCGGCTCCGTGAGCGGGGTCGTCGTCACCCTCCTGCTGGCCGCGTTCGGCGGCCTCGTGGGGCTCGCCGGCGGGCCGGTCGGGAGCCTCCTCGGTGGCGCGGGGGTCCTCGTCGTCGGCCTGTTCCTGACGTTCCTGTTCGCGATCGACTCGGCGCTTGCGGGGGCGATCGGCGGCGTGCTCGGCGACTGACCGGATAAATAGAAGCGGAGCGAACGGCGACGCGGTCGCCGGCGTTCAGGCGGACTGCGCCGCGTCGAGCACGGCCTCGTAGTCGGGCTCGTTCGTCGGGTCCTCGGCGACCCAGTCGTAGACGACCTCGCCCGCCTCGTCGAGCACGAAGACGGCGCGATTGGCGATGCCGTGGAGCCCCAGTTCGGCGATGTCCATCTCCAGGTCGTACGCCCGGATCGCGTCGCCGCCCATGTCGCTCACGAGGTCGAACTCGATGCCGTGTTCCTCGCGGAACGCGCCCTGCGAGAACGGGGAGTCCGCGCTGATCCCGAAGATCGTCGCGCCGGCCTCGTCGAAGGCGTCGGCGTGCTCCTGAAACGCGACCATCTCGTTCGTACAGGGCGGCGTGAACGCCCCGGGGAAGAACGCGAGCACGACCGCGCCGTCGCCGAGGTGGTCGTGAAGCTCGAACGGTTCGTGGTCGCTCGTACCGATCTTCGCTGAGATGTCGGGTGCGGTGTCACCAGTAGAAACCATCGGCACGCAATACGTGCGATTCGGTCAAAAGGCTTGCCGCACCCCCGTTCGGATCCGGTACCGCTCGCGCCGCGTCACGCGAGTCCGGAACGGGCATCCGATCCCCCGCTACTTCCGGTCCAGGTACTCCTGTTGAACGGCGACGATCTCGGCCGAGTCCTCGCAGTCGGCGTACCGCCGAAGCGGCTCCTCGTTGAGGTCGAGGAACGTCTCTCCCCACGTGAACTTCGCCATGACTCGCTCCGCGTGGTCGGGCTCACCGAGGATCGCGAGCGCGGCCGCGAACGCCTCCACCGTCGTGAGCCGCATCGGTCGGCCGAAGTTCACGGGGTTGCCGGCGACGAGGTACGGGAGCGCGCGGTGCTCGCCGGGGAGGCTGAACATCTTCTCGCCGGCCGACTCCCACGAGCAGTCCAGCGCGACGAGCGCGTTCTCGCGGGCGAGTTCGGCGTCGGCGGGTGAGAGGGCGCGCTCGGCGTGCGGGTTGAGCACGACCCCGTAGGGAGTCGCGCGGTCCGAGCGGTGCAGCTCGGCGAGGTCGAACCGCGCGAGCTTCCGGGCCGTGCACTTGTCGGGGTCGTCGTCGCCCTCGTACCGGACGTGCAGGTCCACACCCGGCGTTCGCGGGAGCCGCGTATAAGCCGTGCGGACGGGACGAGGCGAAAAAATGTCGCGGCGGTCGTTCCCGCCCGATCACGGGGCGCGAGTCCGCGTCACGAACGGGCCGCGGTCGTCGCTTTCCGGCGGGACGCGCGTTTGCGTCCCGATCGGCTCCGATTCGCCTTCGGTTGTGGGTTCACTCATCGCGGTCAGTGCTCGTGGCCGACCACGTAAATGCGTTCGGCTGAAAAAATCATTATTTCGCATATTTCCTAATATGTGTTTGCTTACTATCTCTAACTTTGCTTATACGTTTTCTAAACACGCTTTCAACTGGACGTTAGGCTGGTTTGTAAAGGCATGACGGGAGACGGATTCGACGTCGCGGTCTCCACGCTCCGCGGGGTGTCCCGAATACCGTCAAACCGGCCCGGTACCGGCGGGGTTTTTCCTCGTCGCCCCGCAGGAGTCCGTATGGAGCTGTTCGCCGTCCCGGACCTCCCGGAGATCCGGGAGGGAGACGACCTCGCGGCCATGATCGACGAGCGCGTCGACCTCCGCGAGGACGACGTCGTCGTCGTCGCCAGCACCGTCGTCTCCAAGGCCGAGGGACGGACGTTCGACCTCTCCGACTTTCCGGCCGGGCCGCGCGCGAACGAGGTCGGCGACCGGCTCGCGGAGCTCTCGGGCGAGGAGAAGGACCCGCGCTTCGCGCAGGCCGTCATCGAGGAGTCGACGGAGCTCATCATGGAGGCGCCGTTCCTCCTGACGGCGACGCGCTTCGGCCACATCGGCGTCAACGCCGGGATCGACCGGTCGAACGTCCCCGACGGCGACCTGCTGCTGCTCCCGGAGCGCCCCTCCGAGAGCGCGGAGCGGATCCGCGAGGAGCTCGCGGCCGACCGGGTGGTCGTCAGCGACACCTGCGGGCGACCGTTCCGCCACGGCCAGCGCGGGGTCGCGATCGGCTGGGCCGGCCTGCCGGCGAGCCGCGACTGGCGCGGCGAGCGGGACCGCGACGGCCGGGAGATGGGCGTCACCGTCCAGAACGTCATCGACGAGCTCGCCGCGGCGGCGAACCTCGTCGCCGGCGAGGGCGACGGCGGGACGCCGGTCGTCGTCGTCCGGGACTGGACGTTCGGCGACCACGAGGGCTCTGAAAACCACTTCCGCGAGGTCGCGGGCGACTTCGTCCGGCAGGCGCTGCGCGACTGGAGCTACGAGGACAGCTGAACCGGAGCTACGAGGACAACTGACATGCTCGGTATCGAACTCACCCCCGAACACGACCTGCACCGCCTCGTCGACCTCGGCGTCCGCGCCGAGGAGGCCGGCTACGACGCCGTCTACTCGACGTGTCACTACAACAACCGCGACCCGTGGGCGTTCCTCTCGCAGCTCGCGACCGCCACGGAGTCGGTCCGGATCGGCCCGGGCGTCGCGAACCCCTACGAGACCCACCCCGTGACGCTCGCCTCCCGGGTCGCCGCCGTCGACGAGCTCTCCGAAGGACGCGCCGTCTTCGGGCTCGGCCCCGGCGACCCCTCCACGCTGGCGAACCTCGGGCTCGCCGACGAGCGCGGGCTCCGCTCCGTGCTGGAGGCGTTCAAGACCGCGCAGAAGCTGTGGGCAGGCGAGCGCGTCGACCACGACGGCACGTTCGACGCCAGCGAGGCGGGGCTCAACTACGAGCCGCCGCAGGGCGCGGACATCCCGATCCACGTCGGCGGCGAGGGCCCGCACATGTGCCGGATGGCGGCGAAGCACGCGGACGGCCTGCTGTACAACGGCTCGCACCCGAAGGACCTCGAGTGGGCCCGCGAGCAGGTCGACGACGGGCTCGCCGACCGGCCGGATCACCGCGGCGGCTTCGACCTGATCGCGTACGCCGCGGTCTCGATCGACGAGGACGAGGACGCGGCCCGCGAGGCCGCCCGACCCCCGGTCGCCTTTATAACTGCGGGCGCGGCGCCGCCGGTGTTGAAGCGTCACGGGATCGACCCGGACGCGGCGTCCGAAATCGGCGAGCGCGTCTCCGCGGGCGAGTTCTCGGCGGCGTTCGACCTGGTGACGCCGGCGATGGTCGACGCGTTCTGCATGGCCGGCTCGCCGGCGACCGTCCGCGAGCGCGCGGCGGCCGTGGCCGACCACGCCGACGGGCTCGTCGTCGGCTCGCCGCTCGGCCCGGACCTGGAGTCGGCGGTCGACCTCGCGGCCGAGACCGTCGACGGCCTCTTTTAACTCGCCCCCCGCGCTCCCGCGGTCCGAGAATCGAGAATCGCTCCTGAGAACTCGGGGCAGAGGTTCTTAAGCCGCTTCGGCCCAGTTCGGATCATGTCGAGCGACCGAGAGCGACGCCGGGGAGTTCGCGAGCGGTACGAGGCCCTCCTCTGGGCCACGATGGACCGCCTCGGCGTCTCCGAGTCGATAGAGCGCAAAATCCTGACGGCCGTCGGCATCCAGTTCCTCGTCACCGTCGGCATCTTCCTCACCCCGTTCGTCCTCTCCGGGGCCCTCGCGTCCGCGGTCTCCGGCACGCTGTTCCTCGGGGCGATCGCGGCGATCTACAACACGCTGCTCATCGTGCGCCGGGACTTCGTCGCGCCGCTCCGACGCCTCGAAGCCGGAGCCGACTCGATCGCGGCGGGCGACGTCCGTCGTGACGGGTCCGGCGATCAGGCGGACGAGCCGGTGGGCCGCGATCGTTCTGACGAGCGGGTTGTCCGCGATCGTTCTCACGGACCCGTGGGCCGCGACCAGCCCGACGAGATCGGCGGCCTCGTCCGCTCGTTCGTCGAGGTCGAACGCTACTTGGGGACCGTCTCGGCGCAGGCCGAGGCGCTCGCCGCGCAGGAGTTCGACGACCCGGTCCTCGACGAGGAGGTCCCGGGGGAGTTCGGCGACGCCTTAGACGAGATGGCCGCGAACATGGCGGCGTACACGACAGAACTGGAGTCGGTCGTCGGCGCGTTCGGAGACGCCGCCGAGCGCGCGCAGGCGGGCGACCTCACCGCGACGATCGACGCCGAGTCGCTCGGCACCGACGACGACCGGTACGCCGAGCTCGTCGGGAACTACAACCGACTCGTCGCGACGGTCGGCGAGACGATCGGCGAGGTCCGGTCGTTCACCGAGGGCGTCGCGGCGTCGAGCGACGACGTGCGGGCGAGCATGGACGAGGTCGACGACGCGTCCGAGGAGGTCGCGCGGTCGGTACGGGAGATATCCGACGGCGCGAGCGAGCAGACGGACGACCTGGACGCCGTCTCGGCGGAGATGAGCACGCTGTCGGCGACCGTCGAGGAGATCGCCGCCTCCGCCGACGACGCGGCGACGACGGCCCGGAGCGCCGCGGACCGCGGTCGAGCCGGCCGGGAGGAGGCCGCCGAGGCGATCGCCGAACTGGAGGCCCTCGAAGCGCGGATCGGGGAGACGGCGACCGCCGTCGAAAGCCTCGTCGACCGGATCGACGAGATCGACGAGATCGCGGCCGTGATCGACGGGATCGCGGAGGAGACGAACCTGCTCGCGCTGAACGCCTCGATCGAGGCCGCTCGGGCCGACGGCTCCGGCGACGGGTTCGCGGTCGTCGCCGACGAAGTGAAGGCGCTCGCGGAGGAGACCCGGGCCGAGGCGGCGGCGATCTCGGACCGGATCGACGGCATACAGTCGGTGTCGACCGACACGGCGGCCGACGTCGACGCGATGGAGTCGCAGGTGTCCGAGAGCGTCGGCGCGGTCGAGTCGACCCTCCGAGAGTTCGAGGAGGTCGTCGAGGACGTGACCGTGGTCGACGAGACGGTTCAGGAGATCAGCGAGGCGACCGACGACCAGGCCCGGACGACCCAGGAGGTCGTCGACATGGTCGAGGACGTGGCGGCGGTGAGCGGCCAGACCGCGAGCGAGGCCGAGACCGTCGCCGCGGCGGCGGCGCAACAGACCGCGAGCGTCTCCGAGGCGACCGACAGCGCGCACGCGCTCTCCGACCGGTCCGACGAACTCCTCGCGAGGCTCGACGAGTTCGAGGTGCCGGCGGAACCGGTCGCGGGGACGCCGCGGCCGACGGGGTCGGAGTCGGGGACGTCGGCCCGGACGCGGCCGGCCTCGACCGACGACTGAGCCCGGTCGCGACCGCGGTCGACGCCGTCGCAGAGGATCCGGTCGCGACCGCGGTCCACGTCGCCGCGGCGAGTGAGGTCGACGCCCGCTTACTGCTCGGAGCGACCGCGACCGCCGAGCGAGGGGATCTTCACGCCGATCTCCTGTAACAGGGCGCCGACCGCGGCGTAGCCGAGCGCGGCCACGGAGGCGACGATCAGGACCTGCCCGACGAGGACGAGCAGCGCCGAGAGCGGGTCTCCGGCGCCGAGGATGAGGTCGTTCAGGAAGATGTCGAGGAAGCGGCCGATGTCGCCGACGACCCGCGCGACGAAGTCGATGAGCGCGAACATGGACGGGCGTTGATCCGCGGGGTACTTGGGTGTTGAGTTCTCGGCCGCTATCCCTTCGGAATACGGACGGCGCCCCGCTCGGAGGCGGGCCGACGCGACGGCTGCTCCCCGCCGAGTCGGTTCCGATAACCGAACGCCTTACACCGAACGGACACGGACGTGACGGTAATGAACGCGTTGACGGACCTGTTCGCCGAGAACACGCTCCTGTGGGTCCTCACCGGTGTCCTCGCGTACTCCGCGGCCGCGCTGTGGCTCCGGGACCGCGGGATACTGCCGGAGTCGGTCGGCGTCTCCGGTCCGATACTGACCCTCCGCACGCTCCGGGGCCGGGAGTTCCTCGACCGGCTCGCGGCCCCGAGACGCTTCTGGCGCGGGCTCGCGAACCTCGGGCTCGGCGGGGCCCTCGTCGCGATGATCGGGTCGTTCTTCCTGATCCTCTCGTCGGCGGCCTCGGCGCTGAACACCGCTCAGCCCTCCGCGATCCGGCAGCCGCAGAACTTCCTCATCATCCCCGGCGTCAACGACTTCCTGCCGCTGTCGGTCGCGCCCGAGATCGTCGGCGGGCTCGCGGTCGCGATGGTCGTCCACGAGGGCGCGCACGGCCTGCTGTGCCGCGTCGAGGACATCGACATCGAGTCGATGGGACTCGTCTTCTTCGCGGTCCTGCCCGTCGGCGCCTTCGTCGAACCGGACGAGGAGGCGACGCAGGCGGTCTCCCGCGGCGCCCGCGCCCGGATGTTCGCGGCCGGCGTCACCGCCAACACGCTGCTCACGGTGCTCGTGTTCGCGCTGCTGTTCGGCCCCGTCGCCGGCGCCATCTCGCCGGCGCCCGGCTACGCCGTCGGCGAGGTGAACCCCGGTTCGCCGGCCGAGGCCGCGGACCTCGCGGCGGGTGACCGGATCGTCGAGGTCGGCGGCGCGCCGGTCGACACGGCCGCCGAGTTCGAGGCCGCGCTCGCGGACGCGGGCGACACGGTGACCGTCACGGCCGACGACGGCGACGGGGAGCGCACCGTCGAGGTCGAGCGCTCGCTGCAGGCGGTCGGCTCCGCCGGCGGGAACCCCCTCGGCGTGATGATCGCGGAGGCGCCGCTGACCGTCGAGTCGGTGAACGGCGACCCGGTGGCGACCGAGCGCGGCTTCTACGAGGCCGTCGGCGACGCGGAGCGAGCCACGGTGTCGGTGAGGAGCGCCGGCGGCGACGGGGGCAACGCGACGACCGCGGAGATCCCGATCGGCGCCTACGCGCTCGGCGTGCAGGAGGACGGCCCGCTCGACGACGCCGGGGCGGCGCCCGGCGAGCCGCTGACGATCGTCTCGATCGACGGGGAGCGGATCCACGACGCCGGAGACCTCTCGGCGGTCCTCGGCGAGCGCGACCCCGGCGCGACGGTCGAGGTGATCGCCTACGACGCCGCGGACGAGCGGCAGACGTACGACGTCGAGCTGGCCCCGCACCCGAACCGCGACGGCGGGTTCGTTGGCGTCTCGGTGTTCCCCGGATCGAGCGGGCTCGCGCTCGACGACTTCGGCGTCTCCGAGTACCCCGCCGGCGCGTACCTCGAACTGCTCGGCGGCGACGGCGGCGAGGCCGCGGGCGACGGAATGGCGCTCGGCGGCCTGACCGACTCGCCGCTCGGGCTCGTGTTCGTCTCGCTCATCCTCCCGCTCGGCAGTCTCTTCGGGCTCCCGTTCAACTTCGCGGGGTTCACCGGCGACGTGACGAACTTCTTCGTCGTCGACGGGGCCTCCGGCGCGCTCGCCGGCGGGGTCTTCCTGCTCGCGAACCTCCTCTTCTGGACCGGCTGGATCAACATCCAGCTCGCGCTGTTCAACTGCCTCCCGGCGTTCCCGCTCGACGGCGGGCGGATCCTCCGGATGGTCGCCGAGGCGGTGATCAGTCGGATCCCGCTCTCCGACCGGCACGCCGCGGTCCGGACGATCACCGTCTCGTCGGGGCTCGTGATGCTCGCCGGGCTGATCGCGATGGTGTTCGGCAACCAGATCCTCGCGGCGCTCGGGCTGATCTGAGGCTCCGGGACCGCCGGCCGGGCCGGAGTTCCCGCGGTGTCCCCGCCGAAGGGGAAACGGGTTTCTCCGCGGGCCGAAACGGTGCGGTATGAGCCACGAACGCACCGTCGAGATAGAGGGGCACATCATCGACAGCGGGACGATGCAGCGCTGCTTCGGCGCCGTGATGGACCTCGGCGGCTCCTTCGACGTCGAGCGGTTCGACGTGGGAAAACACGAAGATGAGGAGTCCTACTGCCGGATGACGGTCTCGGCCGACGACGCGGAGACGCTCCGGGCGATCCTCCACGAGCTCCACCAGAACGGCGCGGTGCTCGAGAGTCCGACCGACGTGGACCTCGTCGCGGCCCCCGCGGACAGGGTCGTGCCGCCCGACTTCTACTCCACCACGAACCACCCGACCGAGGTGCTGTACGACGGGGAGTGGACCGAGGTCGAGCGGATCGAGATGGACTGCGCGCTGGTCGTGGAGCCGGACGGCGGTCCGAACGGCGAGCCGCGAGCGCACACGAAGGTGCTCAACGCGGTCGAGGAGGGTGACCTGATCGCGACCGACCAGTCGGGGATCCGAGTGCGGCCGCCGGAGCGCCCGCGGAGCGGCGGCGGCGCCTTCGGCTTCATGCAGGGCGGGGTCTCCGCGGAGCGGCCCTCCGAGTCCACCATCCGCGAGGTCGCCGCGGAGCTCCGCGCGGTGAAGCGCTCGGGCGGCACCGTGATGGTCGTCGCGGGGCCGGCCGTGATCCACTCGGGCGCGGGCGACGCGCTCGCGGACCTCGTCGCCGCGGGGTACGTCGACGCGCTCTCGGCCGGGAACGGCTTCGCGACCCACGACCTGGAGCGCTCGCTGTACGGCACGTCGCTCGGGATGGACGTCGAGACGCTCGAACACCCGCGGAAGGGGCACAAACACCACATCTGGACCATCTCGGAGATCATCCGCGCGGGCGGGATCGAACCCGCCGTGGAGGAGGGGATCGTCACCGAGGGCGTGATGTACGAGTGCGTCGAGCGCGACGTCGACGTCGTCCTCGGGGGCTCGATCCGCGACGACGGGCCCCTGCCGGACACGATCACCGACGCCGTCGAGGCGCAGAACGCGATCCGCGAGCAGGCCCACGAGGCCGACATCGTGATCATGCTCGCGACGCTGCTCCACTCGGTCGCCGTCGGCAACTGCCTCCCGTCGACGACGAAGACCGTCTGCGTCGACATCAACCCGGCGACCGTCACCCAACTGCTCGACCGGGGCTCGGCGCAGGCCGTGGGGATGGTCACCGACATCGGGACGTTCGTGCCGACGCTCGCGGAGTTCGTGCTGGAGGGCGGGGACGAGGGTGAGGCCGGCAACGGGGACGACATCGAGGCCGGGAGCGGGGGCGAGGAGGCGTGAGCGTCGCGCTTCGACCGTACGACCCCGCGAGCGACGCCGACGACCTGTACGAGTGTAAGCTCGCCTTCGAGCGCGGGCTCGGCGCGAACACCGGCGGCGACGACAAGGCGGCCGTCTACGAGGGGAAGCTCACCGACGAGTACCGGAAGGAGTGGCTGGCGTGGGTCGAGCGATGCGTCGCCGACGACGAGCGGTGCGTGGCGGTCGCGGTCGACGAGGGGGAGGGCGAGTCGGTCGTCGGCTACGTCTTCGTGCTTCCCGAGCGGCTGGCGATGATCTGGGACGCGGCCGTGATAAACGAGCTCTACGTCGCCCCGGAACACCGCGGCACGGGCGTCGCCGACGACCTGATGGCCGCCGCCGTCGACCTCGCGGGCGACCAGTCGCTCCCGCTGGACCGGGTGGTGCTCGACGTCGACCCCGCGAACGAGCGCGCCCGGGCGTTCTACGACCGCCACGGCTTCGAATCGTGGGGCGAGATGGTCGCGCGACCGGTCGACCGCGACTGAGTCGCGGCCGCGCGACCCCCTTCCGAAGGTACAAGCCTCCCTGCCCGTTCCCCGGATCCATGTACGACATCGGCATCGTCGGCTGCGGCGTGATCGGGACCCGGCTCGCCGCCGCGGTCGACGCCCACGATCGGTACGAGCTCGCCGCGGCCTGCGACCTCGACGCGGACCGGGCCGCCTCCCTGGCGGCCGACTACGGCACGGCGTCGACGGCGACAATGACCGATCACGCGGCGCTCGCGGAGCGAGAGGGGCTCGACGCCGTCTACGTCGGCGTCCCCCCGGTCGCTCACGAGGCGGTGGTCACCGACGCGCTCGACGCCGGCCGCCACGTGATCTGCGAGAAGCCCATCGCGGCGGACGCCGAGGCGGGCCGGCGGATGAGCTCCCTCGCCGCGGACCGGGACCTCGCGACCGCGGTGAACCTCCCGTTCCGGTACACGCCCGGATTCGTCCGGCTTCGAGAGCTGGTCGAAGCGGGCGCGATCGGCGACCCGCGCCGGGTCGAACTCCGGTTCCGCTTCCCGCAGTGGCCGCGCGAGTGGCAGGACGTCGCGTGGCTGGAGTCGCGCGAACAGGGCGGCCCGCTGCGGGAGGTCGGGACCCACTTCCTCTTCGGCGTCCGGGAGCTGTTCGTCGCCGTCGACGCGGTGAGCGCGGACGTCGGCTACGCGGGGCCGGACGCGTACGAGGACGACGTCGTCGGGACGTTCCGGGCCGACGGCCTTCGGGGGACGATCGACCTGCTCTGCGACCACGAGGGCGAGGAGGAGAACGTCGTCACGGTCGTCGGGGACGACGGGTCGCTCTCGCTGACTGAGTGGCACCGGCTCGTTCGCGACCGCGGCCGCGAGGGCGAGCGGACCCTCGTCGACGAGCGCGGCGACACCACCGCGGCGCTGCTGACCGAGTTCGCGCGGGCGATGGACGGCGACGGGGGCGACCTCGTCTCCTTCGGGGAGGCGACCCGGGTCCAGGCGGCGCTCGAAGCGATCCACGCGTCGGACGGGGACCGCGTCGCCCTCGACGGCTGACGGCGGACCGGAACCGCAGGACGTGAGAACGCCGGACAGGAGTTATATGCGTGCCGCCGCGACCTTCGGATATGAGCTATCTCGTGGCCACCGACGGATCGACTGAGAGCGATGAGGCGGTCCGGTACGCCGCGCGTCAGGCGGTCGCGTTCTACGAGACCCTCGAGATCGCCCACGTGTTGACGCCGGACTCGGAGCTCGTCGACGGAACGATCGTCCTCCCGGGCGAGGAGGCCGCGGTCGAGGCCGGCCAGAGCGTCCTCGCCAACGCCGAGACGGTCGCCGAGGAGGCGGTCGGCGACGAGTCCATCGACGTGGAGACGCAGCTGCTCACCGGTCGCCCGGCCGACGCGATCGCCGACTACGCCGCCGAGGCGGACGTCAACGCCATATACGTCGGTCACCGGGGGCTGAGCGAGGAGCGCGAGCAGGTCGTCGGCAGCGTCGCGAAGAGCGTCGTCGACAAGGCGGACGTGCCGGTGACTGTGATCCGGTAGCGTCGGCCGCGATCGCCGCGCTCGACGGGCGAGGAGTGCCGACCGAGGACGTCCGCGGCGGCCGCGGCGTCAGAGACGACGGCAATGACCACCAGTACCGGGCCTTCAAAACCGTCGCCCGCGTAACATGAGGTGATGTCTGAGGAAGTACTCGTCACGGCGGACTGGGTGGAATCGAACCTCGACGCGTTTCAGGACGACGACTCCGATCACCGGCTCGTCGAGATCAACAATCCGACCGTCACAGACGAGTCGGAGTACACGCCGTACGAAGAGGGGCACATCCCCGGCGCGCTGAACTTCGAGTGGGACGAGGTGTTCACCGACGAGACGGAGCGCGACATCGTCTCGAAGGCGGACTTCGCGGCCCGCAACGGGGAAGCCGGAATCGACGCCGACACGACGGTCGTCGTCTACGGCGGCGGCCGCGTCCCGAACTGGTTCGCGCTGTTCGGCTACTGGATCTACAAGTACTACGGTCACGATGACGTCCGCGTTATCGACGGCGGGAAGGGGTACTGGGTCGCCAACGACTACCCGCTCACGACCGAGGAGCCCGACTTCACGCCGCGCGACTACGAGGCCCGCGGCCCCTTCGAGAGCGTCCGCGCCTACAAGGACGACATCGACAAGGCGATCGAGGAGGGGATCCCGATGGTCGACGTCCGCTCGCCCGAGGAGTTCTCCGGCGAGGTCATCGCGCCCGAGGGACTCAACGAGACGGCCCAGCGCGGCGGCCACATCCCCGGCGCCAGCAGCGTCCCGATCGGGACCACGCTGAACGAGGACGGCACGTTCAAGAGCGCCGACGAGCTCCGCGAGCTGTACAGCGAGGCCGGCGTCGACGGCGACGAGTCCACGATCACCTACTGCCGCGTCGGCGAGCGCTCGTCGATCGAGTGGTTCCTCCTGCACGAACTGCTCGGCTACGACGACGTCCGTAACTACGACGGCTCGTGGACCGAGTGGGGCAACCTCGTCGGCGCGCCGATCGAGACGGGCGAGTAAGCGGCGCTCGGTCGCCGCCGTCGACCCGCTGACGCTATTTAAATAAGTCACTAAGCGAGGAGGACGCCGCGCACGCCCGTTCGGCGGCAAGGTCTCCGCGGTGTCGGCCGCCGGCCGTCCGGGTCTGCCGGCCACCCGGGCCGCCGCCGACAGGGCCTTGCGGCGAGAGCCCGTATCCGGGATCGAACATGGGTGCGGACGACCACGCGCCGACGCCGCCGACGGTCCCGGATCCGGAGGCGATTCGGTCGGTCACCGGGTCGCCGACCGAGGCCGGCACCGTGGTCTGGCACCGCGAGGACCTCCGGATCGCGGACAACCCCGCGCTCGCGACGGCCGCGTCCGCGTCCGCGGCCGCGGCGACGGAGCGCGATACCGACGAGGCGGCGACCGCGGAGGACGCTGACGGGACGGCGGCCGCGGAGGACGCCGACCCCGTCGTTCTCCCGCTGTTCGTCTTCGATCCCGCCTTCTACGGCGACCGCGGCCTCGCGTGCGACGCCCGGATCGCGTTCCTTCACGACTCCCTGCGCGACCTCGACCGACAGTACCGCGACGTGGGCGCGCCGGGCCTGACGTACGCCCACGGCGACCCGATCGAGGTGCTCGGTCGCTTCGTCGACGCCGGCTGGGACGTGGTCGCGACGCGGAGCGTGACCGGTCGGTACGGACTCCGGCGCGACGAGCGCGCCCGCGACGAGATCGGCGTCGAGTTCGTCGACGGCGACGGACTGGTCCGCGACGCCGATCGCTCGCGCCGGGAGTGGAAGGGAGCGATCGAGTCGTGGCTGGCCGCCGACGCGCACGACTGGGACCCGCGACGCGTCGACGTGGAGCGGATAGCGACCGGACCGGAATCGGGATCGGGCTCCGACTCGTCCCCGGACACCGGCGACTCGTTCGTTCCGTCGCCCGAGGCCGTCGCGGCCGCCTACGACGTGACCCCCGAGAAATCGAAGGTGCCGGACGGCGGTCGGGCGGCGGGCCGCGATCGGTTGGCGTCGTTCGCCGGGCGGCTCGGCGACTACCCCGGGAACATCTCCTCGCCGGTCGACGCCCGCGAGGGCACGAGCGGCCTCTCGCCGTACCTGCGGTTCGGCTGTCTCTCGCTTCGGGAGGTCCACCGGTACGTCGACGAGCACGCGCCGGACGGCCGGGGGAAGTCGATGTTCGTCTCCCGGCTGTTCTGGAACCGCCACTACCGGCAGAAGCTGGTCGACTGGCCGGGGTGGCTCGACGAGGCCGTCAACCCGGTGTACGCCGGATTCAACCGGGACCGACACGACCCGGAGCTCGTCGCGGCGTGGAAGGCCGGCGAGACCGGGTTTCCCATGGTCGACGCGAGCATGCGTTGCCTCCGCGAGACCGGTTGGCTCAACTTCCGGATGCGGGCGCTCTGCGCGAGCGTCTACTTCCACGTCCTCCAGCAGCCGTGGCGGATCGGCGCGGACCACTTCCACGAGCACCTGATCGACGCGGACGCCGCGATCAACTACACGCAGTGGCAGTCGCAGTGCGGGCTCGTGGGTCGCCCCGGGCTCCGGCTCTACAACCCGCGCAAGCAGGTCCGCGACCACGACCCGGACGGGGAGTTCATCGCGCGGTGGGTTCCCGAACTGGAGCCGCTCCCAGTCGAGCACCTCGACCGCCCCGAGCACGCCCCGCTCGCCGTTCAGGCTGAGTGCGGCGTCTCGATCGGCGAGGAGTACCCCTACCCCGTCATCGACTTCGAGGCGGCCCGCGAGGAGTTCCAGCGGCGGTACTACGACGCGCATCCCGAGGCCGCCGCTAGGCTGGCGGACGAGCGGATCGCCCGCCGCGCCTCCCTTTCGGGCGGACTCGACGCCGCACGGGCGATCGCGGAGGAGCACGGGAGCGAGGCCTCGGAACGAGGGGCCGAAGCGAGCGGCGGTGCCGGCGAGGCGACCGCTGACGGGCGTCGGCGCGGTCGTCAGACCGATCTGTGCGCCTTCGACGACGACGGCTGACCGACGAGCCGGCGTGGGAACGTATTTACATGTGTGTACCGTATTGTGAATCATGAACCAGAATGTCGGTTCCACGGACAAGCGCGTCAGAACGGCCCTCGGTGCGGTGTTCGGAATCGCCTCGCTCGCGACGCTCGCGGGAGCGGTTCCGGTGCCGGCGTTGGCCGCGCCCGTCCTCGGCGTCGTCTCGCTGATCATGCTCGGGACCGCCGCGACCGGCACGTGCGCGCTCTACTCCCTGCTCGGCGTCGACACGTGCCCGGCGTCGGCCGGCGGCTCCCGGTAAGACCCTCGACCGGTCCGAGCTTTCACGTACAGAAGGGTTGAGACGGTTCTTCTCGACGGTTTCGAACCACCGGCGACGGTAGCCTCAAGTGTGGCTAGTCGTAACGTGTGACATGAGCCTGCGACGCAGACCAATGACTGTCGTGTACGTGCGCGCGAACCGCTTCGCCGACCGAGGTGGCCGATCGTGAGCGACACCCCGACCGTCCTCGTGATCGGAGGCGGCGCGACCGGGGCCGGAGTCGCCCGCGACCTGGCGCTCCGCGGCGTCGACGTGACGCTCGTCGACCGCGGCGGGCTCGCCGGCGGCACCTCCGGGCGCTCGCACGGCCTGCTTCACAGCGGCGCCCGCTACGCGGAGGACGACCCCCGAGGCGCCGAGGAGTGCCTCCGCGAGAACCGGACGCTCCGCGAGATCGCCGGGGCGTGCCTCCGCGAGACCGACGGGCTGTTCGTCCGCCTCGGCGGCGACGACCCGGACTACTTCGAAGAGAAGGTGGCGGCCTGCGAGGAGATCGGGATCGAGACCGAGCGGCTCGACGCCGACGAGGCGCAGGCGGTCGTTCCGGGGCTCTCCGACGACGTCGCGGAGGCGTTCCGCGTGCCGGACGGCGTGATTTATCCCTCTCGGCTGGTCGCCGCGAACGCGGCCGACGCCGAGCGACACGGCGCCACCGTCCACACCGACGCGCCCGTCGAGGCCGTCGAGACGGCCGACGGCGCGGTCTCGACCGTGCGCGTCGGCGGCGACGTCGACGCCGCGCTCCGACCGGACCACGTCGTCAACGCGACGGGGGCGTGGGCCGACCGGATCGCCGACCTGGCCGGCGTCGATGTGGGGATGGCGCCGAGCCGCGGCGTGATGATATCCGTCGAGTACGACGGGCTCGATCCGGTGTTGAACCGGTGTCGCGACCCCGACGACGGCGACATCGTCGTCCCCCACGAGGGGGAGGCCGTGCTCGGCACGACGAGCGTCCCGGTCGACGACCCGGACGAGTACGAGACGGCCGACTGGGAGGTCGAGCGCTCGATCGAGGAGTGCGCGGCGATGCTCCCCGCGGTCGCCGAGGCCCCGGAGGTGAGACGGTGGTGGGGCGTCCGCCCCCTGTACGCGCCGGACGAGACGGGATCGAACCGGCGCGGGATCTCGCGCGGATTCACCGTGATCGACCACGCCGACGAAGGCGTCGGGAACCTCCACACGGTCGTCGGCGGGAAGCTGACGACCTACCGGGAGATGGCCGAGCTGACGGCCGACCGCGTCTGCGAGCGACTCGACGTCGACGCCGGCTGCGACACCGCGACGGAGCCGCTCCCCGGCGCCGACGACCCCGCTCGGCTCGACGAGTTTCGTCCGAACGTAACGCGCGGGGCGAACCCGACCGACGCCGGCGTCGTGAGCGCCGCCGCTGACGACGACTGAAACGGCGGGGATCGGACGGCGAGGGCGCCGGGGGCGAGTCCGGCTACTCGACGTCGTCGATCAGGTCGCCGAACACCGAGGTCGCGGTGTCGGGGACGTCGAAGTCGTGGTAGTGCTCGCCCTTCTCCTTCGAGAGGATGTTGAGGGCCGCGGCGGCGCCGTCGCCGGCCGAGATGACCGCCTGCCACTCCTCGGCGCGGACCATCCCGCCCGTCGCGTAGGCGCCGTCGACGCTGGTCTCCATCGAGACGTCGACGTCGACCGTCTCGTCGTCGCCGAGCGCGCAGCCGAGCGACTCCGCGAGGTCGCGGCTCGCGCCCGTGGCGAGCACGAGGTAGTCGGCCTCGTACTCGCCCGCCTCGGTCGTCACCGCGAACCCAGCGTCCGACTCGGCGACGTCGGTGACTTCCTCGCCCTGCTTCCGATCGACGCCGAAGTCGTCCGCCTGCTGGCGGAGGGTCGCGAGGAACTCGTCGCCACCGACCGAGCCGATCCCGGGGTAGTTGAACAGGTGCGCCTTGTGCATCCAGGTCTTGTCGGTGTCGAACAGGACCGCGTCGAGCCCGTTCTTGCCCGCGAACAGCCCCGCGCTGAGTCCGGCCGGTCCGCCACCGACGATCGCTACGTCTGCCATGCCGTCACTTCCCAAGCCGGGCTGATAAGCGTTGGCGGAACCGGCGACACGGGTGCGGTAGCGGACGATCGGCGATTGGCGGTCGGCGGTCGACGGACGGCGGTCGGCGGTCCGCTGGTCCGCGGGTCCGCGGCATACGACGAGAAGTCTGAGAGTGGAACGTCGTCGTGTCGTACTCCGTTCCGACTCTCGCCCTGCGTTCCGGTCTCCCTCGCGCTCTCGGTCGTCCCGCCGCCGACGTCTCGGGGGGGGCTTGGCCACGGGTCGTGCGGGTCACGGCTCGACGGCGCGTCGAGCTCGGGCGGCGGAGTAGTCGGGTCGCGTCGGAGCGCATCGCGAGGGCGCTGACAGCGGGCGCTGTGCTCGCCTTCCCCTCGGTCGACCCGCGCGCCGCGCGTCTTGGAAGAAGCGCGGCCGCGCCCCAGCTTCGCCCCTGCCGTGGCCCGTCGAATATCGGTCGAAACCGCGCCCCGGTTCGGGTCGCCGACCGGAAGTCGTGGCGCTTCGCCGCGCTCGCGGGCTCGGCGCGGCGGTCGGCGACGGCGCGGAAGTACTCGTCGGCGTTGGGGCCCTCGCGGGTCGACCGCGCGCGGGCGGCCGCCAGCGCGGCGTGGATCGCGCAGAGTCGGCCCTTCCACTCGGCGGGCTCCCAGCGCTCGGTAGCGAGTTCCTCGTAGCGCTGGATCGTGAGCGCGACGTCGCTGCCGGCGCGGAGGTCCTCGACGACGTAGAGGTTCAGGCGGTCCCAGAGGTTCCACGCGTAGCCGGAGCGCGCCAGCTCCCAGGCGGCCCACGCGGCGACCTCCTCGTCGGAGCGGCGCACGGCCTTCTGGAGCAGGCTGGAGACGGCGTAGCGGTTGTACCCCCCGTCGGTCTCGTTCGCCTCCTTCGGCTCGCCGAAGTCGTTGTCGCCGGTCGCGTCCGGCGTCGTGTCGGTCTCCAAGCTCCCGTCCGACCCGAACGTCGCCTGTCTGTCGTCGCCGTCGGCCATACGCCCGCTCCCGCCGCGAGCGACTTAAAAACCGCGCGCGGCGGGCGGGATCGGAGCGAGCCGGGCGGTGCCCGAGGCGCCCGCGGTACGGCGGATCACACCTGCGCTGAAAGGGAACCCTTAAGTCGAATCCAGCGGCTATGTTTCAGTGACCGCCCTTAGCTCAGCCTGGTAGAGCAGTCGACTGTAGATCGACTTGTCCCCCGTTCAATTCGGGGAGGGCGGACTGAACCTCAGCAACCGTGAGCGACAGCGAACGGTTGCTGAACGTGAGGGACGATCGACCCGAATTGAGCAGACGAGTCACAGCCCGGAACGGCGAGCGGAGCGAGCCGCACGCCCGGACTGTCTCGGTGAGTTCAATTCGGGGAGAGTGGATCCGAATTTTCCGTCTGTACCGGCTCTAATCCGGTTTGTCGTACTTTCGCCGTAGAAGACGTGAGCGACTAGTCCGCGTTTTCGGAAGACGCCCCGAAAAATCGGAGTGCAACAAGGTCGATCACACCCCCCGACGCTGTCCTGCGAATTTTGCAGTGGACGGGGGTGAAGCATGAGTGCGGAGCGCGACAGCGACGAGGCGATACAGGTCGCTGTCGACATCGACGGCGACGCGGTCGAGATCGAGCGCGAGCGGATCGAAACGGTGCGCGTCGATCAGCTCTTTCGGCCGGTCGAGGAGGGTAACTGCGACGCGCGGCTCCAGCTCTGGAGCGACAGCGCCGGCTGGAACGGCTACGAGAGACGCGGCGACCAATACTACCACGTCAACGTCCTTACCAGGACGATCGTCGAGGGTACCGAGGTCACCGTCGAATCGGAGTACATCCACGAGGAAGCCGTCCCGGCCGAGGACGTTGCGGAGTCCGTTCGGGATCACATCCTCGATAGACATGCAGGTGGCGTCGGTACCTTCGTTCGGGGGTGTTCCCCGCCATGAGCCGGGCGGAATCCCGCAGCGGGCTCGAAGAGTTCGGCCGCGTCGACACGCAGATCGGCGAGTCGATCAACTTCGAGCGGCTCGCCGGCACGGACGATACGAGCTGGAAGAAGGCGGTCCCCTACGAGTCGGACATCGAGACCGTGTCGCGGCTCGCGTTCAAAGTCAAGAGCCCCGATGGCGAGGAGTGGCACCACGTCGTCCTGGCCTGCGAGGGAGACCACCACGTCGGGCTCTGCGACTGCAAGGGCTGGGAGTACAACGACGGCCCCTGTGTCCACCTCTGCGCCCTCAGAAAGGCCGCATGGAAGGGCGTCACGCCGGAGCGGGACATCAACGGGCGAGTGGTCCGTATCTGCGACCTCGACGCCGTGGACCCGGCCGAGCGCCGCTACCCGTACCTCACGGAGAAGCAGCGCGAGGCGTACCTGGCGTGCGAACTCGGGGACAAGGGCGTCCGCCAGTTCCAGCGCGAGAAGGGCTACTCGTCGCCCGGTACGGTCTCGAACCGGCTCCGGGTCGCTCGCGAGAAAGTCCACGAGCACGAACAGCAGCTCCGCGCCGACGGCGGCACCGCCGCACGTCGCGACGGGGTCACCGACGATCGCCGGCTGCTCGGCGAGAGGGTGGACCGATGAACACCGTGATCCGTGTGACAAACAACGTCCGTGTCACACAGACCGATTCAGCAGTCTTCGGGGGTAACAAGAACGCTACTGCCGGAATCAGTCCGTGTCACACAGACGGGGGCGCGTCGTCAGAACGGCGTCCCCCCTCATGCACGGGCGTTGTGCGGGCGAACAGCAGGCGGCGCGCGCGCTGCTGCGCGTGGACGGCCGAGCCGAGCGAGGTCACCGGAAGCGAGGTGAGTCGATGAGCGCCGACGAGCTCCTCGACGCGCTCGACGACGCGGCAGACGAGCACGGGTCGCGGTCGGAGGCGATCCGGGCGGCGCTGCGCGAGAGCTACGCGGACCGCGACAGCAACGAGGCGAGCGTGGCCGCCTACCTCCCGGACGATCCGGTTGTCTGCCGAGGCTACGAAGTGCTCTGCGACGAAGCCTCGCCGTTCCAGTCGCGGATCGACGTCGACACCGCGATGAGCCGGGTCGCGAACCGGCTCAACATCCCGAAGGGGAGCGTGAAGCGGCGCGTGATCCTCCCGCTCGAACGCCAGCGCGTCGGTGGGCAGCAGGTCGTGGAGCCGAACTGGGGCGTGCTGGTGATCCGGCAGCCTGACGAGCTCGCCGATCTCGCCCGCACCGTGCGTACTGACGGAGGTGCTCGCGATGCGTAAAGAGGTGAACGTCGTCGGCGCAGCGCCGAACGTCGACCTGCGCGGGAAGAGAGATGTTGAGGAAGCGGGCGATCGCCGGCGACACCGAATCTACGAGGTGCCGTGCCTGTCGTGTGACCACAGCGAGCGGATCCACGTTGAGCCGGGCGAGACCCGGTTCGTCGACCACGACGAGCAGAACGCCGCACACTACGTCGAATACGTTGAGGTGGGCCGCTGATGGGTGCGCTTGGCGATGCGGGTGATACCGACCGCGAGAACTGGGACGGGCCGAGATGTCGTACCAGACCCATCCAATCGCACCTCAACGCAGAGAAGATCGAAGCGCACCCCGGATGGCTGACGACGAAGACGACGGTCCGGTTGAAAACTACATCGACGTTGCCGATGCTTTTAGCAAGCCGCTCTACAATGATAGAGAGTACAGAGACAGCGATGTCCATTCAGTTTCCAGAACGGAGCGAGAAAGTCCGTCCCGATCTCGGACTCGTCGGCGCAGCAGGTGTGCTTGCCGGCCGGCTTTTGATCGGTACCGGGGCCGCAGCTGTCGGTACAGTAGTTGGCACCCTACCGGTTGTCGTAGTCGCAGTTGTGTCACCGACGACCCGGCTGTTGTACCTCGTTCCATTCCTCGTTGCAGTCGCCACTGCAGCGCCGATCTTTGTCACGAACGAAATCGAGACAGGGGGCGACAGCAACAAACGGGGACTGCCTACGCTGAGTATTCCGAGCTCCGGCCAGCGCCAGCTACTGTTGGGTCTATTCGTCCTCATCGGTATGAGCGTACAGTTCGGGACGTTTATCGGGGTCGGGTATGCGGTTACGCGGGTCACCGATCCAGTTGTTGGACTGGGTGCTGTGATCGTCGCTGTTGCGGCCGATCGGGAGGCGTTTCGTCGGTTCGATTACTCACTCGCGATTGCTGGGATCGGGCTAACCCGGCGGTTACTGAAAACCGCGCCACGAGCATCTGCCACTCGGCAAGTTACTCCTCCCAATGGGTCTCCCTCAGACGTACCTCTGTACAGGCCTGGGCCTCATTCCGTGGAATGGAAGCAGAGCATGATAGAAAAGATCGGGAGACGGCTCAGACTTGGGTGGTTGTGGAAAACGGAGGTCCAACGGATATTAACGGATCTTGCGGACACCGCCAAGGGGCTGGTTCAGATCACGCTGTTGGGCGATCCGAGCCGCTAAACCAGTCGGCAGAAGCACTTGTCCCCAAGCCCGTTCCACATCCACAGACTCCCGATTGCGATGACGACCCAGCGCGGGAGCGTGGGCTCATCAACAGTTACACCTGCGAAACCGGGTCCAAGTGTGATACTCGTCGCTGTGATCGTCGGTGGGACGAACAGAAAGCCGAGAACCGTAGCGAAGCCAGTCGCGACCACAAGGGCAATTCCAAGTTCAACAATGATCTTGATCCCCAGTGCGAGCCCAGCCTTCAGGAAGCCGCCGTCCTCAAGCCAACTCTGAATCTGGTCGCGACGTGTCATCGACCTAAGATCACGGCCCGAGCTGTTAAAAAGCGGGGTGGTACCGCATGAGCGACCGCGCGAGTCGGTTCGATCGGATCATGAAACTGCAGGGTGTGTCAACGCCTAAGACCAGTTTGGGATTCTCGTTACAGAAACCCAAACTCGCCGGTCCCCCGCGTTGTACCGTATATAAACGACCGACCTCGAAACACCCCGAATAATGGAAACCCAAACTCAAGAAAAAGCGACCGTCTGGGTGAAGCCGGAGCAGGTCGATCGAATGCGCTCCGCGACCGTCAAAGCGAGCGCGCCGTACCTCGCGGCTCGCAACGACGCGCTGATCGCGACACTCTACGACTCCGGGCTCCGGGTCGCCGAGTGTGTGGCGCTTGACGTGGCCGACCACGTCGACCTCGACGACGGCGTGCTCGCGCTTCCGGCTAACCTACAGAAGGACTACCCGACCGACCGAACGCCGAGCTACACCGAGATCGAGCTGGCCGACGAGACCGTTCGGACGCTCCGGACGTACCTCGCCGGCCGCTGGAAGGACACCGAAGCGCTCTGGCCGTCGCGACAGGCCGACCGGATGACGACCGAGTCCGTTCGCAACGTCGTCACCGCGGCCGCCGTCGGCGCCGACATGAAGCCGATGACGCTGCACGGGCGAGGTGACCCGGACAGGTGACGCGGCACACGCTCCGGCACAGCGCCGCCTACCGGATGCTCAACGTCGAGAATAGGCACTCCTTCTACGACGTGCGGAATCGGCTGCGACACGCGACGATCCAGACCACCGAGAAGGTCTACGACCACATCGACCGCGTCTGAGTCCCACTATTGTTTTTAAATCCTTTGTCAGTGGCTGATGTCAGTATTCATACTAAATACGCCGATGAATCTCGCAAAAAACCAATTCACGTCAGGTCGACCAGCCAAACTTAGCTAATTATATTTTGGATAAGACTGCAATATGATTGGAATTATTTATTGTATTTCAGACCCACTCATTAATTGACTCCATTAACGTCGCTACCGGGGCGCTCGTCGTTAAATCACGTGACGACGGTAATTCCGTATACAGTTTGTCAGACTTAGAATATCTGTCACGGTTTTCACCCATGCTAGTTCCTCCGCTTACAACACCAACAACGTCCCCATTTACTGTCAAGAGTGGTCCCCCGCTATTTCCCGATGATGTCGGGACTGTCGAAAGTAACCAACCTATCCCACGTTCGTAAGACTCGTGTCGCCCGATACTCATAATCCAATTACCGACATTACCTGGGTGTCCGATCGTCAGAAGTGGATCACCGTTGGAAAGGGTCGATTCGTCTCCGATAGAGAGTTCATGTAATCCGTCTAGATTGGTCTCAAGAAGCGCAACATCCGGTATCATATCTTCGTGATACCCAATTCGAGTGGCACTTTCGGTTTCTCCATCGAATGTTTCGATCGAAAAAGACGCTGAATCTACGACGACGTGCGAATTGGTCACGATGTGACCCCGATCGGAATCAAGAACCCAACCGGTTCCAGTAGACCCATTCTCCCCACGAACCGTTACGATACCATTCCGGGCGTTCCTTGCCATCGTTTCTGCTTGCTCGAACACGTCATTAGAGAATTCTTGAGCTGGTGATGTCGTGGATCCATCTTGCTCAAGTTCTTCGATACGTGCATTTTTCGCTGCAATTGTCGCTTCGAGTTCTTCAATTTGTGCTCGAAGCTCCTGTTTTGTACTGCCAGAACCGGATGACGTGTTAGTAGGTTGAGATTCAGATGATTGTGAGTCTGAACAGCCAGCGATCCCTGCTGCGAGTCCTGTTGAACTGACTTTGAGAAATTCTCTGCGAGACCTCTTCATATTCATGACTTTACGTTTATATTACATATATGTTCCGATAAATAGAACATTTGTATTTCACTTTTTCTTTGTGACTCCAACAAAATAATATCAAAACTTTGATAATTTATTTAATTATTTATTCAGTGATAAGAAAATTATACACACTGCGTGATTTGCGGATATGGTCCCCTTGACCAGTGACGTTTCGACAGTCGAACAGCTCAAAACGGGGGGTACCCGTGATGCACGCCTCTGAAGCCGGCGTCGCCCTCGCGCTCCAGCCGGAGGATGAGGGCGAGAAAACGGCGCTCTCGCGGCTCCGAGACATCTACCGCCGGGCGACCCAGTACCGTCTCCCAGCGCCGTACTGGGACGGGGAGCTGGAACGCTACTGCGACCTCAATCCGACCGGTGAGGACGCCCTAGTACTCCGCGACGAGATGCGCGCCGACGCCGCCGACGGCGAAGCCGCGGAAGGGGCGCATATCGGCAGTGAAGTGCGCGTTCACCCGTGTTTAGAGTTCGATCCGCTGAGCGTCGACGTAGTGGAGGGCCGCTCGTGACAGAGATCGTGGAGTTTGGCACAAGATCCGACGCCAACGCGGTCCGCGATGACCACGCCGAACACCTTACCGGGCGGTTCGATCGACGGTTCGCGAAGGTCGAGCTCGCCGACAACGTCCCCGACGACGCGGCGGACGCGGCGGGAGACGTTGGTCTCTCGCTGCTGGAACGGCTCTGGGAGGTCGTGCCGCTCTGGGCGTGGGGCCTCGGCTCGGTCGTGCTCGCCGGGGTCGCCTACACCTACACGCGGCCGCTCTGGTCGGTGGTCGGCGGGGTGATCCCGGCGTGATCGACCCGTTCGTGTAGTACGTCGTCTCCGCCGCGGCGATCGTCACGGCGGCCGCGACGACCGGGACGTTCACGGTCGCAGTGGCGCTCTGGCTCGGTCAGAGAAAGCGGTGCCGGACGCTATACGGTGTCGAACAGGACGACGAGTGGAACGGTCTCGTCGAGCGCGTCTCGGCGCATCGCGAGGTGTTCGAGGAGGGGGGGAAACTATGATCGACGCCGCCGCCGAGTGGGCCGTCGCGACCGGCCCGCCGAACTGGATGTTCGTGCTCGCGCTGCTCACTCACCCGAAGGTGTGGTCTGGCGCCGCAGTTCAGACGGTTCGGAAGCGTCTGCTGGACGATCGCCGAGCTGACGCTCCCGACGACGGAGGGGATCCGGCGTGAAGCTGTTCGACCCCGAGGAGGAGCCTGACGGGGACGCCCTCGCGCCGCGCCATATGTACCTTAGGCTGATCATCCAGTTGGTCGGCGGTGCTGGTGCGTTGTTTTCATTTGGATCGATCTGGCCTTATTACCCCGCAATCGGCTCCGTCGGCACGCTGGTGGCGTTATTCGTCGCAGGGCTCGGCTGGGTAGTCTCTATTGACGACGCGATAGAACATGCGACTGCGCTTCCGACACCGTTGGATGAGCTCTGGAAGCGCATTGTCTACCCAGTGGTGGCTCAAATCGAAGAGCAGAGCAGGTGATGTTCTGAAGTAACGATGAGAATTTTGGAAGTAGATATTCTATAATTTGGGAAACACTCATAATGTTGACCAAACTATTTTCAATCCAGTGTGAAAGAGCGCCTAGAGTATATCAGGGATAATACTAACTGGACCAACCTTATTCTCGGTGCTGTAATCGGAGTGATCATTACGGCTCTATTGTCTCCGTTAATTAGTGCTCCAATCGCACATCTGCTTGTGTCTGTTGGAGTACATGATGGTCCTGAAGTTCAAACATCAATCGAGAAAACAGGTGAGTTTTACCCGCCCGGAGAACCGGTAGAAGAGTTCAGCGGGTTGGTTTGGAACAAGAGCTACGATGTCTATAGAATTGAGATCTCGAATACAAATGAGCGCCCGGTAGACAGGCTAAAATTACGATGGAATGCACCGGGTTGCATTGCTCAATCGAACACGCAAGGAGAGATGATATATGGAGAGTTCTGGCTTCACGATAGATACTCACTGGAGATCAGTACCCAGTCAAAATTATCTATTCAAGAAATGTCTTGTACAAAAGTATTGGAGATGACCGAAAGCTCGCTGGGCCAAGGCGAGCGTCTGGCTGTTGAGTTTGTTGTTACTCAAGAGTTCGAAACGTGTGACGTCTTGGTAGATTCAAATCCTGTGAACGAGCACGAGCTAATGTATCGATGGTCAGCTCAAGGTGCACAATTCACAGAGGAGCGCACACTGTCACCGCCGTCGTTGGAATCAGATTATTCCGAAACGCGAGAGATCTCTTTTATTGGTACTCAAGAGTTGGTTGAGACAAAATCAGGTGAAAAAGGTCTGCATTACGTCGTAGGAAAGCGTGGGGGTTCATTTTCTGAGGCAGTGCAGCAGTGTAGAGCCTAACGTTCTCGCGCTCGGTCACTCCATTGAATGACTATACCCCAGGTGTACAGCTGTCAAATACTGAGCGCTTTAACCGAGCCCGTGAGTTTTAAGTATATTCTGATAAATTATTTCTGATGTGATTGTTGACCAATATATTTCACAGATCCTCGCCGCGCTTTTATTGATAATCCTCGGTGGATGGCTCTACGAAGGCCGAGATGGTTTCTTTTTGAGTGGTGGTAGCTTTCAAGGCAAGGTTGCTGCACCGTTGTTAGTGTTGGCTTCCGTTGTGTCTGTTGTCCTTGTAACACCTCGAATCGTCGACCTTTTAGATGGTCTAAGACGTTCGATAGGAACTGAAAGAATGGTGGGTTTCATACTGATTTTTAGCGTACTAGCAGCTAACAACCTCGCTGACTGGAATTATTTAGACAACAAGTCAGTACTTGCCTATGTTGTTGGGTTTGCAATAATTTTCCAAACAAGAGTAGTAGATATGATCAGTACTGTTGTAGGATACCTCTAAACAAACGACTGCGTCCGCTCCTCGGTATGCTCGCTAACGACCTCCTCGACGCCTTCCCGGTTGACCATCGCCTCGTGGAGCGCCTCGCCGGTCCGCTTCAGCTCGGCCATGTCGTCGGCCTCCTCGATCCCCTCGTCCCACGCTTCACGTTCACCGGGTCGGAAGATTCCGCGATCGTCGAGGGCGGCGACCAACTGTCGCAGATCCGCGCGATAAGCTTCCAGCAGAGACATGTGTCACTGTTACTCCTCCCGTCTGATTTATGTCTTTGTTTAAACACTTGATAGGCCGCGGTGTGCCGCCACGTAGGACGCAGGAAACGATGGTGGAAAAACGGGGCCGAAGGAACCGGAGGATTTCAGTCGAATGCTGAGCGCGGATTGCGCTGCTGAGCCAGAATTCGTGACACCCGAGGGCCGTCGACAGACGGCGCGAGCGCGGTTACGCCGACAAAAACCGGTGACAACTCCTCTAATTTATTACATACTAGTTTAATATCTATTGTGATTATTACTTAAGAATGTCCGTAGGACAGGAGCTACTCGACGTACCGTTCCCCGAGATGGTGGCCAGCATGGGGCAGGGGATCGCGGACGCACAGAACCAGTTGGACATGAACTCGGTCGAGGTCGCCAAGACGCTGGCGGAGACCGAGATCGAGGTCGTCCCGGCGATCACGCGGACGATCGACTCGAACGGCGACGTCACCTACTCCTCGGCGGACGCGATAGACGTCTCGCTGCTGCAGGCGGGGCTGTTCCCGACGTTCTACCGGTTCTCGGAGGCCGTCATCGAGGTCGAGATGGACATCAAGACGACCACCGAACGGGAGACGAACATCGACGTCAGCGCCGAGGCGCACGCCGGGTTCGGCCTGTGGGGCGGCAGCATCCAGACCGACGTGAGCCACAACCGCAAGTTCGGGAAGGAGGTCCACGGGACGAGCAAACTGAAGACCACGATGGTCCCGGTGCCGGAGCCGCCGTACCTCTTCCCCGAGGTCGAGACGGTCGACAACCGCACCACGACCGAGGAGTGATCGAATCGGGTCCCGGTCGCCGACACCCGAGAGCGCGGCTCTCGCCGGCGACCGCATCCGCACCCGCGACACCGACACCTATGCCACTACGAGCCCATCACGTTTCCCCGCCTAGTACAGCCCGCCGCCGACCGACTCAGCCGGTCGCGGACGTCCCGTTCGACGACCTCGTCTCCCTGCTGGCCGCGGGCGTCGCCGACGCGCAGACCGCGCTCGACGCGCACAGCGCGGCGACGGGGGCGTCGCTCGCGGAGACCGAACTCGAGGTCGTCCCGTCGGTCACGCGGACGATCGACACCGACGGCTCGGTCACGGCGACGCCGGCCGCGACGGAGCGTCGGTCCCTGCTGGAACTCGGGATCACGCCCGCGTGGTACCGGTTCAGCGAGGCGACGATCGAAGTCGAGGCGGACGTGCGAGTGGCCGAGCGCGAGGGCAACGACGCCGGCGCGGGTGACGACGGGACGGACGACGCCGACCGACTCGGTGACGACGGAAACGATCCCGCGAGCGGGCTCACGGCGAGCACGCAGTCGGTGATCGACCGGCGGCGGTTCGACCGGGAGGTCGGCGCGAACGCTCGACTGGCCGCGCGTCTCGAACCGACGCCGCTGCCGAGGCGGGTCGGCCCCCCGGCGGAAGCGGACGCGGAACGCGGAGGCGACCGTGCCGACTGACGAGTGGCTCGCGCGACCGCTCTCGGAGTTCGTCCGCTCGGTCGCGTTCTCGGTCGCGGAGGGCCAGGAGGAGTTGGACCGCCGATCGATGGCGGCCCAGCGCGCGCTCGAACGGGAGATCGAGAGCGGCGAACTCGCGTACGACCTCGACGCCTCCTGGCTCCGGTTCTCCGAGGTCGAGGCGGACCTGGAGCTGACGCTCTCCGTCGAGGGTAAGGAGATCCGAGACCCGGAGACCAACGAGGTCCGCGGGTACAAGCCCGTCGTGAGCGCGGTGCCGCTCAACCACGTCGTCGTCGGCGAGTACGAGGTGGACGCCGAGATCGCGAGCGAGGTACGCCTCAAGATAGCGCCCGTTCCGCCGGAGTCGCGTCGGCCATGAGCGACCGGTTCGACGCCAAGAGCGAATCGTATCGCATCGCTGAGACGTTTCAGTTGGAGGAGATCCCCCAGGTCGACGTCGAGAAGTTCGAAACCGTCGAGCGGGCGGCGGTCGAGCGGGTGATCACCGAGCAGCAGGAGTCGCTCGTCCGGCTCCAGACCGACGTGCTCGACGTGCGGACCGAACGCGACGCGCTCGAACACCAGCTCTCGAAGCTGACGGACGACCGCGAGCGGCTTCAGGAGCGCGTCCGGGAACTGGAGATGGAGCGCCCGGCGCTGGAGCCGAAGACCGTCTTCTCGAACCTCGGCGCGGCGCTGGAGGCGGCCGACGAGGACCTGTCGAGCGAGCGCTACCGCGTCGACGACGTCGACTTCACGCTCAAGGCGAACGTCACCCAGACCGAGGAGGGGGTCCGGATGCACCTCCCCTCGCTGGACGAGTCGTCGCTCTCGGCGAACCTCAGCGAGGTCTCGTTCCGGCTGCGGGCGCCCCGCACCGAACCGGAACGACCGGAGACGGAGTACGTCGACGTGCCGGAGCTACGGGGGCTGTCGCGCGAGGCCGCGGTCAGCCGGCTGACGGCCGCCGACCTCGCGGTCGGAACGGTCGAACGCGCTCCCGACCCGACGACGACGCCCGGGGCCGTCGTCGAGCAGTTCCCCGACGCCTACGCCGTCGCCGAGCCCGGGGCTCCCGTCGACCTCGTCCTCGCCGAGGAGCCCGGCGACGATTCGGAGTCGGCCGACGAGTCGAGCGCGGAGGCGGATACCGGCGCCTCGACCGACTCGGACGCGACGGGAGGGAGCGATTCGAACGCGGACGAACCCGCGGACGACGCGCCCGCCGACGAGACCGGAGAGGAGAACTCCGACGAGACCGCTGAGGAGAGGCCCGAAGAACGGACCGACGACGAGGAGAAGGCGCGCATGGAGGCGTTCCGCCGCGCGATCGTTGAGGTCGACCCGGAGAACGGCTCGGCCGTCGCGGACCGACTGCGCCGCGCCGGCGTCACCGACCTCGACGCGCTCGTGGAGCGGGACCCGGAGGAGCTCGCCGAGCTGTTGTCGATCCCGGTCGAACGGGTCCGCGCGTTACAGGAGGAGCTCGGCGGCCGCGAGGAGCCGATCGAGCTCGAATCCGTCTCCGGTATCGGTCCGACGTACGCGAGTCGACTCCGCGAGAAGGGGATCGGATCCGTCGCGCGGCTGTCGACGCTCGAGCCGGAGACGGTCGCCGAGATCACGCGGGCGTCGACGAGCCGAGCCGCCGACTGGATCGAGCAGGCGACCCGGCTGACGGAGGAGCGGTGACCCTCGCGGAGCGGTTCGGCGCGTCGATCGAGGTCGCGGGACCCGACCCCGACGCGGAGGCGTTCTTCTTCGTGAAGCGTCCGGAGTCGGTCGACCACGACGCGTTCGTCACCGGGCTGCTCGGGCTCGTGGGGACGGGCGGCCGGCTCGTGCTCCATCACCGATCGGGGTTTGCGGTCGTCCGCGTGTCCCACGACCGCGCTCGGCGGCTGGGGCGGCTTCCGTGGGTCGACAGCGTCGGCGGCGTTCGGTTCGATCCGGAGCAGTTCGCGGCCGTGACCGGCGCTCCTATCGCGTGATCGGCGCTCCGGTCGTATGACCTGCGCTCCCACCGTGTGACCGGCGCTCCCGTCGTGCGAGCGGGGCCATTCGATTCTCAGCGCGAGTATTCGCACCGACAGCGTATTTATCCCTCCACTGCAACTCTCCGGACATGACTCTCGTCGTGGTCCCGGTCCGGTTCCCGCCGTCGTCGCACTCGGCCGCGACGCTGCGAGAGGCCGTCCGCGTCGCCGATGAGCGCGACGCCGACCTCACGATCCTCCACGTTGACCTGTATCAGAACTCGGGCGGCGTCTCCCGCAGCGACCTCAAGCGCGCCGTCGAGCGGCGGATCGGGGCGGTGGACCGCGCGCGGTACGTCGTCCGACGCGGCTTCCTCGTCGAGGAGACGATCTTAGAGGAGATCGTCGCCGAGAAGGCCGACGTCGTCGTCATCGGCTCGAAGCAGGCGGGTCGCTGGCGGCGGATGGTCCAGAAGCTCCTCTCCGACCCGGACATCGACTCGTTCCTCCGGAGCGAACTCGACTGCACCGTGATCACGGTCGAGGCCGACGGCGAGGTCACGAGCAACGAGGGCGAGGAGAGCGAGGCGGACGCCCCGATCCCGGACGACGGCGGCGACTGACAGACTCAGTCGCCCCCGCCCCCGCCCGCGACCTCGTAGCGGCGCTCGTACTCGATGACCGTCGCGACCCGGTCGGCGACGTCGCCGCCGAACTCCCGCTCGACGAGGTACAGGGCCAAGTCGATCCCGGAGGTCACACCGCCCGCGGAGAGCAGGTCGCCGTCGTCGACGACGCGCGCGTCCACGACCTCGGCGCCCGACTCGCGCAGCTCGTCGATCGCGCCGGCGTGGGTGACCGCGCGCCGCCCGTCGGTGACGCCGGCCTCCGCGAGCAGCATGGACCCGGTGCATACCGAGGCGATCCGCGTGCCGGCCGCGTGGTGGGCCGCGAGCGCGCGGGGAACGTCCCCCTTCCGCGCCTCCGCCCACGCGCTCGCCTCCGCGTCGCGCGCGTTCCAGCCGCCGCCCGGAACGAGCAACAGGTCGGGGACGTCGTCCGCGTCCGGCTCGGGCAGGGTCCCGTCGACCCCGACGCGCGTCCCGTGGCTCGCGGTCACCGAGTCGCGCTCGCCGAGGGTCACGTACCGGACGCGCCCGGCCGGGTCGTCCCCCTCTCCGGCGTACTCCAGCGCGTAGTCGAACACCTCGTACGGACCGATCCCGTCCAGTTCGTCGAAGCCGTCGTACAGCAGCACGTCCACGTTCATACCGACTCGAAGGGGGGCGGACGGCTTGTGCGTTCCCCCGCTGTCACTCCGCGGCGAAGGCGTCGGCGACCGCCTCGATGTCGCCGGCGACGCGGTCGCGGTCGATCCGCTCGCCGCGGTACGCGCGCTCGACGATCCCGTCGGGATTGACGAGCATGGTGACGACGACGTGGGTGAAGTCGTACCCGGGGAGTCGCTCGCTCTCGGTCGTCCGCTCGAAGCCGATCCCGAGCCGGTCCTCGACGACCGCCTTCGCCCGCTCCGGCGTCTCCGGGCGGAGGTAGTGCCAGTTGCCGCTGTCGAGGTTCACGCCGATCGTCTCGGCGTTCTCCCGAAGCGTCGCCGCGTCGTCGCGCTCGGCGTCGAAGGTGATCGGGAGGAAGGCCGTCTCGTCGGTCAGTCCCGCGTCGGCGACCCGCCGCTGGACGGACACCAGCCGTCGAAGGAGGATCCCGCACTCGACGGGACAGGTGGTGAACACCCCGGTCACGATCGCGGTCCGATCGAGCGCCTCGCTGTCGATCGTCACCCCCGCGATCGGGTCCCGAAGCTCGAACGCGGGGAGTGGTTGGCCGTACGCGGGATACGCGAGATCCTCGCTGTCCGCGAGTTGGTCCTCCTGCGGGCCGAGCACGACCCCTTCCGGCTCGTCGCCGAGCACCGAGGCGCAGCCGGCGACCGCGCCGGTCGTCGCCGCAGCGATCCCGCCGAGCACCGCTCGCCGTTGCATACCGAAGTCGTCGGACCGCGCTCGCATAACCGGTCTGGTGCGCCCGTCGAACGCGGCTCGTCGCTCGCGGGATTTATAACGGCGAGTAGTACGGGATCGGGGGGTGCGGCAGCGGGACGCCGAGCGTCGCGAGCCCGTGCTGGAGCGGGATGTACCCGAGCGCGACGAAGGCGACGCCCAGCGCCCGGTGGATCCGCATGCGGGTCTCGACGCTCACGGCGCCGAACGCGGTGCCGAAGACGAACAGCGCCGGGACGGTGCCGAGGCCGAGCGCGCCGAGCGCGGCCGCGCCGCCGAGCGCGCTCCCCTGGACGAACGCGTACAGGAAGGCGGGGTACAACAGCGGGCACGGCAGGAGGCCGTGGGCGGCGCCGAGCCCGACGATCCGCCAGCTGCCGACCCACGCGTCCACGCGGGGCACGATCCGACCGGTCACCGCTCCGGCGGCGGCGGCGAGCCCGGGAACCGGGATCCGCTGGAGTTCCAGCCGGAGCGCGTACCGCGCCCCGATCGCGATGACGACCCCGCCGACCGCGATCCCCGCGAGCGCGTGGACGTCGCCGGCGACCGTCGTCACGGTGCGGCCCGTCACGAACGCGAGGCTCCCGGCGAGGCCGAACAGCCCGCCGATCGCGGCGTAGCTGGCGGTCCGTCCGAGGTTGAACAGCGCGTGCTGGCGCACCTGTCGCACGGTGAGGTCGTCCCGGCCGCCGGCTCGCCCTTCGGCGGCGCCCTCGCGCATCCGGTCCGCGTACGTGGAGACGAGCGGTCCGCACATGCCGAGGCAGTGCGCGCCGCCGAGGAGGCCGACGAGCAGGAAGACGCCGAGGCTCAGCGGCTCCGCCGAGTGGATCGTTCCGGTGGGCTCGCACGTCGCCGTCGCGGGGGCGAGTGAGGCCCCGAGCGAGCCGACGCCGCCCCCGAGTTCGCGCATGTCCGAACCCACGCACGCGGCGGCCCTAACGGATCTGGTGCGATCGGCGAACGGGGGCCCGCGATCTACCGGCGGCGGGGAGCGCGGTCACGGCGTCGGACCGCGACCGCGAGGGCGGGCTACTCGAACAGGTCGTCGACGGTCCGGACGAACCGGTCCACGATCCGGTCCGGGAGCGACGCCGACACCTCGTCGAGGAGCGCCGCGGTCCGCTCGGGACGCGCGAGCGAGACGCGCACGGGCCGGTCGTCGGACTTCTCGACGACCCCGCTCTCGGTGAGGTTCGAGACGTGCCACGAGACGGTGCTCCGCGCGAGGTCCAACTCCGCCGCGAGCGTCGCCGGGCGGGTCGCCCCTTCGGCGTGGAGCCGAACGAGGATCTCGCGGGCGGTCTCGCGGCGGAGGAAGGCGACGGCCCGTCGCTCCCACGGGTCGAACGCCGGATCGAAGTAGTGGGCGCGGCCGCCGATCCGCTCCACGGCGACCTCGGCGTCCCGGACGAGCCGGCGCAGGTGGTACTGCGCCTGCCCGGTGGCGATGTCGAGGTCGCGGCTCACCCGGTTGAAGTGGACGCCCGGCGTGTCGCGGACGTGTCGGCGAACCCGGATTCTGGTCTCCGGCATTGGTGCTCGCTTGGAGCTACCGGATCGGCACCTAAAACGAGCCCGCGCGTTCTCTCCGCGTGGGAGCGGCCGGGGGAGTATTCTTGTCGCTCGCCGCAGTAGACACCGAGAACGTGAGTCCGATTCTCGCGAGCCAGATTGCGAGCGCGACCGCGACTGCGAGCGCGACCGCCGGCGGATGGGGCGTCGAGGGTTCGCTGCCGCTGCTCGGCGTCGTGTTCGTCGCCGGCCTCGGAACGGGGCTGCTCTTCCTCGTGAGCCTCGTCGCCTACCGCCGCCGGCGGAGCGCCCAGTACGGCCTGATAAGCGTCGCGGTCGGCGCCCTCCTCGCCCGCTCGGTCGTGGGCGCGGGCACCGTCCTCGGCGTCGTCCCGATGCCGGTGCACCACTACGTCGAACACAGCCTGGACTTCCTCATCGCCGCGGTCGTCCTCTACGCGGTGTACGCGTACGCCCCGGGGTCGGTCGGGGACGACACGACCGCCGACTGATCGGCGGGCCGCCTCACGCGGCCGCTCAGTCCCCGATCTCGCGGCGAACGCGCTCGACCGCCGCGTCGACGCGCCGCCCGTAGGCGAGCGTGACGCCCGCGACGACGGCCCCGAGGAGCGTCCACCCGACCAGCGACGCGACCGCCCGGGCGGTCGAGACGAACCCGCCCTCCGGCGCGAAGGCGACGCCGATCACGTGCTCGAAGACGAGCCCGCGGAACGCCCCGTTGGGAGCGAGCGCGATCGACGCGGGGACCGTCGTCGGTGATGCCCCGGCGGCGAGCGATCGGAGCAGGACGAGGTCGCCGCCGAGCACGCCCGCCACCAAGGCGAGGCTCCCGAGCGCGATCGCGCTGCGGCGGCTCGCGGCGAGCGCGGAGACGGCCGCCGCGAGCGACACGTACGACGCGCCGAGGAGGAGGACGAACGCGAGGAACCGCAGGTACAGCAGCGGCGAGTCGACGCCGGTGTGGGTCGCGAAGATCCCCGTGTCCGGCGCGGCGGTCAGCCAGACGACGGCGCCGATAGCCGCGTACGGAACGCCGACCACGGCGACGAGCGCGACCAGCCGCGCGAGCAACACCCCCGCGACGTACTCGCCGACGCGGACCGGGTACGTCCGGATCACCGCGAGCTCGCCGCTCGCGACATCGGTCAGCAGCGCGCGGTAGCCCAACACCACCGCGACCAGCGGGACCAGGGCCTCGGTCGGGAGGAGCAGGTCCACGACCGCCGGCACGAAGCCGGTCGCGCCGCCCCCACCGGCCGCGAGGAGGCCGACGAGGGCCGCGAGGAGGCCGACCGCCAGCACGCCGTAGCCGGGAGTACGGACCACCGTCGCGATCTCGCGCCGGAACACGGTCGAGACTCCCGCGAGGCGGCCGCTCATCGGTCCGACACCCCCGTGACGTGGACGTCCGGCTCCGCGTCCTCGTCGCCCTCGCCGTCGCTCCCCTCGCGCTCGCCGCCTCCCTCCGTCGCGTCGCCGGCGTCCGCGGCGCCCCGACTCGCGCCGGGCTCGCCGACCACGGCGCGGTAGAGTTCGCTCGCGTCGGCCGCGCCGTGCTCGTCGAGCAGTGGATCGAGGGGGCCCGCGGCGCCGACCCGTCCCCGACGCAGGATCACGATCCGGTCGGCGTGGGCGTCGACGAGGTCGAGGGCGTGCGACGAGACGACGACCCCGGTGTCGCCGTCGGCGCGGTTCGCGGCCGCGCGGAACGCGCGCTCGCGCATCCCGGGGTCGAGCCCGCTCGCCGGCTCGTCGAGGACCACGAGCGAGGGGTCCCCGAGGACCGCCTGCGCGATGCCCAACAGCCGACGCATGCCGCCCGAGAGCGCCTCGACGTGCCTGTCACCCGCGTCGCCGAGGCCGACGCGCTCAAGCGCCGCGTCCGGGTCGTCGCCGACGAGCCGCGCGTAGAACGCGAGCGTCTCGCGGGCGGTGAACCCGTCCCGGAACGGGACCCGCTGGGGGAGGTAGCCGATCGGCTTCGGCCCGGTCGCACCGGTGTACCGGACCTCGCCCGCGGTCGGCTCCGTCGCGCCGACGAGCACTCGCAGCAGCGTCGACTTCCCGGAGCCGTTCGGGCCGACGACGGCGGTGACGCCGGGCTCGACGTCGAGCGAAACGTCGTCGAGCACCCGGACGCCGCCGTACGTCCGCGCCGCCCCGGAGAGGCTCGCGACGAGGCCGTCAGACATCCGCCACCCCGCTCGTCGCGGCCCCGCGTCTCGTCGCGTTCGGTGCGTTCGTGTTCGTCCCGATCGCGTTCGTCCCGGTCGCGTTTCTATCGCCCTCTCCGCCGCCGGACCGGGCGCGCCAGTCGGCGTGGACCGGTCCCGCGTCCGGGTCGAGCGCCGCCGCTACCCGGTCGGACGCGGCCGGCTCCGTCGCCGGGGCGGGGTCGATGATGCTCCCCGAACGCGCGCCGGGGACCGTCCCGCGGAGGCGGTCGAGGAGGGCGACCGCGGGCGACTCGCGCACGGCGACTAGGGAGACCTCGCGGTGGAGCGCGCCGTCGACGGGCGAGGTGGGTCGATACGCGCGCTCGCCAGGGTCGTGGATCCCGACGTTCGCGCCCTCCCAGTAGTTCCCGCGGCCGCCGTCGGCCCAGACCCTGAGCGCGCCCGCCCCGGCGGCCGCGTGGTCCGCGTTGGCGACGAAGTCGTTCTCGACGACCCGACTCGACGGGACGACGGTGGTCGCGCGGGCCCCCAGCTCGTTGTTCGCGGCGACGTTGCGCTCGTACAGGGACCCGCGCGAGCTGGTCGAGAAGCCGAGTTCGTTGCCGACGAGGGTGTTGTACCCGATGTACGCCCTGGTCCCCGAGGCCTGGATCCCCGCGCTGGAGTTCCGGACGTCGTTGCCGACGATCGCGTTGCCCGAGGGGCGCGTCATCACCGTTACCCCGCCGAAGAGCTCGTCTCGGAAGGCGTTGTCGGCGATCAGCGCGTCGCTCGTGTACATGAGGTGGACGCCGTAGCGGTTGTCCGCGAACTCGGAGTTCCGGACGACGGAGTCGTCGGCGCGGTGGAGGTAGATCCCGTCGCGGCCGCCCGCGAACTCGCTGTCCGTCACCGTCACCCGCGACTGCATGCCAGTAATTCCCATGAACCCGTCCTGCCACTCCTCCGTCCCGTTGACGCGGAGGTCGCGGACCGCGGCGTCGGAGCCGTCCCGGAGGAGGATGCCGCTGGCGCTCGCCTCGATCGTCACGTCGTCGACGAACAGCCCGGGCGCGTCGATCGCGCGGATCCCCGCGTCGCCGTGGCCGTACCCGAGCTGGATGTTGGTGTCCCACGCCCCGCCCTCGGGGTCGCGGCCCGATCGCGCCGCATCCGGGTCGCGCGTTTCGTTCCCGCTGCCGTCGACCGCGACCCCGGTGATCGCCACGTCCGGCGCTCGCACCGTGATCACCGAGCCGTTCCCGTCGCCGCGTATGCGCGCGTCCTCCCCGGCGATCGTGACCGACTCGTTCACCGTCAGGGTCTCCTCGTAGGTGCCCGGCGGGACGGCGACGGTCGTGTTCGCCGGCGCGGCCGCGAGCGCCGCCCCGATCGTCGGCGCGTCCTCGCCGACGACAACGGAGACGGGTCGGTCGGCGCGCCGGTCGGCGGCCGCGATCCGCTGGTCGGCCGCCGTCCAGCGGTCGGGGGCCATCCCGCGCACCGCCGCCGCGGAGTCCGTGTCGAACGACCGGTCCCGGACCGCGCCCCAGTCGATCACCCGCCCGCCGTGGTCGGCTGTGAACGCCTCGGCGGCGGCTCGCTCGCGGAACGGGACGACCGTCTCCCCCGCCGGGCTCCGGGCGTCGCTCCCGACCACGTACACCGCCTCCGGCGCCGGCGTCCACTCGCCGGCCAGCTCCGCGTCGAACAGGCCGCGCTCGGTCGTCCCCGGCCGCGCGTCGTCGAACGTCTCGACGTAGGCGACGACCGGGTAGCCGAACTGCCGCTCCGCCCGGTCGTCCTCGAGCGCCTTCGCGAACGACTCGACGCCGTTGTAGCCGACGACGTACTGGAGCTGCGAGTAGAAGACCTGCGTCCGCGGAATCGTCGCCGATCCCGCCATCAGCGCGTCCGTCTCGGAGGAGAGGCCGAGCTCGACGACGTCGTCGTAGGCGACCGGCGACGGCGCCGCCGTCTCGGGATCGGCGACGAACGCCCCCGCCGTCGCCGCCGCGGCGGCGAGGACGAGCGCCGCGAGCGCCAGCCGGACCGGGAGCGACGGATCGCCGAAGGGGTCGAATCTCGTCACGGTGACGTTTATTTCTCCCGGGGTTTATCCGATCTGGTTCGTTCCTCGAACGGGGGATTGAATCGGTCCAGAGGGTCTAAGACGATGGTTCAGCAACTGTTACGCATGGGAGACCACCAGCATCCGCCGACGTCGCGTCGGCCACTGCTCTCCGGAGTCGGCGCGGGGATCGCGCTCGCGGCCGCCGGCTGTCTCGGCGAAGAGAGCGCGTCGATCACGCCGATCTCGCTCGACGGGGAGCGCGCCTGCGACCAGTGCGGAATGATAATCGAGGACCACCCCGGGCCGGTCGGACAGGCCCACTTCGAGGACGACGAGCCCGAGGGCGGGCGACCGGGGCAGTTCTGTAGCAGCACCTGCACGTACACCTACCGGTTCGACGCCGAGGACGCCGGACGGACCCCGCTGGCGACGTTCCTCACCGACTACTCGCTCGTCGATCAAGAGGTGTTCGAGGAGGGCTCCGACGTCATGTTCTCCTCGCACGTCGAGAGCGAGGCGTTCTCGCGAACGACCGATCTCACCGTCGTCGCGCGTAGCGAGGTCGTCGGCGCGATGGGGCCGGAGCTGATCCCGTTCAGCGAGGAGGCGGACGTGACGGCGTTCGTCGATGAGTACGGCGGGGAGCCGATGGCGGCGACGGACGTCGAGCGATCGACGCTGGAAGCGCTGTGAGGCCCGTCGCCGGAGGCGATTAACGGCGCTCTGTGAGGTCCGGAAGGCCGCGTGCCCCGGACACGGCGCCGACGATCGCCGAGAACGCCAGCGTCGCGACGAGCCGCGGGATCCCGGTGATTCCGGCGTTGGACAGGACGCCCGCCACCAGCACGGTGAGCGCTATCACGGCAACCGTGATCACCGCCTCTCGGGCGAGGACGTTCCGCACGCGCTCCCTGCGGTTCGACCGCTCCGTCTTCAGCGCCGGGAGCACGTCCCTGATCCGGGTCTGGACGAGGTAGTTCGTGAGCCCCGCGAGGAAGCCCGCGAACAGCGACCACGCGACGGGCACCCCGTTGAACCGGATGCCGGCGGGCTCGGCCGTCGGCCCCTCGTCGTCAGCGCCGGAGGCCTGGTCGGCGGAGCCGCCGGATTCCGCGTCGGAGTCGCCGTCGACCGATCCGACCGGCCCGTCAGCGTCGTCGCCACCGGTCTGCGGCCTCGCGTCTCCCGTGGTGTCGCCGCCGGCGTTCCCTCTCGTCCGTCCCGTCCGCCTGGTCCACCGTTCACCGCCCCGCCGTCGACCGGTCCACCCGTCATCCCGCTGTCCGCCGTCACCGGTCCCACCGTCGCCCGGACTCGTCCCGGATCCCGACCCGTCCTCTGGGACGTCGACGGTGAAACGCACGATCTCCGCGTAGCTCCCGACCGTCGGCGGGACGGTCGCGCCGAGCGTGACGGACGAGTTCGGTCGCAACGTGAGCTCGCCGCCCGTCACGCGCTCGCCGGTGTCCATCCGGTACAGCGTCACCCGGTCCGTCTCGGTTTCGATCCGGACGGTCGTGGCGTTCTCCCCGGTCTTGTCGCCCTCGTAGCCGGCGAACCCGACGAGAAACAGGTCGTCGACGCTCGTCCGCGCGTCCGGCGGGACCGATCCGAAGCGGAGCCGCAGCTCGCCGGCGTCGTCGTACGCGACGTACCTGTCGGCGTTCTCGCTGTCGGCGGGCGACAGGTAGACGCCGGAGTCCGTCGCGACCTCGTCGCCGTCGGTAAACGAGGCCCCGGTCGCGGCTCCGCCACCGAGCAGCACGACGACGACGGCGAGCGCGACGATGGCGCGGTTCATGTTCCCACCGAGTTCGTCGTCCGGGTCGGGTCGCCCCGGCCGACGACCGAGCCGAGGCTACTCGGCATCGTCGCTATCGTCGGCATCGGCGCGGCCCGTACGCTCACGGTAGGGCCCATGCCACCGACGGTGTTAGTAGTGAACCGCGTTAGGCGTTTCAGCGTCGCGTTGAATCGTCTAACTGCGGGCGTTACGGCGGGAAATCGTCTTCAATGACGGCCTGAAACCCGCTAACGCGGCCTAATAGTAAGTGGGTATCCGACCAAGCAGATGACGTAACAATGAAGCTGAATCGCAGAAGCGTGTTGGGGGCCATCGGGATGATCGGCGTCGGAACTGGTGCGGCGTTCGGGTCGGGAGCGTTCACCACGGTCGAAGCGCAGCGCCAAGTGGAAGTGAACGTGCTCGGTAACGATTTCGGTGACGATGGGGTCGTTCAGTTGAACCCCGATAATCCTGAGAGCGAACCTAGTGTCGGAGATGTCGGAGATGCGGAAGACAACATCGCGAACACTATTCTTGGTGACGACGGCTCTGCCGACGTTCTGGTAAACACCGCGTCGAGTAACGTCACGGTGAAAGCCGACGATACAGAGTACGACGGGCGATCGCTGTTCCCGGTTTTCGACGACACGTACGGTACTACTGTCGATAGAAACTACGTGAGCCTCGTCGCCAACGATGTCACAATCGTCTTCGGACCGACAGACGAACCCGGACGCAAGCTGCCGCCGAACGCAACGCTGACCGAATCATCGCTCTTCGGCGTTGTGAGGAACGGTGCCGTCGACGTGACATTCAACAAAGGAGACACGGACAACGGACTGCTCGCGAGCGTGGCCGGTAACAACGTGAGTACCGGTGCCGGTACCGGCTCGAGTAACGTGACTCTCCCCGGAACCGTTGAAACGGGTGAGCCGGGGAGTACTGAAACGGAAGATCTGATAATCACGATCGGGAGCAGCGGCAGCAGCTAACGCGTTTTCTCCCGATACGGCTGATCCACGTGGGTGTCGAAGCGTTTGTTTTTAATACTCAAATCTATTAAATAGAATATATGATGAACAGAGTATTTCACAATAGTGTTCGATCCTCAGCGGTGAGTTCGAGGTGATGAGCCTCGATCAAGCGACTGTCGATCAACAATCAGCGCCCTCTCTTTCCCGGAACGAAGTTTATGAAATATTAAGTAACCCACGAAGACGCTATTCCCTCCACGCGATTAAGAACGAGGACGGCACCACGGAGCTCTCGGACGTCGCCGAGCAGGTCGCGGCGTGGGAGAACGACAAATCGGTCTCCGAGATCACCTCCAGCGAGCGGCACCTCGCGTACAGTTCGATACAGCAGAACCACATCCCGAAGTTAGAGCGCGCGGGCATCATCACCCACGACAGCGGGACGATCGAGCTGACCGAGGAGGCGCGGGACCTCGACGTGTACGTCGACGTCGTGCCCGGCGACTCGATCCCGTGGGCCGAGTACTACCTCGGTCTCGGTGCGGTGTCGCTCGGCCTCGTCGCCGCCGTGTGGGTCGGCGTCTTTCCGGAGTCGGTGCCGAGCCTCGCGTGGGCGGCGGTAATCGCGGTGTTGTTCACCGCCTCCGCGGCGTTCCACGTGTTCCAGAACCGGGAGATGAACCTCGGCAGCGACGGGAAGCCGCCGGAACTCAGAGATGGGCGATAACAAGAAGTGGACGCGACGGGCCGCCGTCGGCTCCATCGTTAGCGGCGGCGGACTCCTGCTGTTCGGCACCGGCGGGTCGACGCAGATCTCCACGTATCGGGATGTCGAGGTCAACGCGGGCGACGGCGACGACGCGGTGTTACAGTTCGTCGATAAGTCTTCAAAAGCGGAAACCGTCGAGTTCGGTGGCTCGGCTGTGGTGTACAAAATAAAGGACAATATCGGCGCCTTCGACTCAGAAAAGAGCGAAGTCACTGTCGTTGGACCCGAACCTTCTAAAGCGGTGTTTTCCGACGGTGACGAGGACGACTCGTACGTGGTGGAAGTGAGTTGCTCTGACGGATCGAGCGTCTACGGCTCATACAATATCGAGTTGGCTTTCAGGGCGGTTTTTGAGGGAAAGGAGTTCACAATTACCGCAACTCGTACCACGGACGATCCAGTTGACATCAACTGCTACGACTACGGCAGTTCTAACAATTACAGGGATTCCGGTGACGAAGGACAGGCCGACCATCCGGAAGATGCCGCGGGAAACATCCTGCTTCCCGGAAATGTAAATAAGAAAGACACCGATTACGCAACTATTTCGAAGTCGGGGGAAAGGGCAAAAGTCGGTTACGCCCTTCCCCCAGTCTCGTTCGACGGCCCGTATCAATTAGCAGTTGACGTGAGCAAAGTTTCTGGAAACTGGTCTGTATACCTCGTTGACGGCGATGGAGATCGGCTAACCTACAACCAGGGCAGCAAGGGCAAATTGCAAAATACGAGAACAGTAATAGTCGAATTCACCGACGATGAAAGCGAAGCGATAGAAAATAGTGGGGAACTATATCTTATATTTGGAACGAATGACACTGGAAATAATCGCGTGGAAGTCGGCTACTTCGAATTGCAAGAAAGAGCCGAGTAGGCTCCCTCGGAATTATTTAAACAGCCGCCGAAGTTGAACGCTCAGCGATGCACCGCGTCTCCGTTCTCGAACCCGCCTCGATCCGGACCCGAGGAACGCCCCTAGCAGCGTGGCGATGCTCCCGAGCACTAACAGATTGAACGCTCCCACCGCGACGGCCGGATGGATCGAGTGAAGCCGGAGGATCACGGCGGGCGGAACCACGAGGAAGTACCGGTGTTCGGAGACCGCGACCGTCGCGCGTTCTCCGGGTCCCGGGGCGGTCGTCGACAGCGTCGCCGTCGCCGACTCCCCCCGCGGAACGGCCAACTGATTCCGGTCGAACTCGCTCTCCGGATGGCTCGTTTCGAGCACGACGAGCATCGTGATGAGCCCGTTGTTCTCCGCGGTGAACCCGTTCTCGACCTGCCCGCCGGGAGCCGTGCCCGCCGGGAGGTCGTCGCCGTCGAAGGTCACGTGATGCGTGCCGCTGGGCGCGATCATCGCCGCGTTGGCCGGAATGAGTATCAACAGCGCCAGGAGGAGCGCGACCCAGCGAGCGTCGAGCCCGTCGTCGCCCCGCGACCGGTCGCGGCTCCGCGTCCGCCGCCCGCTGTTCCGGAGGTCGTCGACGAGGACGACGAGGAACAGCGCGAGTCCGACGGAGATGAACAGCCCGCTGAGCCCGCGTTGGTCCGGCGACCAGTCGAGACCGACCGCCGTCGCGAGCCCGACGACGGCGCCCGTCGCCGCCTCTCGGAGCCCCGTGATCGCGGTCCCGAGTCCCGGGACCCGCACCACGTCGCCGTTCACCTGCAGCGCCGTCGCGACGATCCGGTCGTCGGTGACGGGCGGTTCGTCGCCGTCCTGGTCCCGAAACGGGTTGTTGTCGCCCTTCGTCAGGTAGCCGTCCGGAGTCGTCCCCACGACGCGGTGCGTCGTCGTTCCGCCGCCGTCGAGTTCGAACGCCTCGAAGACGACGACGTCGCCCTCGTCGACGGGGCCGGACACCGCCGCCGGCACGGCGACGAACCCGTCCCCGGCCTCCAGCGTCGGCGCCATGCTTCCGGAGGTGACGTATCCCAGAAACACCGGCTGTCCGGCGAGCTGACCGACGACGAGCGCGATGACGACGAGCACGGCGAGGACGGCGAACGCGTCTCTCGCCGCCTCCCGTGACATGTAGGTATGAACACGGCGTCGGGACTTAAAACATCGAACGCGATTCGGTGACGCGAGACCCGCTCTCAAGCCGCGTCCCGCGACCGGTCGACGTCCGGTCATCGCGAATCAGTACGTTCGGCGCGGGCGGAATCGTTCGGTGGAACCGGGCAGCGCAGATAGCGCCGGGGAGCCGGTCCGTCTCTACTCGCTCGCGCCCCAGCTCTCGACCCGCTTCGGCCGGTCGGAGACGGCCATCACGTCGAGGTCGTCGTCGGCGTGCGCGATCGCTTCCAGCGCGGCCTTCGCCGAGGCGTGCGTCGAGAAGTAGGTGATCTCCTCTTCGACCGCCACTTCGAGCAGCTCGCGCTGCCGAGAGACGATGAGGTCGATCTCGCCGCGCTTCGCGGCCTCGATCAGGTCCGTCGCCGTCGAGAGCTCGAAGTGCTCGGCGTACCCCTCGACCAGCGCCTCGCCGGCCTCGGTGTCGGGGTCCGGGAACTCCTCCGCGGAGAGGTCGACGACGGCCGTGCCGGACTCGGGGATCGGCTTGCCGGTGGAGTCCTGCGCCTTGTCGTACGCCTTGCCGAACGACCGGGCCGTGCCCATCACTTCGCCGGTCGACTTCATCTCGGGGCCGAGCCGCGGGTCCGACCCCGGCAGGCGGTCGAACGGCAGGACGACCTCCTTCACGCTGCGGTGTTCGGGGATCTGCTCGTCGGCGTCGAGGTCGGCGAGCGTCAGGTCGTCCGTCATCACCTTCGCGGCGAGCTTCGCGATCGGGACGCCCGTGGCCTTCGAGACGAACGGGACCGTCCGCGAGGAGCGCGGGTTCGCCTCCAGCACGTACACCTCGCTGTCGACGTCGTCGCCGACGCCCGTCACCGCGAGCTGGACGTTGAGCAGGCCGACCGTGTCGAGTGCGCGGGCGATGTCCTCGGTGACCTCGCGGACCCGCGCCATCGTCTCCTCGTCGAGCGAGCGCGGCGGGATCATGCACGCGGAGTCGCCCGAGTGGACGCCCGCGCTCTCGACGTGCTCCATCACGCCGCCAAGGAGCACGTCCTCGCCAGGGCGAGACTCCGTCTCGCTTGCAGGCGCGTGTGACGCGCCGACGTCCGCCACGGCGTCGACGTCCAGTTCGACGGCGTCGTCGAGGAACTGGTCGATCAGGATCGGCTTATCGGGGGAGACCCGGACGGCCTCCTCGATGTACTCCTCGAGTTCCGGGTCGTCCTCGACGACCCGCATGGCGCGACCGCCGAGGACGTACGAGGGCCGGACGAGGACGGGGTAGCCGATGTCGTGGGCCAGCTCCAGCGCCTCCGCTTCGCTCGTCGCGGTGCCGCCCTTCGGCTGGGCGACTCCCATCTCGTCCATCAGGACGTTGAAGCGGTCGCGGTCCTCGGCGAGGTCCATCGCCTCGACGCTCGTCCCCATGATCTCGCAGTCGAGCCCGCGGCGTTCCAGCTCGGCTTCGAGCGGTTCGCCGATGTTCACGGACGTCTGTCCGCCGAACTGGACCATCACGCCGTCGGCGCCGGTCGCCTCGGCCGCGTCGGCGACCTCCTCGGCGGATATCGGGTCGAAGAACAGCCCGTCGGAGGTGTCGTAGTCCGTCGACACGGTCTCGGGGTTGTTGTTGACGACGTGCGCCTCGATGCCGAGCTCGCGCAGCGCCTGGATCGCGTGGACCGAGCAGTAGTCGAACTCGACGCCCTGCCCGATGCGGATCGGGCCGCCGCCGACGACGACCACGCTGTCGACGCTCTTGTCGACGACGAGCTCGGCGGCCGCGGCGTCGCCCTTCAGCGGTCCGCGGTTGAACTCCGACTGACGGGCGGAGTAGTAGTACGGGGTCTCGGCGGCGAACTCGCCGGCGCAGGTGTCGACCTGTTTGTACGTCCGACCGGGGACGTCCTCCTCGACGGCATCGACGTCGACGCCGCCGGCGAGGGCGGCGATCTCGGCGTTCGTGTGGCCCGCGGTGGCCGCCTGCGCGAACTCGCCGTCCTGAGCGGCCTGCGCGGAGTCGCTGACGCGTTTGAACCGTTCGAGGTACCACGGCTTGATCCCGGTCAGCGCCTCCACGTCCGCGACCGTGTAGCCGCGGTCGAACGCCTCGAACATCGCGTACGGGCGGTCCGGGCTCGGGCGTTCGAGGTACTCGGTCTCCAGCGTGTCGTCGTCGACGGTCGCCCAGTCGACGGCGGGGTCGTACTCGGACGAGCGGAGCGACTTCAGGAGGCTCTCCTCGAAGTTCCGGCCGATCGCCATCGCCTCGCCGGTGGACTTCATCGCCGTGCCGAGCTCGAAGTCGACGTCGTCGAACTTGTCGATGGGCCAGCGCGGCACCTTCGTCACCACGTAGTCGATGGCTGGCTCGAAGGCTGCGGTCGTCTCGCCGGTGATCTCGTTGTCGATCTCGTGGAGGCGCTTGCCGAGCGCGACCTTGGCCGTCACGCGGGCGATCGGGTAGCCAGTCGCCTTCGACGCGAGCGCCGAGGAGCGGGAGACGCGCGGGTTCACTTCCACCACGCGGTACTCGCCGCCCGGCGTCCCGTCGTCGTGCCACGCGAACTGGATGTTACAGCCGCCCTGGATACCGAGGTCGCGGATGACTTCGAGCGCGGCGTCGCGCATCTCTTGATGCCCGTCGTCGGGGATCACCTGGGACGGGGTGACGACCGTCGATTCGCCGGTGTGGATCCCCATCGGGTCGATGTTCTCCATGTTGCAGATGATGATACAGGAGTCGTCGGCGTCCCGCATCACCTCGTACTCGAGCTCGACCCACCCCGCGATGGACTCCGTGATAAGCACCTCGCTGTTCCGCGAGAGGCGGAGCCCCTTGCGGACGCGCTCGACGAGCTTCTCGAAGTCGTCGACGACTCCGGAGCCCGAGCCGCCGAGCGTGTAGGTCGTGCGGGCGATGACGGGGAGCCCGCCGACCGCGTCGACCGCCTCCCGGACGCGCCCGCGGAACGCCTCCTCGTCGAAGTCGGTGACCGACTCGCCCTCGTCCAGCGAGATGGTCGTCGACTTGGGCACCGGCTGCCCGAGGCCCTCCATCCGCTGACGGAACAGGTCGCGGTCCTCCGTCGCGTAGATGGTGTCGAGCGGCGTCCCCATCACCTCGACGTCGTGTTCCTCCAAGATCCCCTCCTCGGCGAGCTCGGCGGTGACGTTGAGTCCGGTCTGGCCGCCGAGCCCGGCGATGACGCCGTCGGGCTCTTCGATCCTGATGACCTCGGCGATCGCCTCCGGCGTGATCGGCTCGATGTACACCCGGTCCGCGGTCTCCGGGTCGGTCATGATCGTCGCCGGGTTCGAGTTCACTAGCACGACGCGGGCCCCCTCCTCCTGGAGGGCGCGACACGCCTGTGCGCCGGAGTAGTCGAATTCCGCCGCCTGTCCGATCTGGATCGGCCCGCTACCGATGAGTAGAATGGTCCGGTCCTCGCTCATTATCGCGACGGAGTACGCTCATCGTAATAAGGCCGACGATAGAATACGAATCTCGCAGCGAGTTTGCGATTTTCGCAAGGTACGTCGAGACATAGCACGCGAGACGGTTTGGCACACGACCCGGTGACTTATGCCGACGTCGGACGCAAGCCGCCAGCATGTCGTTTACGACGCCCCCGCCGCTCGGGGACGACCAGGCGCTCGCGGTCGTGGCGCCCTCGCGGCCGGCCGAGGCGACGAAGCTCCGGATCGGCCGCGAACGACTCTCGGCCCTCGGCGTCGAGACGCGCGTGTTCCCGACCGCGGACCCCGATCGAGAGGAGCCGGCGTCGCCCGCGGCGCGCGCGGCCGACGTCGAGGACGCCTTCGCCGACCCGGAGATCGGCGCCGTGATGGCGTACACCGGCGGCGACGACCAGATACGCGTCCTGCGGCACCTCAACGGCGACGCGCTCGCCGCGAATCCGACCCGCTTCTTCGGGTACAGCGACAACGACAACCTCCGGCTGTTCCTCTGGAACCGCGGGATCGTCAGCTACGGGCTCGGGATCCACCCGGACCTCGTCTGTGACCCAGAGCTACACCCCTACACCGAGCGGCACCTCCGGCGCGCGCTGTTCGAGGACTCCCTCGGCGCCGTCGAACCAGCAGACGAGTGGACCGACGACTGGTTCGACTTCGAGACGGGCGAGGCGCGCGCGTGGCGCGAGAACCCGGGGCCGACGACGTGGGTCGGTCCGGACGCCGATCCCGAGGACCCCGTCCGCGGCCGAGTGTGGGGCGGCTCCTTCGGGATCGTGAAGTGGCACCTCCAGGCGGGCCGATACCTGCCGGACCCCGAGCGGCTCGACGAGGCCGTCCTCGCACTGGAGACCTCGGAGGACGTGCCCCCGCCGCGCGAGGTCGGCTACACCCTCCGCGCGATGGGCGAGCGCGGGCTCTTGGAGCGGTTCGACGGGGTCCTCGTCGGTCGTCCGCGGACGAACGCGCCGACCCTGGAGTGGGACCCGGACCCGAACGAGTACCCGGCGGAACTGGAGCGCGTCGTGACTCGCGAGGTGGAACGGTACGCCTCCGACGCGGCGGTCGGGTTCGGCTACGACTTCGGCCACACGGACCCGTCGTTCCCGCTCCCGATCGGCGCGGTCGCGACGCTCGACCCGACGGACGGCGCGCTCCGGTTCGGGCCGGATTGACTGCGGTCCCCTCGTTCGCCGGCGGGGGCGCCGCGACTCGCCGCCGGGATCGCCCGGCCTGCAGCCGCGGTAGTCTCAGCGGTACCGGTACGGGCGGTCCGAGATGATCCCGACCTCGCCGCGTCGGCCCACCGCAGCACGGTCGCGACGGGGTGCGGCTGTCTAGACTCCCTCGACCGTCGGCGGAGCGCCGAGATCTCCGCGCCGTAGCGGCTCGTCGGCCTCGGTGAGCACGCTGCGGATTCGTCGTACGGTGTATCGCGGCTCATACGTCCTACGTACGGTAGGGCGACATATAGGCTTCATGTGAGACATGGAGTCGGACAAACTGTCTGAACACGGAACGTTCGAAACGGACGCTCACGCGATTCGTGAGGCTTCACCGTCTCGTCCCAGTCCTCCTTTCACCCGTCGGCGTCAGGCGTACGGGTTTCGGCTTCCAAAGTCGCGCTCGGCGCGTACTGCTCGACGAATCGGTCACGTCGAACTCGACCAACTCGCTTGAACGCCGAAGCGCCTCGTCGTCGTCGGGTGGCTCACGGGCGTCTCATCAGTCGACGACGAGTTCGACGACGATCTCGTGGAGCGCCGGGACGATCGGCCACCACGTCATCGCGTAGCGACGTCGCGTTCTCGCTGGCTCGTACGCGACGACGGCTCCGGGAACTCCCTCTAGCACGACGCGAGCAGAGTGCGGCGTGTCAAACTGCGGCATCTCTCGCTGGTAGTCTCGATTCGCCTGGGAGGACCTCGACGAGGAAGTCGGGAGGAAGCGCTCCGTGGGTGCAGGTCCATCACGACCGGTGGTCCTCGCAGTCGCACTCGAACTCGCGCATCCGAGTCCACTCGCCGGCGCTATCGTCTGTCCGCAGGGCAGCCTCCAGCGTGTTCTCGTCACCGCCGGGCGCGCGGCTGGGGCATGGGATCCTTGGTCGCTGTCGGGTTAAAAGCGCGGAATCGCGACGCGCTTGGCCGCGACCGGTCGGCGACGATGACTACTGTCGTCGTATTCCTCGGAATCGGAGCCGTCGTCGTCCCCAGAACTACTCTCGTCGTTCCGTCTCCATGCGCCGTATGCTCGTCGTGTCTCAGCGCCATGCTCTCGTCGTGCCAGCGCCCGCTCGTCGAGTCTCATCGCTACCGTGGCGTCTCCACCTCGGCTTCAGATATCATCTCGACGCCGCCGGCCTCGTAGTGCTCCACGACGCTCGGCGATAGTCACGCGCTCGATGTCGCAGCTCGTCTGCTGGTCGACCTCGACTTCCACTCAAACGTCGATCGGGTGACCCTAGTCGACATAGCCGGGCGTCGATACGCCCCCCAGACGAAAAGGTCGGGGTGGGAGACGTGGCGGGCCGCCTACTGAAACCCATCGGCCGCCGTGTCGCGGAGCGTCTCGCCGCCGCGGCCGAATGCTTTTCGTACTCCTCGTAATACGAGAGGATGGTCGGTTGGAACGGATCGGCGCACGACCTGGCGCGCGGAAGTGCTTCATCTCGACTCCTCGGCGTCGTAGTCGTCGCGTAGCGGCCTCGATGGCGGCCTCGCGGGCGATGCCTCGAGGTCGGAGCGGGACGTAGCCGTCCGTGATCTCCGGACTCGCGGAGTCACGTCGGGCGCGAGCGGCGTGTCCTGGTGTGGATGTCGAGGATCTGTTCGCGGCCCCTGGTCCGGCTGGACGATGCATCACGAGCGGTTCGAACGGCCAGAGCGAAGCAAGGCGCGTTGTCGATCATGTCGGGGGTTCGTGGCCCCGTATCCCATTCAGCGGCCATCCTCCACGCCTCAGAGCTCGGTGAGCATCTGGTTGACGACGCGCTGCGGAACTTATTCCCATCTCTTGGCCGCGAGAGGCAGGCAGGAGAGCTGTCTGAGCTCGTGCGAAGAAGATGATCGTCGGTCTCACCTGCGGGCCTCCGGAAGGCTGCGGATCGCCTTCTCGACTTCGCCGACCACTGCGAGGCAGCGCGGCCCCGAACCGAAGATGAAGTCGGCGTTGTCTTTTTTTTTTTTTTCGTTGGCGACGGCCTTACGCATAGTAGTCTTCCCGGGTGCGGGCGGGCCGTACAGAGGGAGCTCGGCGCGTACGACGCCATCGGTCGAACTCTCCGCGAGGTGAGCGGCTCACTCACCGGATCTCTCTGGACCTGCTATTTTGCCTCGCTGAGCCGCGACGGTGTCCCACGATACTTCGAGAGCTGCGAGCACCTGGCATCGCGACGGCTCCCCTTCCGTCGAGCGCCGGAGAAAGTCATCAGCCTTGACGATATCGGTCGACTCAGGCTCGGCGGCACTCTCGTCGTCGAGGATCGATCTCGGGATGTTAGCGCCGGAGCGCGTTCATCGCGGCCTCTTCGTCAGCTCTCGATGTCGCGCCGACGAAGCCGTGCGTCTTCGGGCGGGTGGTTCGAGGGAGAGTCGTTCGAGACGAGTATTCGCGGGTGTGGATCTGGAGGATTTTTGGCGGCCGTCTCGTCGGGACGACGCGATTCGATTCTCGCGGTCGAACGGCCGGGGCGGCGAGAGCGCGGGTCACGCTGTCCATGCGGTTGGTACGCCCGGATGCACGACACCTGCTCCGCGCGTCTTTCTGAGTCCGTCAATCATGTGATGGAGCTGCTCGGACGACGCGACTACCTCGCCGTCATTCTCCTGCGCTTAGGCGCGATACTTCGAGTCAGGCTCGCATGAGATATGATGCTCGGGTTCTCCTCTTTCGGTCCTGCGAAGATCTCCGGAGGCTGTGGATCGCGTAGTATTCGACGATGATTCTCCGGCCGGCGATCGAGAGAACGACGCGTTCGTCTCGTTGGCGACGGCCTTCGCGAGCAGGTCTCCTCCGTCCCGTGCGACGTGCAGTGAGGACCCCTGCGCTGCTCATGATCCAGCTTCGATGAATGATCTGCGTGGTGTTTCTCGGCAGTTCGACCATCTCACTGTGACGGACTGATCTCTTTCTGCAGGCCGCGACTGTCTCGTACTTGTGATCGCCGGTCTTTTCTCTCTC
>NZ_NHOX01000020.1:0-118690 GCF_002252745.1 Halorubrum sp. Ib24 | reverse complement strand
CGACAGGTGGTCTGGGGTCGACTGAGAGACCGCCTTCACGACTCAGGTGATCGGTCGGGCGCGTCTCGATTCTGTCGCGGGGCGACGTTGTAGAGGAAAGGTCGTGCTGACCGGGGGGAGCGTCACCGCGTACGACCGTCGACGGTACGACCGCCGTGGTGAACCGCGGGGCGAGCCGGCCGCCGAGAAAGGCGACCTGTCCTCGCCGTCCCCTCGGGAAGCGACCCACGGTCTCGTCGGGCCGCCGGTCGACCCTCGCGTCCGCGAGCCGGAATCGCTGCGTTCAGCACGATCGCCGTCGGCGGTGCGCGGTACCGAAAACGCCTTCGAACTCCAGCGCTGTTCCGCCGGCGTACGGAGCTGCCTGTACAGCCCGCGAGCTCCTCGACCGTCGGAGAACGTCGATACACGAGGTGTACTGCTCCGGTCGAGAGGTGCGCGGCAGTCGCGGTCGTGTCGAAACTCGTACATGGTCGGACGGCTCCGCCGGTCGAGGCAGTCTCGTTCGCGATCTCGCGCGTCCGTGTGACTGTCAGGTGAGACAGCCGGCGCTGACGGATGCAGCGCGACCGACGGCGACCGCGAGGTCGAATCGTCGGTTCACGGTCATGTACGAATGCAGCGCAATCTCCCGCGGAGGGTACAGCCGAATCGCGGCCGAGCCAGCCCCGGTCGGTCGGTGTTCTCGGTGCATGACGATGCTGTCTAAGATCGAGCCGCTCCACGTGACGATGTCCTGTGCGTGGCCCGCGAGGCTTCACCGTCGCGCGCTCCTCGCCGCGTGTCGCAGAGTTGACGTTGCCCGGGCCGTTCCCGCGCTGCCAGTCGTAAGGCGGTTCGCGCTCGTCGTCGGCGAGGCGGCTCGGCTCGGCGTCCGGGTCGCCGACGTCGCCGCCGTATGACGACCGGACCGGAGAGGTGGCTGGACGAGCCCGAACCGCTCGACGACCTGCGCGCGACCCCGTACCGATCTCGTGGCGGGGAGGAATCGCGTGCGAACCGTCGTCGTCACGATCGAGGTGCGACGTACTCCATCGCCGGCGTGGCGCGTGTGGACGATTCGCACGTTCGCGAGCACGTTTCGGGCGATCGGCGCTGCGGTTCAGGGTCATTTGGGGAGTCGTGGGCGGACTGCAGTCGAGGTATTCGGAGTGTTGGCACGAGGATCATCCCGTCGAGCGCGTCGGGGCGTCCCGATCGCGTAACCTTGTTTGCGAAGACCCACCGCACCATCGCCCGTCACGTCACTTGAGCATCGTCACGAGCCATCCGACGCGCCGTCATCGCATGGAGGTGTTTCCATCGCTTCGACGCAGCCGCACTCGGACACTCGAAGCCGAAGTCCATCGCTCGCGAACCGATAGCGGATAGAAACACCTCCAACAGAGGTGAACTCGTGGGTGGCGCTCGACTCTCCGCCCTTCGAGGGCCTCGAGGAACGGTAACATCTCCTCCTTCGAGGTTCTCCGGTGTTGTCGTATAGTCAATAGTGACGATTGTCGGGGCGTACGTCGGAGGTCGTCTCGTAACAGGATGAACGAGCGCGCGTCGGACGTCCGTGAGCTCCAACCCGAAGCTCGTCCGCCACTCCTCGTCGTGACCTCGCCCGTCGGACCGGACCGCGGCCAAGCCAACGTACGCCCGACCTCCCCGACGCTCCGGTCGGCAGTTACACCCCCGCTCCAGCCCCACGCGCAGGACTCCGGAGCCTCGAGGACACGACACGTCTCGGCAGCGGCGCTTCACGTCCTGATAGATGCCTAATCGGAACGGGCGCCTCTCAGCCAGATAATTAGTGGCAATTCGTTTATGATTACACCCTCGAAATGTCATACTCCGCCGACTATCGTCGGGTCCGCGTCGACCTAGGGATCCGACCGTACGCGGCACCGCCCTGCGTCGCGAGACCCACCACCTGTTCCGCAGTGGGTGAACTCCCGCGCGGCGCTCCCGCGCAAAGTTTACCCAGCCGTGTTTCTTCCTCAATTTACGATTCAAGCCGGGAGCGAAAGCGGTTCAGGAGCGACGTTCTCTGGGAGTACGTCGCACTCCGACGGTCGCGCACACGCAGCATTCGCCAGCCGGCGTTTCGCTTTTTCTGGGGGGAGCGTACGCGCACTCGCCCGCGCCGCTGCTCCTGCGCGTCGCTCCGCCGGACGACCGTCCGCTCGCAGCGGTCCCGCCGGTCGCCGCGCGCGCTGACCGCGGACACCCTCGCGCGCCGTGATCTCTTAGGGGGGTCGGATTCTGTCGGAGCCGCCCGGTGCTCGTCGACCGCGGATCGCGCCGCCTCCCTGAGGCCGATCGACGACCCGCCGGCGATTCGTCGCCGACCGCGTCGCGACACTCGCCGGGGAGGTCGGCGTCGACGTCCCGGCGGTGACGGTCGTCCGCGCCGACGCCGCCAACGTCGCCGTCGCGGACGGTCACCGGGGCGCGCGGCTCGTCGTCTCGACGCGGCTGCTCTCCCTCCCGGCGGCCGACCGAGACGCCGCGCTCCGCCACGCGCTCGTGCGGCTTCGGACCCGCGAGGCGGCGGTCACCACGGCCCTGCTGCCGGCGCTGGCGCTCGTCGAGACGGTGGCGCTGCTGGCGACGCTGCTCGTCGGCCGCCGCGCCGACCGGAGCGCGGCGGACCGGCGCGTCAACCGGATCCACGGGTACGAGCCCGAGGGGAACCGGATCCCGCCGCGGGCGTACACCGTCGCCGGCGCCCTGCTGTGGCTGCTCCTGCTGCCGGCGTGGGCGCCCGCGGCCCTCGGCGACCGGCTCTACGTCGGCGGCGGCCGCCGGGACGCCGACGCCGCGGTGGCGCGGCTCGGGAGCGCCGAGCGCGACGGGCTCGGGAACGCGGTCGCGTTCGCGGGCGAGGCGGCGGGCGCCGCCGACTGGCCGCCCCTGCTCGACCGGCTGTCGCTCGCCTCGATGGCGGACGCCGAGACGGGCCGCGTGCGGGGGACGAGCCGACAGGAGGCGCGCCTCCGGCTCGCGCTGCTGCGGTCGAAGCGGTCGCTGTGACGGGCGCCGACCGATCCGGGCCGTCGCGGCCGAGGCCGCCTCAGGGGTGCGCGGGCACGGCCAGCCGGAGCGTGGTCCCCTCGCTCGACGTGTCGACCGAGAACTCCCCGCCGGCCTTGGCCACGACCCAGTAGATCAGCCAGATCCCCAGCCGGTCCGCGTGGTTCAGCGACGTCTCGCCGAGTTCGAGCACGCGCGTCTCGTGGTCCGGGATGCCCGGACCGTCGTCCGCGATCTCGATCGCGAGCCACTCCCCCGACTCCCACTCGACGTCGACTTCGACCGACGGGCTCCGACCGTCGTTGTGCTTGACGGCGTTCTCCATTCCCTCCTCGATCGCCGTCACCAGTCCGGAGACCGTCGTTTCGAGCGGGTCGTCGGGCGGCAGCGAGAGGGTCACCGACGCCTCGGGATACCTGTCTCGAACCCTCGATCGCACCTCGATCAGGCGATCGCGGAGCGCGACGGCGGTCCCGGCCGTCGAGGGCCCCGAGAGCGTCCGGTCGAGCTTCTGGACCGCGGTGGCGAGCCCCATCAGGTCGTCCGTCGTCTCGTCGATCACCTCCAGCGAACCGAGCGCCTCGTCGTCGTCGACGGCCTGCCGCAGCAGTTCCGTGTACCCCGAGATGAGGTTCATCTTGTTCCGGAGGTTGTGGCTGAGCACGCGGTTCATCACCTCCATCCGGCGCTCCCGGATCTTCCGGTCGGTGATGTCCGTCTGAAACCCGACGTAGTGGGTGACCGTCCCCGCCTCGTCGCGGATGGGAGCGACCGTGAGTCGGTTCCAGAACTTCTGGCCGTTGCGGCGGTAGTTCAGGACGTCGACCCCGACCGGCCGCTCCTCGTCGATCGCCTCTCGGATCGCCGCGGTCGTCTCCGGGTCGGTGTCCTCGCCCTGAAGGAACCGGCAGTCCGAGCCGAACACCTCGGTGCCGTAGCCGGTGAGCGCCTCAAACTCGTCGTTCGTGTACACGAGCGGGTTGTCCCCGTCGCCGCTCTCGTCGACGTCGGCGATCGTGATCCCGACCGGCGCCTCGTCCATCGCGCGCTCCTTCAGTCGGAGGTCCTCGACGGTCTCTTCGAGCTTCCGCTCCCGGGCCGCGAGCCGGAGCGAGGTGCGACGCCGCTCGACGAGGTTGCCGACCCGGATGCGGAGGGCCCGCTTCCGAACCGGCAGCCGGATGACGTCGTCGACGTAGTCCCACGTCTTCTCAGCCGGGGCGCCCGCGCCGTCGCTCACGAGGAGGACGAACGGGAGGAAGACGGGAGCGGCCAGCTCTCGCCGCCGCTGGATCGACCCGGCGACGCGGTTGAACTCGCGGGCGTCGAAGACGCAGCAGTCGAACGTCGAGTCGAGCGACTCCACGTCGGTCGTCGCGTCGGTCCGGAACCGATCGCTCAGGGCCTCGGACACCAGCTCTCGGTCGCGTCCCGGCCGCATGAAAAGCAGTACTCGCGGGTCCCGGTCGGACTCAGGCGCGCCTCCGTTCGGGGCGTCGTCGGTCCGGTCCGCGGGTCCGATGTCGGCGGCCTCCTCGGCGGGCTTGTCGACGCCGCCGCCTCGGGAGGGCGCACCGTCGGCGAGCCCCTCTGGACCCGTGTCCATCTCTCGTGGACGGTGAGTACACGGCCACTAAGAGTTACCCATTCATTAACTACCCCGCGTGCGGAGGGATCGGTATGTCCGAGTCACTGCCCGAGCGCGTGTCGACCGGCATCCCGGGCCTCGACGAGATCCTGTCCGGGGGACTGATCCCGGATCGAAGCTACATGATACGGGGTCAGGCGGGCAGCGGGAAGACGATCCTCAGCCTTCACTTCCTCCAGCGGGGCGTCGACGAGGGAGAGACGTCGCTGTTCATCAACTTGGAGGAGGACGTCCGCGACCTCGAGTCGAACGCGGCGGCCCTCGGCTTCGACACGGACGCGATCGAGTTCCTCGACCTGAGCCCGGGCGCCGACGTGTTCACCGAGGAGCAGTCGTACGAGGTGTTCGCGCCGTCGGAGGTCGAGAGCGAGCCGCTCACCGAGCAGATCGTGGACGGCGTCACCGCGGTCGACCCCGACCGCGTCGTCGTCGACCCCTTGACCCAGCTCCGGTTCCTGCTGTCGGACGACTACCAGTTCCGCAAGCAGGTGGTCGGGTTCATGCGGTTCCTGAAGGACCAGGGCGCGACCGTGGCGTTCACGGTCCAGAACACCCCCTCGCTTCCGACCGACGACCTGGAGTTCATCACCGACGGGTCGATCCGGCTGGGCACGGAGGAGTACGGGAAGACGATCGAGGTGCCGAAGTTCCGCGGGTCGTCGACGCTGAACGGCGACCACGCCTACCGGGTGACCGACCACGGCATCGAGGTGTACCCGGCGCTGCACGCCGGGAAGCACGACGGCGACTTCGACTTCGAGCAGATCTCCTCGGGGATCGAGGGGGTCGACGAGCTGCTCCACGGAGGGCTCGAACGCGGCACGGTCAGTATCGTCAGCGGGCCGACCGGGGTCGGGAAGACGACGCTGAGCACGCAGTTCATGAAGGAGGCCGCCGAGCGCGGCGAGCGCTCGGTCATCTACCTGTTCGAGGAGAACCGCGAGACGTTCCTCACGCGCTCCCGCGCCGTCGACATCCCGGCCGACGAGATGATCGAGCGGGGGACGCTCCAGGTGAACGAGGTGGAGGCCCTCGAACGGTCGCCACAGGAGTTCGCCCGGATGGTCCGCGAGGAGGTCGAGGAGCGTGGGGCGGACATCGTGATGGTCGACGGCATCGCGGGGTACCGGCTCACGCTCCGCGGCGAGGAAGGGATGATGCTCCAGCAGATGCACGCTCTGGGGCGGTACCTCAAGAACATGGGTGCGACCGCCATCTTCATCGACGAGACGCGCAACATCACCGGTCAGTTTCAGGCGACCGTCGAGAACATCAGCTACCTCGCGGACAACATCGTCTTCCTCCGGCACTTGGAGGTCCAAGGCGAGATGCGGAAGGCGATCGGCGTCCTGAAGAAGCGGACGAGCGACTTCGAGCGGACGATCCGCGAGTTCCGGATCACCGAGGACGGCGTCGCGGTCGGCGAGCCGATGACGGGGCTCCGCGGCATCCTGAGCGGGACGCCGGAGGTCGTCGACGACGCGTCGGAGTTGGCGGGCATCGACGAGGAGTGATCCCGCCCCGGTAGGAGCGCGACGAGAGCCCCGAGTCAGTCCGGCCCGTCGTCGCCCTCGTCGGCGTCGACGACCGTCTTCCCGGTCGGTTCCGGGATCACCTTCCGATCTGCGTCGTCCCACTCGCGGTCCAGCTCGGTGCCCTCGAACAGCCGGTCTAAGAACACTGCGAGCCCGGCGACCTCGGAATGCGGTTGGTTCGTCACGCCCACGTTGAAGTCGGCGCGCTCGTACAGCGCCCACGGCACCTTCTCGCCGCCGACGACGACGAGGAGGTCGCGAGGCGTCGTCGGGCTCTCGGCCGCGTCCGGGAGCCCGGCCGCCTCCCGGATCTCCTCTTCGACGTCCTGCACGCGCTCGCCGTACATCGTGAGGTGGACGACGACGCCCTCCCAGCCTCGAACGATCGCCTTCTGGTCCCCGCGGAGCTCGACCGCGAAGGGGCCGCCGAACCGGTCGGTGATGTCCCGCACCGTCTCCGCGGACTGGCCGGCGTTGTCGGGGAAGACCACGCGGTCAGCGCCGAGCGCCCGGGCCGTGAGCCCGACGTGCGTCGTCATGCGGTCGTCGCGTCCGGGCCGGTGGCCGTAGCGGAGGACGGCGACCTCGCGCGCCTCGTGCATGAACGGCGATGCGCCCGCGACGGGTGTGGTCCTTTCGATGCGGTCGCGGCGGTCGGACCGGTCCTTTCGATGCGGTCGCGGCGGTCGGACCGGTCCGAGTCGCCGCCGGAGGGGACCGCGCAGTCGTCCGGGAACACAGCACAGTCGTGGATCGTTTATCCGATCGAACCCGGGAGGTGACCACGTAAGTGAAAGATTCATTGCGGAGGCGGTCGCCGAGTGTGGTATGACGAGCGTCAAGGAGTTCCGCGTCGACGAGCCCGCGACCGCCGACTCGCTCGGGCGGGGTCGGTTCGTCTTCACGGACGCGTACTCGGTGTTCGACTGGGGCCAGATGCCCGACGCGATCCCGCGGAAGGGCGCGAGCCTCTGCGCGATGGGCGCGTTCAACTTCGAGCTGCTGGAGGCCGAGGGCCTCCCGACTCACTACCGCGGGGTCGCGGACGCCGACACGGGCGAGACCGTCGCCCTCGCCGACGCGACCGCCCCGCCGACGGAGATGGCGATCGACCTGACGCAGGTCCCCGACCTGCCGTACGAAGGGCCCGAGGCCGGCTACGACTACGACGCCTTCCGCGCCGCGGGCGGCGGGAACTACCTCGTCCCGCTGGAGGTCGTCTTCCGGAACCGCGTCCCGATCGGCTCCAGCCTGCGACGGCGCGCCGACCCCGCCGACTTCGGCCTCGACGCGGACCCCGATATCGCCGCCGACGAGTGGCCCGACGAGCCGGTCGACCTGCCGGAGCCGGTCGTGGAGTTCTCCACGAAGTACGAGGAGCAGGACCGCTACCTGAGCCGCGCCGAGGCCGACCGGATCGCGGGCGCCGCCGACGTCGACGCCCTCGAGTCGCTCGCGCTCGACGTGAACCGCGTCGTCACCGAGCGCGCCGACGCCGTCGGCTTCGCCCACGAGGACGGGAAGATCGAGTGCCTCTACGCCGACGGCGAGCTCCGCGTCGCCGACGTGGTCGGCACGTTCGACGAGAACCGCTTCTCGTACGGGGGCCGCGGGGTCTCGAAGGAGGTCGTCCGGCAGTGGTACCGGGCGAACGACCCGGAGTGGGTCGAGGCCGTGAAGGAGGCGAAGGCGGCGGTCGCGGGCCGCGAGATCGACGACTGGCGCGAGCTCTGCGAGCGCGACCCCGAACCCCTCCCCTCGGCCGTCGTCGACGCGGTCTCCGAGCTGTACGCGGCCGGGACGAACGCCTACACCGACCGGGAGTGGTTCGACGTCCCGGACATCGAGGCCGCGCTCGACGCGGTCGATGGGCTGTAGGGAGAACTGGACGGTCGACTCCCGGGAACCGCCGACGAAATCCTCACGATCGACGAAACGCGAGGGAACCTCTTTACTCCCGACGCGCGTGGGTCGAGGCATGCCCACCGACGCCGACTTCGGGGAACGGTTGGAGTCACGCACCGGGACGTATCTCGACCGGATCGACGACTGCGTCGCGCTCCTCCCGCGCGCCCTCGACGAGTACGCGAACGACGGTCCGTACCGCGCGACGGTCGGCGAGATCGCCGCCATCGAGAGCGAGTGCGACGAGCTGGTCCGCGAGATCACCGGGATCATCACGAACGCCGGCCCGGACGACGTCGGACTGCTCAACACGCGGATCAACTTCAACGAGTCGGCGCTGCTCGACTTCTACAACGAGCTCGACGTCGTCGCGAACCACACCGAGCGGATCGTCCAGGAGGTCGTCATGATGCAACCGGCGGCGGACGTCGACCCCTTCCGGGACATGCGCGAGATGGCGAGCCGCATCGCCGAGATGACCGTGGTGCTCGGCGACGTGGTGGAGGGGTTCGTCCGCGGGCTCGCCCGGAGCGACGCCACCGCGACGCTCACGGAGGGGGTCGAGGCGATCCGCGGGCTCGAGAGCGAATGCGACGAGCTTCGCAACGACGCCGTCGCGACCGCCTTCGCCGACGACGCGATCGAGGACCCGCTCGTCTACCGCGAGCTGGCGATCCTGCTGGACGAGCTGGCGAACACGATCGAGGACCTCACCGACCGGATCGTCGTCATCGCCAGCAAGGAGCCGGGGATCGTCACGGAGGCGGAGCCCGACGCGAGCGAGGAGTAGGGCCGACCGGCGGCGGGTCGGGCCGGCGACCGCCTACCGCCGCGCCCACGCCAGCATGCGCTCGTAGAACGGCTCCGAGGCGAGCGCGCCGGCGTCGCCGACCAAGGTCAGCTGCTTTTTGGCCCGCGTGAGCGCGACGTTCATGCGGCGGTGGTCCTCGAATATCGGCCCGTCGAGGTCGCCCGTCGCGACCAGCGAGACGACGATCACCTCCTTCGAGGAGCCCTGGAAGCGGTCGACAGTGTCGACCGTGACGGGGGTCCGCTCGCCGATCTCAGCGACCTGCGCGCGGAAGGGGGCGATGACGCCGATCTCGTCGGGGGCGACGCCGGCGGCGAGGTAGGCGTCGACGACCTCGGCGACGCGCTCGGCCTCCCGGACGTTCCGGTTGCCGTCGCGGGTCCCGTCGGGGTCGACGAAGGCGACGCCCCCCGCGAGCCCGTCCGGGAGTACCGCGGGGTCGACGCCGAGGTCGCGGAGGGTCTGACCCGCGACTTCGGGGGTCGCCGGGCGGAGCGCGCCGTCGTAGAACTCCGCGGAGGCGAACGCCTGGATGCGCTGGCTCATCCGGTACTGGCGGTCGAGCATGACGCTCGCGTCGGGGTACGCCTCGATGAGACGCTGGAAGAGCGACGTCCGGAGGTCGTTCTCGGCGCGGACGACGGGCGGGAGCTGCTCGTGGTCGCCGACGAGGACGAACCGGTCCGCGAGGTTGATCGCGGCGTGGGTTCCCGGCTCCGTGAGCTGGGAGGCCTCGTCGACGAGGGCGACGTCGAACTCGCACTCGCGCATCACGCGGGAGCCGCAGGCCGCGGTGGTGGCGGCGACGACGGGCGCGTCCCGCAGCTCGGCGGCCTTCGCGTTCGGGTCGCCGCGCTGGACGAGGCGCACGTCCTGCATGTCGCCGCGGACGCCGGTCTCGGCGCCGACGCGGAGCACGTCGCCGAACCCCTGATCGCGGAGCGCCTCCAGCGCGTTGTCGACCGCGCGGTTGGTGAACGCCGAGAGCAGCACCCGGTTGCCCTCCTCGACGAGCGCGCGGATCGTCCGGGCGATGGTGTACGTCTTCCCGGTGCCCGGCGGGCCGTGGATCAGCGCGCAGTCCTCGGCGTCGACGGCGAGCTCGACGGCCTCGTTCTGGGCCGCGTTGTTTCCGATGTAGGCGTCGGGGGCGTTCGGGTCGTCGCCTCCGGGCGCGTCGGCCGGCCGCTCGCTCTCCGCCCGGAACTCGGGCTCGCGCCGGCCGAACAGGACGTCTTTCCGCCGATCGCTCCCTTTTAAGATCGCGTCGTGGAGCGCGGTGAGCGAGCGGTCGACCGAGATCTCGGAGGGGTAGACGTCGAGCCGCCGGAGCTCCACCGGCTCGTCGGTCTCGACGACGACCTCGTCGCCCAGTTCGGTGATGCGGCCGAGCTCGGCGTGTCCCCCGACCGGGTCGCCGTCGCTCGCGAGCGCCACGTCGCCCTCGCGGAGCTTCGAGACGGCGTCGCCGGGCTTCCGAGCGCGGAGCTCCCACCGGGCGTCGTCGATCTCCGTCTGCGAGACCGGCTCCAGATCGATGAGCGCGCGGTCGTCGGCGGCGCGCTCCGCGGGCGTCTGCTCCCACAGCTTCCGGTACTCGGCGTGGGTCTCGCGGCGCTCCTCCTCCAAGGCGACGTAGAAGCGGTCGAAGTAGTCGCGCTCCTCGTCGGGGACCGGATTCCCGACCGACCCCGCCTTCGACTCTTGGTCGAGGCGGCCGGAGACGACCATGCAGGTGTCCTGCTCGAAGCAGTACTGGCACTAGGCGTCGGCCTCGTACCCCGTGGGAACGGTCGGGCGCTCGCCGGGGTCGTTGAGCGCGCGCCACTCCATCGCCGCGAGGGCGTTGCGCTCGCGGACGACGAACTCCAGCAGGCCCCGCCCCACCGAGAACTCCTTGGCGGGCGCGAGGTCGCCAGACTCCTCGTTGCGGTCGAGGGCGGTGTTCTTCGTGTACAGGAGGGTCCCGATGTCGGGGTCGACGCCGCGCTCGTCCAGCATGAGGGCGTAGCAGGCCGCCTGGATCTTGTCGTGGAAGCGCGGCTCCCGTTTGGTGTTCTTCCCGGTCTTCAGCTCCACGGGGGTCCCGCGGCGGAGCGCGTCGGCGCGCCCCTTCAGGCCGAACGTCGACGAGATGAGGGTGAACTCCGACCGCCACGTGTCCTCGTCCGAGAGCGTCCCCTGCGCGAGCCACCCCTCGATCGCCGCCGCGTTCCGGCGCACCTCGTCGGCGACCTCCTCGGGCTCGTAGCCCAACAGCCCGAGTTCGAGGCCGGCCTCCTCGACGCGGTCCGCGACCGACGCCTCCAGGTCCATCCCGCGCAGCAGGTCGCCGAACACCTCGTGGACGACGGTCCCCTTGACCACGGGGTAGTTGAGCGGGATCCCCGAGAGCTTATTTAAATAGTACATCCGCGGGCACTGCACCCACGAGCGGATCCCGGTCACGTCGACGAGGAAGTCGGGCTCGAGCACGACCCACGAGTCGCCCGTGGTCGCGTACCCGACCTCGCCGCCGAACTCGTCCTCCTCGGCGTCGGTGACGAGCAGCTCCATGCCCGTCTCGGCGTGTTCCGCTGTCTCCGCCCACTTCCCCCACAGCGTCACGTCGACCGGGTCGGCCGCGCCGCGCTCGGGCCGGATCCGGAGCTCGCGGAGCTCCCGGTCCCCGTACGACGTCGACACCGTCCGCGTCTCTCCGACGGAGAGGATCGGCCCCCGAACGTTCACGGCCGTCATCGGGAGCGGGCTCGAAAAACGCTGTCGGTGAGGGTATCGGTGCCGTCGCGGTCGCCGCCGTCGCGGTCGTCTCCGTCGCGACCGACACGCTCATGCGGCTCTCCCCGCTACGTTACGCCGACATGCGCGTACGAGACTGGGACGACATCCTCGCCGACGTCGCGAGCGACTCGACCGATCCGGACGGCTGGCGGGCCGTCGCCGGCTCCCGGCGCGAGGGGCTCGGCGAGGACCTCTACTTCGGCCACCCGAGCGTCGGCGTCTACCACCTCAAGACGTACGCGAAGAACCCGCGCGACCTCCGCGGCGTCGGCGCGCGGGTGGCCCGCAAGGTCGACGACGAGCTCGACCCCCTCCTCCCGAACGAGGGGTCTGACGGCCGGTTCGCGGTCCGGTCGCCGCCGGAGGACGAGGAGGCGGCGAAGGACGTCGCGACGCGGCTGCGCGAGACGCTAAAGGTCCACGCCGAGGCGCCGACGGACCCCGACCACCTGTTCGAGGACGTGATGGAGGCGATCGACTCGCCGGCGTTCGGGCCGATGGACTACCGGTTCGACGGCCGACCGGACGAGCTCGATGAGCTCTCCGACACGTTCGACGAGGCCGAGGAGCTCCTCTCCTCGGAGCTGGAGGATCTGATCGACGAGGACGACGTCGACCGCGGCTTCCACTGAGTCCGGCGGGCCCGAGCCCTCGTCCGGCGCGAAGCGGCCACAAACGTCTTCACCGAACGCCGGCCACTGTCGGTATGGCCTCCCCGCCTCGACGCTCCCTCCGAGCGATGGCACTGGTCGCGCTCGTCCTCGCGGCCGGCTGTACGGCCCTGCCCGTCACGGACGGACAGGCGTCGGGCCCGGAATCGACGGTGGAGAGCTTCTCGTACCCGTCCGGGTGGTCACAGGATGGGATCGCGGACCTCTCCGTCGCGCTGCGAACGCACGACGAGACGCTTCGCAACACCTCCCGCCGCAGTCGCATGGTCACCGCCGACGGTGACGCCAACCGAACGGTCGTGCGGACCTTCGACGCCGGGAACGACACCGTCTCGATACGGTGGTCGGACACGGAGTTCGGCCGCACCCTGCGCCACTACCTCAGCGCCGAGGGCGTGTTCGCGTACGACCCGGCGACGGAGGAGCTGACTCGGAACCCCCGCGAGAACTGGACCCCGGCCGAGGTGGCTTTTCACGACGGGGTCCGACGGCCGCTGACGGCGCTCGAACTCGACGCCACCGAGACGGTCACCGTCGAGGGGCGGACGGCCGTCAGGTACAACGTGACCGGTATCGAAGACCCCGGCGACGTTCCGGCGGACGACGCGAGCGGGCACGTCGTCGTCACCGAGGCGGGGTACATCGCGGCGTACGACGTCACGAGGGGGAACGACGATTTCTCCCTCCGGACCGCGTACGAGGTCACCGAGTTCGGGAACGCGACAGTGACTCGACCGGCGTGGCTGCCCGAGGAGTAGCGCCCGCGTCAGCCATCGACGCGCTCCGGCTCCTCTCTGGTCAGTTCGCTCTCCACGTCGCCCGTGTTCCGCGTGCCGGCCGGCTCGAAAAGCAGCATGTGCGCCTCCGGCTCGGCGACCGGGCGGTGTTCGGTCCCGCGGGAGACGACGATCAGTTCGCCGGCCTCTAGGACCGCGTCGTCGTCGCCGCGGAACTCGATCCGGAGCCGCCCCTCCGTGACGAGGAACAGCTCGTCGGCGTCGGCGTGGCTGTGCCAGACGAACTCGCCCTCGGCCTTCGCCAGCTTCACCGCCTGTCCGTTCAGCTCGCCGGCGAGGTGCGGGTTCCACCGCTCGTCGATGGCCTCGAACGCGTCCGCGAGGCTTACCTTCTCCATGCGGCTTCGTGGGCGCTTCACGCTTATAAACGACCGCGGCGGGCTTCAGTAGTGCCAGGGGTGCTCGCGGAACTCGGGCTCGCGCTTCTCGAGGAAGGCGTCTCTCCCCTCCTGCGCCTCGTCGGTCATGTACGCCAGCCGGGTCGCCTCGCCGGCGAACACCTGCTGGCCGACCATGCCGTCGTCGGTCATGTTGAACGCGTACTTCAGCATGCGCATCGCGGTCGGCGACTTCCTCGTCATCTCGTCGGCCCACTCCAGCGCCGCCTCCTCCAGCTCCTCGTGCGGGATCGCCTCGTTGACCATCCCCATGTCCGCGGCCTCCTCGGCGGAGTAGGTCTTCCCGCGGAAGAACACCTCGCGGGCCTTCTTCTGGCCGATCTGCTTCGCGAGGTAGGCGGAGCCGAACCCGCCGTCGAAGGAGGCCACGTCGGGGTCGGTCTGGAGGAACTTCGCGTGCTCGTCGCTGGCGAGCGTCAGGTCGCAGACGACGTGTAGCGAGTGCCCGCCGCCGACCGCCCAGCCGGGGACGACCGCGACGACCGGCTTCGGCATGAACCGGATCAGCCGCTGGACCTCCAGGATGTGGAGTCGCCCGGCGCGCGCCTCCTTGACGAGCGGGTCGTCCTCGTCGCCGGCCTCGTCGCCGTCGCGGTACTCGTAGCCGGAGCCGCCCCGCACCGACTGGTCGCCGCCGGAGCAGAACGCCCAGCCGCCGTCCTCCTCCGAGGGGCCGTTGCCGGTGAGGAGGACGCAGCCGACGTCCGCCTGCTTGCGCGCGTGGTCGAGCGCGGCGTACAGTTCGTCGACGGTGCCCGGTCGGAACGCGTTCCGGACCTCGGGGCGGTCGAACGCGATCCGGACGACCGGGACGTCGACGCCGCGGTGATAGGTGACGTCGTCGAACTCGTCGGTCACCCGCTCCCACGCGTCGGGGTCGAATATCTCCGAGACCATGCGCCGCAATTGACGGCCGACCGCATAAACGGCGGCGGATGCGCCGCGTGGCCGCGCCCCGCAGTAAATATTGCGTCGACCTGTGAGAGGTCTCTTTCGACTATGTGCGTGTCAGAACTCATCAAACGTCCATATTCTCCGTTTCGACCGACTCTCGACCGTCATCGGAATACGCCTTCGTTGCTGGTGACGCGGGGGTGTTGCCCGGGGAGCCCGTTTATACCGTATGCACGGAACACGCGCGCCGACCTCGCGTCGGTCCTTCCTCGCCGCCGCGGGCTCCTCCGCGACGCTCGGGCTCGCCGGCTGTCTCGGCGGCGGCGGCGGACTCGACGAGCTGACGGTCGCACACATGCCGATATACCCCGACCTCCAGTGGTACGTGATGGAGGGCGAGGGGTACTTCTCCGAGATCGACGCCGAGGTCACCGGGAAGGAGTTCACCGACGGCCCGGCGATCGTGCAGGCGTTCGGCGGCGGCGACATCGACGTCGCCATGTTCGGGATCGTGCCGGCGATGATCGTCATCGACCGCGACATCCCCGCGCAGGTGACGGCCGCGAACATCCGCGAGCCGATGGGGATCATGACCGCGGAGTCGTTCCACGAGCCCTTCGAGGCGGAGGGCGGCGACGCGTTCGCGACCTGGGCCGAGGAGAACGGCGGCCCCTTCCGCTTCGGCACCTTCCCGCAGGGGAGCGTCCCGGACGTGCTGCTCCGCTACTGGCTCCAAGAGAACGGCGTCGATCCCGAGTCGAACGAGCACGTCGAGATCATCGAGATCAACGGGGCCAGCGCGGTCTGGCAGGCGATCGCCAACGGCGAGATCGACGGTACCTCCATCATGGAGCCGGTGCCGACGATCGCGCAGGCGGAGGGGTCGTCCGTGACGATGCTCCGGACGGCCGCGCAGATCCTCCCCGGCCAGCCCGCGGCGGTCACGCTGATGAGCGACGCCGTCCGCGAGTCGCCGCTGGCCGCGCAGTTCGTCGAGCAGCACGTCCGCGCCACCGAGTTCATCGGTGAGAACCCGGACGCGACCGCCGGACACGTCGAGTCGGGGATCGGGATGCCGGCCGACCGCGCCCGGCGCGCGCTCGACTCGCCGCTGTCGAACTTCGTCACCGACCCCCGCGAGATCGTCGAGGCGACCCCGGTGTTCTCCGAGTTCGCCGCGAACAACGGGCAGATCGACGAACAGCTGTCGAACGAGACGATCTTCGACTTCGACGTCTACGACTCGCTCTGATGGCGACCGACACCGGCAGCCGGTTCGACGGGAACGAACTGCGCATCGGCCTCGGCCTCGACGACCCGCGCCGGCTTCTCCGCGGCGCGGCCGGCGTCGTCGGGTTCCTGGTCGTCTGGCACCTCGTCTCGCTCACCCAGCCGGCGTACGTGCTGCCGTCGCCGGCGGCGGTCGGGGTCGCGTTCGCCGAGGAGCTCGCCTCCGGCACGATGACGACCGCGCTGTGGTCGAGTGTCCGACACTGGATCCCGGGGACGATAGTCGGCACCGGACTCGGCGTCGCCGCCGGCGTCGCGTTCTCGTGGAACGGGCTCCTCGACGACGTGACCGCCCCGCTCGTCAGGACGCTCCGGCCGGTCCCGCCGCTCGCGCTGATCGGCTTCGCGATCGCGTGGTTCGGGATCAACGACGCCGGCGCGGCCTTCATCATCGCGGTCGGCGCGTTCTGGATCAACTACTACGCGGCGTACGAGGCCGTCGAGGGGGTCTCGGAGGACCTGCTCGACGTGGGCCGCACGCTCGGGGTCCGCGGCGACCTCGACATGGTCCGGTCGATCGTCCTCCCGGCCTCGCTGCCCGGGATCCTCACCGGGATCCGGACCGGGCTCGGACGCTGCTGGATGCTCGTGGTGGCCTCCGAGATATTCGGCGTGCCGGGCGTCGGCCGCGAGATCCTGCGCGCGAGCAACAACCTGCTCGTCGACACCGTGATCGCGTACATCCTCGTGTTGAGCCTGATGTACCTCCTCGTCGACGTGGCGTTCCGCGCGGTCCAACGGAGGGTGTTAGTGTGGCGGGCGTGAACGAGGGGCCGACCACGGGCGACGACCGCACGGGCGCGATCGCCGGAGAGTCCGGCGTCGTCGTCGACGGCGTCGGCAAGACGTACGACGGCGACGGGAACCCGGTCCGGGCGCTCGACGACGTCTCCTTCGGGGTCGACGGCGGCGAGTTCGTCTGTCTCGTCGGCCCGTCCGGCTGCGGGAAGACGACGCTGTTCCGGATCATCGCCGGGCTCACCGGGGCCACCGACGGGCAGGTCCGCCTCGCCGGCGCCCCGGTCACCGGGCCGACGACGGACATGGGGGTCGTCTTCCAGGAGTACCACCTGTTCCCGTGGCTCACGGTCGAGGAGAACGTCGGCTACGGGCTCGAACGGAGCGACCGGTCCGAGGCGGAGCGCGCGAGTCGGGTCGACGAGATGCTCGAACTCGTCGGGCTCTCGGAGTTCCGGGAGTCGTACCCGAAGTCGCTCTCGGGCGGCATGAAACAGCGCGTCGCCATCGCGCGGGCGCTCGCCGTGGACCCGGAACTGCTCCTGATGGACGAGCCGTTCGGCGCGGTGGACGCGCAGACGCGGGAGATGCTCCAGCGGGAACTGCTCGACGTGTGGGCCTCGACCGGAAAGACGGTCCTGTTCGTCACTCACGACGTCGCCGAGGCGGTGACGCTCGCCGACCGGATCGTCGTGATGGCCGCCGAGCCGGGCCGCGTCGCCGAGGTCGTCGACGTCGGCGTCGATCGGCCCCGAGAGCGCGGCGACCCGGCCTTCGGGGAGCACGTGGCCCGCGTCCGGGAGCTGATCGGCGCGCGACCGTAGTCGGTCGCTCCTCGTCCCGGCGGCTCTTCTCTCCTCTTCGCTCCCTCGTCGGCTCCTCTCCCCTCCCTCGTCGGCTCCTCTCCCCTCCCTCGTCGGCTACTCTCCACCTTCGGGCGGCTCCGCTCCGTCGGACTCGTCGGCGGCGGCGGCCAGATCGTCGATGCGGGTCCGGACCACCGACAGCGTCGCGTCGGCGTCGGCGTACCCCTGATCGTAGTCGTTCAGCGCGGACTCGGTCTCGTCGAGGAACCGCTCGACCGCGGCCTCGATCGACTCGTCGCTCATGGACACCGGTTCGCTCTCCGGGCCGTTATACTTCAGGACTCGGGGCGCACCGCACGCCGTTCGCGCCGGATCGCCCGGATCGGAACCGACCGAGCGTTTTATAATGCGAGCAACAGTATTGTACAGTATGAGAAATATTGATAACCGTCGCGCGACGGTTCTGCCGGGGTGGGGACGATGACCGGGAAGTCGGCGGTGCTCGCGACGGACCTCTCGACGGCGAGCGAGTCGATGATCCAGTCGGAGACCGGGCTGAGCTGCCTCGAACAGATCGGCGTCGACCGGATCCACCTCGTGACGGTCGTGCCCTCCAACGTCCACTCGGGGATGCCCGGGATGGGGTTCGAGAAGCGCCGGAAGGAGGCGCTTCGCCGCTACAGTTCGACGGTCGAAGACGCCGGGTTCGACGTCGAGACGCACGTCGTCCGCGGGACGCCGCACCGACGGATCAACGGGGTCGCGGGCTCCGTGAACGCCGACCTGATAATGGTCGGTTCGCGCGGGAAGAGCCCGCTCGAGAACCGCGTGATCGGGTCGACCGCGCGCAACCTCGCCCGCACGACGGTCGTGCCGCTCATCGTCGACCGCATCGAGCGCGGCGTCGAGGAGCCCGAGACGGTCCGCCGACACCTGTTCAAGCGAACGCTGTTCGCGACGGACTTCTCTGAGAACGCCGAGCGCGCGTTTCGGTCGTTCGAGTACCTCCGGCACGCGACGAAGGAGGTCACGCTGGTCCACGTCGAGTCGCCGAAAGACGACACGGGCGAGGGCGCCGACCCGCAGGACCGCCTCGACGACCTCGCCGACCGGCTGGACGAGCTGGAGCTCGACGCCCGCACGGAGATCCGCCGCGGCGACCCCGCGGACGAGATCCTCGCCGCAGAGGCGGAGCACGACCCGAGCACGCTGATGATCGGCTCACGGGGTCGCAGCCGGCTGCGCCGACTGCTGCTCGGCAGCGTCTCCCAGGAAGTGGTCGCCCGGGCGACGGGCAACGTCTTCCTCGTGCCGCCGCCGCGGTCGGTGTGACCTCGCCGCGCGCCGCACGCCGCGGACGAGCTGTCGGCCGCGTCCGCGGCGGGTGCTGAATGCTGTTGTATAGTACGCGCACAACTACGTCTCAGGAGCGTGCCGTGCGACCGACCGCCCCGTGCCGGATCCGCACGGGCGTCGATACGATCCGCCTCGGTCGGCCTCTCGGCCGGAGCGTTCGGCGACCGCTCAGCGACGCCGCAGCGCGTAGGTCGCGTAGCCGACGGCGGCGAGCAGGCCCGTCGAAAGCAGGCTCCCGTACACGGCCGGCGAGACGTCGACGTAGCCGCCGAACGGGTTCGTCAGCGCGAATACCAGGACGGTGAGGGCGATAGCGATGAGGATCCCCACCGCGCCAAACGCCTTGAAGGCCGTGTCGAGGTCTAAACCACGCGATTCGGGTCCGGTCGAATGACTCATACCACCTGATACTGACTCGATAGGTAAATGGGTACGAGGGCGTTCCCACGCCCGGAGAATGCGTGGACGGGCCGGATTCGGGTCGCGGCGCGTCGGACGGACTCGCGATCCCTCGTCAATAGTTACTATCATCGTCGATAATTTACGCGCAGCTGTTTTCCCTCCGATCCGTCGACGCCAGATCAGATGACGCATACGCGATCGCTGACGACAGTCTCACGTCGCCGGGTCGTCGCCGGAGTCGGCGCCGCGGCGGCCGGCGGCCTCGCCGGGTGTCTGGGCGGCGACCCCGGCGACGGTTCGACTTCGGCCGGAGACGGAACGAACGCGGCGACGACGGCCGACGAATCGGCGATCGGCGACGCGAGCGACGCCAGCGCGACGGTCGGCATGATCTACGCGCTCGGCGGACTCGACGACCGATCGTTCAACGACGCCGCCAACAGGGGGATCCAACGCGCGCGCCTCGACCACGACGTGGCGTTCGCGAACGAGGAGCCGAGCGCGTTCCCGGAGCTTCGGAGCACGCAGGCGTCGCTGTCGGAGTCGAACGACCCCGATTACGACCTGATCTGTTGTGTCGGGTTCCTCCAGGCGGACGGCCTCTCGGCGGTCGCGAGCGAGCATCCGGACCAGCGGTACGCGATCGTTGACTCCGCCGTCGACCGCGACAACGTGGCGAGCTACGTGTTCCGCGAACACGAGGGGTCGTTTCAGGCGGGTCACCTCGCCGGGCTGGTGACGGGCCGCGACGTGTCGGTCGGGGCGGGATCCACCGTTCCCGACGAACGGACCGTCGGCTTCGTCGGCGGCGTCGAGTCGGACCTCGTGCGCAAGTTCGAGGCCGGCTACCGCGCCGGCGTCGACCACGCGGCCGCGGACGCGTCGACGCTCGCCACGTACGTCGGCGCATTCGACGACCCCGAGAGCGGGTACGCCGCCGCAGCGGAGATGTACGATCAGGGCGCCGACGTGGTGTATCACGCGGGCGGCGGGAGCGGCCTCGGCGTGTTTCAGGCCGCACAGGAGTACGGCCGGTACGCGATCGGCGTCGACTCCGACCAGTCGCGGAGCAACCCGCGGTACGCGGACGTGATCCTCGCGTCGATGGTGAAACGCGTCGGTACCGCCGTTTACGACGCCGCCGAACGGACCATCGACGGCGACCTCGGCACGGGTGAGACGGCCGCGCTCGGCCTCGCCGAGGACGGCGTCGCGCTCGTGTACGGCACGTCGCTCGGGCCGGTGATCCCGGACGACGTGCGCGCCGCGATCGCCGCGTCCGGCGACCGGATCGTCGCCGGCGACCTGTCGGTCCCCTCGGACCCGGAGGAGTTGAACTGATGGCTCCCGGAGTCGTCGACCGGCTGGCGCGGGCGGCGAGTCGGGTCCTTCCCGACGCGGTCCGACGACGGTACGCCGCCAAGTTCGCGCTCGCGTTCCTCGTCGTGGCGGCGGTCGTCGTCGCGGGCGGCGCGTTCACTTACCTCCAGACCGGAGAGACCGTGGAGGCCGACGCGACGACCCAACTGGCCGAGACCGGCGGCCTACAGGCCGACGCGATCGGCTCGTGGACCGAGCGGATGAGCACGGAGACCCGATCGATGTCGGCGGCCGACGCGCTCCGGTCGGACCGGCGCGCGCCGGCGTACATCCTGTTGAAAGACGAGCTGCTCTCCGACGACATCGTCAGCATCCACCTCGTCGACTCGGGGGAAGACCGGGTCGTCGCAAGCACGGAACAGCCGTTGGAGGGCCGCGCCCCGAGCGACCTCGACGCGCCGTGGAGCGACGCCGACGTCCCGGAGGGCGTCGGGAGCGACGACCGCGTCTGGCGGTCGGCTCGCTCGTACCGGTCGCCCGTGCTCAACGACCGGCCGGTGATGGCGTTCGCCAGCTCCGTGCCGCGGGCCGACGGTCGGTACCTCGTCGTGGTGACTCGCATCCAGCCGCAGCTCGAACGGATCCAGAACACCGACACCGGCGAGGAGACGATGATCCTCAACGCCGCCGGGCAGACAGTCCTCGACATCGACGGCACGGTCGACGAGGGCGAACACGCCGACGCCGTCGAGACGGTCCGAGAGGGGAACGCAACGACCGCGACGCGGATCGGCGACGGTCAGGTCCACGCGTACGCGTCGGTCCCCGACACGGACTGGGTGGCGGTCACGAGCGTCGACCAGTCGACGGCCTTCGCCGTCCGGAACGACGTGGGGGACTCGGTGCTGCTGCTGCTCCTCCTCACGCTCGCGTCGCTGGGTATCGTCGGGGCCGTGCTCGGTAGCCGGACGGTCGTCCCCCTCGCGCGGCTGCGAGACCGCGCCGAGCGCATCGAGTCGGGCGACCTCGACGTCGACCTGACGACCGGCCGGATCGACGAGATCGGTCGCCTGTTCACGAGCTTCGGCGAGATGCGGGACGCGCTCCGCGAGCGGATCGCCGAGGCCGAGACCGCGGCAGACGAGGCGGAGGCGGCTCGCGAGGAGGCCGAGGCCGTCACCCGGGACATGGAAACCCGCGCGGCCGACTACAGCGAGGTGATGGGAGCGGTCGCGGACGGCGATCTCACCCGGCGGATGGACCCCGACGCGGACCGCGACGCGATGCGGGAGATCGCCGAGGAGTTCAACGACATGGTGTCCCAGCTGGAACGGACCACCGCGCGGGTCGCCGCCTTCGCCGCCGAGGTCGACGACGCGAGCGCGGAGCTCGCGACCGGCGCCGACGAGGTCGAGACCGCGAGCGGGACCGTCAGCGAGCAGATCCAGGAGATCGCCGACGGGGCGGTCAGACAGGACGAGCGGCTCGACGCGGTGAGCGGCGAAATGAGCGACCTCTCCGCGAGCATCGAGGAGGTCGCGTCGTCGGCCGCGTCCGTCGCGGAGACCGCGGAGGCCGCCTCGGAACGCGGCGCGACCGGGCGCGAGGCCGCCGCGGAGGCGCTCGACGAGATGGACGCGATCGAGGAGCGCTCCGCGGCCGCGGTCGAGCAGATGGAGTCGCTCGACGACCGCATGGACGAGATCGACGAGGTCGTCGAGTTCATCACCGACGTGGCCGAGCAGACGAACATCCTCGCGTTGAACGCCTCCATCGAGGCCGCCCGCGCCGGCGAGGCCGGCGAGGGCTTCGCGGTCGTCGCCGACGAGGTCAAGGACCTCGCGGAGGAGACGCAGGAGGCGGCCGCCGAGATCGAGTCGCAGATCGACGCCGTCCGCGGGGAGGCGGACGAGACAGTCGACGACATCCGCGAGACGAACGCGCGGATCGACGAGGGGTCCGACACCGTTCGCGAGGCGTCGTCGTCCCTCGAGGCCGTCGTCGACGCGGTCGAGGAGACGAATCACGGTGTCCAGGAGATAAGCGAGGCCGCCGAGGACCAGGCCCGGTCGACCCAGCGCGCGGTCGAGGGGGTGGAGGACGTCGCCGAGGTGAGCGGGGAGGTCGCCACCGGCTCCGAGCAGGTGTCCGCCGCCGCCGAGCAGCAGACGGCGACCGTCACCACGATCGCCGAAAACGCCGACCGGCTCCGGGAGCAGGCCGAGGCGCTCTCGGAGTCCGTCTCGGCCTTCGAGGTCGACGTGGACCCGGACGATATCGAGAGCGAGACGGACGGCGAGAACGCCGGGCAGGGCGGGGTCGGCGGCGACGACCGAACCGGACACGGCCTCGCCGCCGACGGCGACGGACGAGACCGGTCGGCCGACGAACGCTAGTCCCCGCTCTCGGGGTGGCCTTCGACGATCGCAACGCCGGAGGAGGCGCCGATCCGCGCCGCGCCCGCGTCGAGCATCGCTTTCGCCTCCTCGTATGAGCCGACGCCGCCGGAGGCCTTCACCGGGAGGTACTCGCTCATCAGTTCCACGTCGGCGACGGTCGCGCCGCCGTCGGCGAAGCCCGTCGACGTCTTCACCATGTCGGCGTCGGCCTCGACGGCGGCCTCGCAGGCGCGGCGCTTCTCGTCGTCGGTCAGGAGCGCGGTCTCGATGATCACCTTCACCGGGACCGGCACCGCGGCGACCACGTCGGAGATCTCGGCGGCGACGACGTCGTCCTCGCCGGCCTTCAGGCGGCCGACGTTGATCACCAGGTCGATCTCGTCGGCGCCGTCCTCCCACGCGCCGACCGCCTCGTCCCGCTTCGCCTCCGGCGCGTGCTGACCGTGGGGGAACCCCGCGACGGTCGCGATCGTCGACGGGGCGTTCCCGTAGTCGGCCGCCTCTGCGACGTAGCAGGGGGGAATGCAGGCGTTCATCCCGTGGTCGGCCGCCTCGGCGAGGACTGCCTCGACGTCTCTCCAAGTCGTCTCCGGGCCGAGCACGGTGTGGTCGATGCTGGCGGCGAACGCGTCGCGGTCCATGCCGTCACGGTCTGCGCGACCGGTAAAAGGCGTACCGACCCCGGACGGGAACCGATTCGCGAGCGGTCCCAGCGGGCGAGACGCCCGCGTCAGCTCTCGATCTCGATCTCCGTTCCGGTCATCGCGGCGTCGACGACGACGGGCAGCCGAACGCTGAGGATGCCGTTCTGATACGAGGCATCGATGGCCTCCTCGTCGACGGTCTTCGGGAAGCGGAACCGACGGTGGTAGGTCCGGCGCATGCCGCGCTGTTCGTCCTCGCGTTCGGCGGCGACGTTGAGGACGCCGTCGTCCCACGAGGCCGTGATCTCCTCGGGATCGAACCCGGGGAGCTCTATGGAGAGGACGAACTCGTCCTCCTCCTCGTACAGTTCGTAGTCGTTACCACCGGTTTCGAACAGTCGGTTCGGGAAGTCGAACCCCTGCGTCCACGAACTGGTCGGCGTCGGCAGAGCCATTGCTCATCACCTCGAATGCAGTTAATTATAGGGTAGCGATTCTATATGAATGTTTTGAATCATGTGGGTTGTTTGCAATACTATAGCGGTGGTGTGGAGGGAGCGGAGGGAACGGTGGGAGCGGAGGGAGTGAAAAGCGGGCGAGCCGTCGCCGGCCTGGGAACGGTCGCCGCCCGGAAGCGGTCGCCGCGGCCGAACGGTTGGATTCAAGTCCGCCGCAGGGGAAGCGGGTGGTATGCAACCGGGAGATCGCGTCCGCGTCGAGCGCGGGGACGTCACGAACGAGGGCGTACTGCTCCCCTCGACGACTCGCGACCACCTCGTCGTCAAGCTCGACGGGGGGTACAACGTCGGCGTCGACCGCGACGAGGCCGACGTCGAAGTGCTCGAATCGGGCGCCCGCGACGTCGACGAGGGGGCCGACGCGGGCGGCGGCGAGGCCTCCGAGATCACCTTCGACGACGACCTGCCGACGGTGTCGCTCATCTCGACCGGCGCGACGATCGCCTCGACCGTCGACTACCGGACCGGCGCGGTCACCGCCCAGTTCGACGCCGAGGACGTGCTTCGGGCCGTGCCCGACCTGGCCGGCCGCGCGAACTACCGCGGGCGCGTCGTCGCCAACATCCTCTCCGAGAACATGGAGCCGTCCATCTGGCGGGAGCTCGCCGAGGCGGTCGCGGAGGAGGTCGCGGCCGGCGCGGACGGCGTCGTCGTGATGCACGGCACCGACACGATGCAGTACTCCGCCTCCGCGCTCTCCTTCATGCTCGACTCGCCCGTTCCGGTCGTGTTCACCGGGAGCCAGCGCTCCGCGGACCGCCCCTCCTCGGACAACGTGATGAACGCGGTGTGCGCGGTCGAGGCCGCGAAGGCCGACCACGCGGAGACGCTCGTCTGCATGCACGCGAGCCCCTCCGACGACGCCTGCGCGCTCCACCGCGGCACCCGCGTCCGGAAGAACCACACCTCTCGCCGCGACGCCTTCGAGACGGTCGGCGCCCGATCGCTCGGCGTCATCGACTACGAGGCCGCGGCCGAGGCGGGCGCCGAGGGCGACGCGGCCGACGCCGCCATCGAGTGGAACCGAGAGCCGCTCCCGCGGGGGAGTGAGGCGAGCGAGGGCGACGGAGACGCGGAGGCCGGCCTCGCGCCCGACCTCGACGGCGACGTGGAGCTCGCGAAGTTCACGCCGGGCATGGACCCGGCCGCGTGGGACTACCTCGACGGCAAGGACGGCGTCGTGATCGAGGGGACTGGTCTCGGCCACGTCCACACCGACCTCGTCCCGCGGATCGCGGAGCTGGTCGAGGACGGCACCGTCGTCGCGATGACGAGCCAGTGCCTCGACGGCCGCGTCTGCGACCGCGTGTACGACACCGGCCGCGACCTGCTCGACGCGGGCGTCGTCGAGGCGGGCGACACCCTCCCCGGCACCGCGAAGGTGAAGCTCATGTGGGCGCTCGCGAACCTGTCGGACCCCGCCGAGCGATGGCCCGCGACCTCGCGGGAGCTCACCGAGGAGTCGCAGCCCTGGCGATGACGGAGTCGGACGGGGAGCCGCCGCGCGCCCCCGGATCGACGCCCGCCGGACCGACCGTCGTCGTCCGCGAGGCCCGCCCCGCCGACGCCGGCGCGGTCGCGGCGTTCACGCGGGACACGTGGGGCGAGCGGCACGAGGACTACCTCCCGCGGGTGTTCCCCGAGTGGGTCGCCGCCGACGACCCGGACCGCGGCACCTTCGTCGCGACGCTTCCGCCCGAGGCGGTGGCCGGGAGCGACGCGGTCGCGGGGAACGACGACCGCGATCCGGGTGACACCGTGATCGAGGGCGACGGCGCGGGCGCCGCCGCCCCCGGCGAGCCGGAGGCCGTCGTCGGCTGCATCCGGGGCGCCCTGCTCACCGAGTGGGAGGCGTGGGGACAGGGGATCCGCGTCGACCCCGCCGCCCGCGGCTTCGGCGTCGGGACCGCCCTCTCGACCGGCGCGCTCGACTGGGCGCGCGACCGCGGCGCGACGGTCTGCCGGAATATGGTCTTCTCGTGGAACGTCGCCGGACTCGGCCAGTCTCGCGCGGTCGGCTTCGAGCCGGCGACGGAGTTCCGGTTCGCGGAGCCCGAGCCGGCGGCGGACGTCGGCGATCCGGAGACCGCGGCGACTGCCTCCGACTCCGACGGGCTCCGCGTCCTCGACGGTCCGGACCCGAACGCCGCGTGGGCGTTCTGGGCCGACAGCGACGCCCGCGACCACCTCGGCGGGCTCGCGCTCGACGACGGCGAGCCGTGGGCCTGTTCCGAACTCACTCGCGAGCGGCTCCGGGTCGCGGCCGACGACGACCGCCTCCTGGCGGTCGCCGGCGCCGACGCGCTGGCCGGGTTCGCGGTCCGGGCCCGCGTCTCGGAGCGGCCGGGCGACGACGGGGACGACGCCCCCGAGCGCGTCGCCGTGTACGGCGCCGCCGCCTGGCGAGACGTCGACGCGGCGGGCGCGCTTTATAAATCGATCGCCGCGGACGCGGCCGCGGTCGACGCCGACGCCGCGCGCGTGCTGATCCCCGAGACGGTGGAGCACGTGAGCGACACCGGCGCGAACCGGGTGCCGGTCGCCGGCGAGCCCGACTTCGTCATGCGGGCCGACCTCACGGGCGAACTATAAGCGTCGCCCGCCGAACAGGGTATCATGACGCTCCTCTCCGGGGTCGCCCTCCCGTGGTCGCTCCCGCTCACGCTCGTGGTCTACGGGGTCGTCGTCGCCGCCGCGGCGTGGATCTACCGCGACGCGAGGGAGCGCGGGAGCCGCTACGCGCCCCTCTGGGCGGTCGCGACCCTCGCGTTCACCATCGTCCCCGTGCTCGCGTACCTCTACCTCCACCGCGACGCCGGCCCGGCGCGGTGAGCGTCGCGGACCGTTTTTAGGCTCGGGACACAGATCGACGATCGGAATGCCCTCTACCGCTCGCTCCGGTCCGTTGAGCGCGCTCGCTCGGGGTCGCCGCTTCAGGGCGCTCGCGCTCTTCGTCTCGAATCTCCTCCCGCTCGCGGGCGTCGTCGCGGTCGGCTGGAACGCGGCCGCGCTGATGACGCTGTACTGGTTCGAACTCGGAATCGCCTCGCTCTGGGCCCTCGTCCGCGCGCTGTTCGCCGGCCGACCGTCCGAGATCGAGCGCACCGCGCTGATCGCCGGGCCGCTCGCGAGCCGCCGCGCCGCGCTCTCCGTCCCTCGCACGGGAGTTCAGATCCGTCTCTCATCGCTGCTCGTGCTCCCGGTCATCGCTCCGATACTCTGTGCCGTCTGGCTGTTCGTCGGGGGACTCACGGTGGGCGTCGTCGCCGACGGCGGCCTCTCGCCGGACGCGCTCGACACCGTGACCCTCGCGGTCCTCGCCGTCTTCGTCGGCGAGGGAGCGACGACGCTCGCCGAGTACTTCGCCGGCGGCGAGTACCGCGACCACAGCGCGCAGACGGCCGTTCGCGGCGTGTTCGTCCACGCCGGAGCCGTGTTCTTCGCCGCGCTGTTCACCGTCGCGCTCGTCGGTGCGGCGACGCTCGACGGGGACGCGCCGATATCGGCGCTCGATCCCGACGCGGTCGGCCTCCCCCTCCTGCTCGGCGTGATCGGGTTGAAGGCCGCCGTCGACCTCGCGGGGCTGTACCGCGACCGGGTCGACGCGTTCGACGAGTCGCAGGCGTTGGACCTCGGGTTCTCGTACGACCCGCCGACCACCGACTCGGTCCACAGCTCCCTCGACGGTCCGGTCGATGCGGTCCGTCTTCCCCGGCGCTCGCGGTTCGCCGGGGCGCTCGCGACGGTCTCCGTCCACCCGGGGCTGTGGTGGCTCGCCGCTGTCCCCGTGTTCGTCGCGGCGCTGTTCGCGATCGGCGGCGACTGGACGACCGTCACCGTCCTCTCGGTCGTCGCCGTCGCAGTCCCGCTCTCTCTCGCCGCGGTCGACCACGAGCTCCGGCACGGTCTCGTCGCGTACCGCGCCGGCGACGACGCGCTCGTCGCCCGCGACCGCCTGTTCGGTGCGACGCTGTGGCGCGTCGAGTCGTGGGATGAGACCGGCTTGCGCGTGGAACGGACGTGGCTCGACCGCCGGCTCGGCACCGAGACGGTCGTGATCGAACTCCGCGACGAGGAGCACCGGGTCCCGGGGCTGTCGGACCCGGACACGGTGCTCGCGGTGTTCGATCGGCGCGCCGATCGACCGGACGACTGACTTCGCGTCGCCCTCGGGTCCGCTATCGATATCGATACCCGAACCCGAACGCCTAATTACGCCCGCGGCGGCCGTGGAGACATGGTCGCCACGCTGCCGGACCTCCTGCGACTGCTCGTCGTCCCCGTCTTCGCGTGGGCGGCGCTGCGGGACGTCCGGACCCGACGCCTCCCGAACCGGATCTGGCCGCCGCTGTACGCGTTCGGGGCGCTGCTGTTGGTCTGGGAGGTGGCGTCGATATGGCCGATCGCCGGGGTAGAAGAGACGCGGTTCGCCGTCCAGGTCGCGATCAGCCTCCTGTTCGTCGCGCCGCTGGGCTACGCGTTCTGGTTCCTCGGCGCGTTCGGCGGGGCGGACGCGACGGCGCTGATCGCGCTCGCGATTCTCTTTCCCACCTTCCCGGAGTACGCCGTCGCCGGCGCGGAACTCCCGCTCGTCGAGACCCAGATCGGCGTGTTCTCGCTCACGGTCCTCACGAACACGGTGCTGCTCGGGCTCGCGTACCCCCTCGGCCTCGCCGCGGTGAACCTCGCGCGCGGCGAGCGCTCCGCGAACATGTTCCTCGCCCGCCCGGTGGCGACGGAGTCGCTGTCGGACCGCCACGGTCGGCTCTTCGAGGACGACGACGGGGAGACCCGGAGCGGGCTGGACCTGGACGCGCTCCGGATGTACCTCCGGTGGCGCGGACTGCGGCTCGCCGACGTCCGCGCCGACCCGGGCCGCCTCCGCGACCCGGAGAGCGTCGGCGAGACGTTCGAGCCGACCGACGGCGGGACGCACGTCGGCCCCCTGACCGACGGTGGGACCGCGGCCGACTCGGACGTCGAGGCCGCCTCGCAGTCGGGTCTCGGACCGGCGGCGTTCGACGACCCGTGGGCCGCCGAGCGGTTCCTCGCCGAGATCGACCACGGCGCGTACGGCACCGTGGCCGAGACGCTCCGCGGCGGACTGGCGGTCGTCGCCCGGAAGGACCGCGTGCTGCTGTCGCCCGGCATGCCGTTCGTCGTCCCGATGGCGGTCGGGCTGGTCGTCGCGCTGACGTACGGCGACGCGCTGTTCGCGCTGCTCGGCGTCGTCGGACTGGTCTGAGAGAACCCCGCGGGACGGTCGTCGCGCGGCGCCGCCAGCTCCCGGCGCTGTCAGCTCCCGGCCCGGAGGTCCCCGACCGTGAGCACGCGGGTCCCGACGGGCCGTTTCACGAACTCGCCGATCTCTCGGCCGAGCAGTTCGCTGACCCCGCGCTGGGCCGACACGTCGAGGAGGCGCTGATCGATCCGGCCGTCGACGACGACCGTGTGCGGCGCCGTCTCGGCCGCCTCGACCGCGTCGAAGGCGTCGGCGGCGTCGACCTCCGCGAGGACGCCGCGGTCGTCGCCGAGCAAGCGGGCGCGGTCGCTCCCCGAGTCGACGACCTCCTGTACGTGCTCCTCGATCGATCGCGGCTCGTCGTCGACGGGGGCGTCGTCTGACGGTTCGGCCGGCTCCTCGTCGGTCTCCGTCCCCGACCCCTCGTCGGTCTCCGTCATCGGCTCCTTGTCGGTCTCCGTCATCGGCTCCTCGCCGGGTTTCGTCCCCGACCCCTCGCTGGTCTCCGCCCCCGACTCCGCTTCGGCCGTCTCCGCGGACCCGTCGTCCGCCGGTTCGGTGGCCGTCGCCTCGGCGTCGACGACGTCGACCTCGACAGAGTCGGCGCCCCCGTCGTCCCCCGCGGTCGCGGGGTGCTTCCCGACGGCCTCGACCAGGGCGCTCTCCGTCTCGTCGCTGGCCGCACCGGCCACGACGCCGTCGGTCTCCGGACCCTCGGGGTCGGGCGAACCGGGGTCGGAGGCGTCGGGGCCCGCCGTCTCGGACCCGCCGTCCTCCGCGTCGCCGCCGGTCCCTCGACCCGCGTCGTCCTCCCCGACGCCCTCTCGCCCGGCACCGCCGGCGTTCTCGCGTTCCACGTCCCCGGGACCCTCGTCGTCCGCGGCCGCCTCGCGGAGGTTGGGCTCGTCGGCGAGGGTGTCGTACGGGACCTTCCCGCGGAGCGACTCGAAGACGGCGTTGCGGTCGAGGTCCTCGACCGACTCGCCGGGCGGCGCGAACGCGACGTAGTCGACGTCGCCCACCTGCGCGAGTTCGCGGAGGATGAGCTCGCCCCCGCGGTCGCCGTCGAGGAAGGCGGTGACGGTCCGGTCGGCGGTGAGCTCGGCCACCGCGTCCGGGACGTTCGTCCCCTCGACGGCGACCGCGTTCTTAATTCCGCACTCGAGCAGCGTGAGCACGTCCGCGCGCCCCTCGACGACGATGACGGCGTCGGAGTCGCCGACGCGGGGGCCGGCCGGGAGCCCCTCGTAGTCGACGATCCCCTCGACGCGGGCGGCCTCGCGGACCTCCTCGAGGATGTCGTCGCTCGCGAGGCTCGTCTCCTCGAAGCCGCCGGCGATCAGCTCCTTGGCGCGCTCGACGACCTCGCGGCGCTTCGCCGCCCGCACGTCCTCGATGCTCGTCACCTCCACGGAGGCCTGGCAGGGACCGATGCGGTCGATCGTCTCCAAGGCCGCCGCGAGGATCGCCGTCTCGACTTTGTCGAGGCTCGACGCGACGGTGACCTCGCCGAACGACTGCCCGTTCTCGGACTGGACGGAGACGTCGATCCGGCCGACCCGCGACGACTCCTGGAGGTCGCGGAGGTCCAGCTCCTCGCCGAGGAGCCCCTCCGTCTGGCCGAACACCGCGCCGACGACGTCGCTGCGCTCGACGACGCCGTCCGCCGCGATGGTGGCGTGTATCAGGTATTTCTCTGTGTCTTTCATGATGGTGAATGGTGATGATCGGGCGGCGTCGCCGCCCGTGCGCTGTTGTGCGCGTCGCCGAAAATAGTTATCGCACCCGCCTCCGTCGAGGCCCTTTGAAGAAATATATTCTACAAAAGCCAATATCGAACTCTTTTGGTAAGATTTATCCGTTCAAAGTAGTTATAGTTCGACATGAGGAGACCTCGGAGAGATATCGTGTGGATTCCGACGTTCGCACTGCTCGTCGCGTTCGCGGTGCCGTGGCCGCTGTGGGGCGTCGACCGCGTCGTCGCCGGGCTGCCGGTGTGGATCTGGTGGCACGTCGCGTGGCTCGGCCTGTGTACGGTCCTGTTCTCCCGGTTCGCTCGGAGCGGCGCGTGGGAGCGCGGGATGGGGCTCCGCCCGGGCGGAGACGGCGACGACCGGGCCGCGGGCGGCGACGCGGGGGCCCCCGCCGCCGGGGGTGAGCGGCCGTGACGCTCGGGCTCTCGCTCGGGATCGTCGTCGGCTACCTCTTCCTCGCGCTCGCGGTGGGCCTCGTCGCCTACCGCGTCTCCGAGACGACGGCCGAGGACTACTACCTGGCTAGCCGGTCGATCGGGACGGTGGTCCTGCTTTTCACCACCTTCGCCACGCTGCTGTCGGCGTTCACCTTCTTCGGCGGTCCGAACCTCGCGTTCGCCGCCGGCCCGGAGTGGCTGATCGTGATGGGGACGCTGGACGGCGTGCTGTTCGCGGTGCTGTGGTACGCGATCGGCTACAAGCAGTGGCTGATCGGGAACCGCAACGGCTACGTGACGCTCGGGGAGATGCTCGGCGACCGCTTCGGCTCGACGGGCCTCCGGGCGCTCGTCGCCGGCGTGAGCCTCCTCTGGCTGTTCCCGTACGTCATGCTCCAGCAGATGGGCGCCGGCGAGGCGCTCGTCGGGCTCACGAACGGCGTCGTCCCCTACTGGGGCGGCGCGGCGCTCATCACGGCGTTCATGATCCTCTACGTCGTCCTCGCCGGGATGCGCGGGGTCGCGTGGACGGACACGATTCAGGGGCTGTTCATGCTCTCCGTCGTCTGGGTCGCCGCGGTCTGGGTGGTATCCGCCGTCGGCGGCGTCGGCGCGGCCGCCGGCGCGATGCTCGACGCTCGGCCCGACTTCGGGTCGTTCGGCGGCGGGACCTACTCCGTCGGGTTCATCGTCTCCACGGCGATCACCATCGCGTTCGGCGTGACGATGTTCCCGCAGATCAACCAGCGGTTCTTCGTCGCGAAGTCGGGCGAGACGCTGAAGCGGTCGTTCGCGCTGTGGCCCGTGCTCGTCCTCCTGCTGTTCGTCCCCGCGTTCATGCTCGGCGCGTGGGCGGCCGGGATGCCGGTCGACGTGCCGGAGGGCGCGAACGTGCTCCCGGTCGTGTTGAACGAGTACACGCCGGCGTGGTTCGCGGCGCTCGTGATCGCCGGCGCGATGGCCGCGATGATGTCCTCGTCGGACTCGATGCTCCTCTCGGGGTCGTCGTACTTCACCCGGGATCTCTACCGGCCCGTCGTCAACGCCGACGCCTCCGAGCGACGCGAGGCGTGGGTCGCCCGGATCGGCGTCGCCGCCTTCGCGCTGCTGGCGTTCGCCGCGAGCCTCTTCCGGCCCGGCACCCTGATCGAGGTCGGCAGCACCGCCTTCTCCGGGTTCGCGCTGCTCGCCCTCCCGGTTATCTTGCGCGCTCTACTGGGAGCGGACCACCCGACCGGATGATGTCGGCGTGCTCGGTCCCGAGCTCGCGATACCTCGCGGTTGTGCTGTCGGCGGTCGTCGGGCTTCGTCCCCGACGCTCCCCGCACAGTCGCCGGCGGGTGGATCGTCGGGCTCGGGGCTGATGGCGCTCTCGCGCTCCTCACCGTCGGCGGTCTCGCTCCTCACGCGCCCAGCGGCGGAGGCGACGCCTCGCGGGTTCGCGGTCGCCGGGGACTGAGTCCGATCGGGGAGAAAGAGCGCGCGAGCGGCCGGCTACTCGGACGCCTCCGACTTCTGCCACCTTTGAGACGGACGACGTCCCAGTCGGGGTGGTCGGCCCGTTCCGGCAGTCCCACCCGCCCTCGACGTCGGATGCCCTGTCGTGCGCCTCGCGGAGCAGCGTCTGCAGGCCGGTCGCGGAACTCCGCTCAGGTCCCCCCCCCTCGGCGCGTCGTCGTCGGGGCTCATGGCGGACCGCGTCCGTCGCTTCTCGACGGACGAGAGTTACCGCTCGGACGGTCGCACGGGGACGTCACCGAGCTCCGGACCGAAAATGACCGAATCGAGGGTCAGCACCGCTATCACTAACATACATGCGTAGATCGAACCGGCCGCGTCGGTTCAACTGTACTACTGTTAGTACAGTAGGTATTTATAACGAGTGGCTGTCCCCGTCGGAGGGGGATCGCCTCCTCGTCACGCCGGGGCGACGGTCCCCTCGATGAGCCGGCGATGGCCGCGTTTGATCCGGGAGGAAAGCGACTGCTGGGAGATGCCGAGCTCCGCCGCGACCTCGTCCAGCGACGCCGTTCGCGGCGAGTCGAAGTAGCCGCGCTCCTACGCCAACACGAGCGCCTCCCGCTGGGTCTCCGTCAGGTCGTACCCGTCCCCCTGGACCGGCAGGAGCGAGTGGACCGCCGTGATCCCGATGTCGATGTCGCGGTCCCGGCAGTCCGTCCGGAACTCGCCGATCGCCTCGCGGTCCTCCCCGCGGACCTCGAACCGCCAGCCGTCCCGCGTCCCCGCGCCGGAGAGCACGGCGATGTTGGCGTGTGCCAGCGCGCTCAACACGCCGTAGTAGCCGTCGTCCCACTCCGCGCGCATCAGGTACTCGCCGTCGACGTCGTCGACGAGGTCGACGCCGGCGACGCCGCGATGGGCCTCGAACGCGGACTCGATGTCGGCCGGGCGCGCGCCGCGGACCCAGAAGTAGGGGACGACCAGCCTCCCGTTCGGGATGACCCGCTCCAGCTCGACGGTCACCGCCGGGAGGTTCTCGAAGACCGTCCCAGCGGGAACTCATCCGCCGGGCTCGTGAACTCTATGACCGTGGCCATACCGAACGGTGACGCGCGACGCCCATAACCGACGACGATGGTGTACCAAGCAGCGCGGTCGCGGCGGGGGTCCCGCCGTCCGCCCCCGCGATCGCCCAAACCCTGATATACCAAGCTTTCCCTATTTAACGGGGAATCGAGAACGGATCAACGAGTCCAACCGATGAGTGTAATCGTGGAGTTCCGCGTCCTGTCCAGCGATTTCGAGCTCGGCCAGATCCTCTCCGTCGAAGGGGACTCCACCATCGAGCTCGAGACGCTCGTCCCGCTCGGCGAGGCTTCCGTCCCGCTGTTCTGGATCCGCAACTCCACGCGCGAGTCGTTCGTCGAAAGCGTCCAGCGCCACCCGTCGGTCGAGGAGGCCACGCGGGTCGACGCGTTCGAGGAGCGGACGCTGTTCACCCTCGACTGGGACGCGAACCAGGACCACCTCGTCAGCGCCGTGCAATCGAACGACGGACAGATGTTGAGCGCCGTCGGATCGGCGGCGTCGTGGACGTTCGAGGTCCGGTTCCCGACCCACGAGTCGCTCAGCGCGTTCTCGACGGACTGCGAGGAGGCCGGCATCGAAATGACGGTGACGCGCGTGTACAACCCCTCTGAGCCGGACGTACAGCCGTGGCTCGGCCTGACGGAGCCGCAGCTCGAGGCGCTCACGCTCGCGATCGAGATGGGGTACTACGACATCCCGCGCGGCTGTACGACGAAGGAGCTCGCCGACGAGCTGGGTATCTCCGACCAGGCCGTCACCGAACGACTCCGGCGCGCCATCACGGCGCTGGTGACCTATACCCTCCCGATCGACAGTGAGAGCCGGTGACACCGGTCGCCGAAAGTCAAAAGACCGTTTACCACCGACTGCGGGTATGAACGAGCCCGGCACCGAGGGCGTGCTGTTGGACCAGGAGGCGCTCCACGATCGGCTCGACGACGCGCCCGGGTGGCTGCGGGAGCACTACCGGACCTTCCGCGAGTCGATGCTCGGCGAGCGCGACGGCTCGCCGTTCCCCTGCTACTTCGGCATCGAAGTCGAGCGCGAGGGCGACCTGCTGTACGCCGCCTGCGAGTCGACGACCGACCCCGCCGCGCTCCTCCGGTTCCGCGACGTCCTCTTGGAGTACCTCGACGCCTACGAGGACCACGCCGACCGCGCTCCCCTCGCCGTCTTCTTCCGACCGCCCGACGGCGACCGGGGCGAGGCGCACTACCACGAGCGGCTGTGGCACGTCCTCGAGTTCCTCCACGTCCACGACCCGGAGCCGTGGCCGGAGGAGATCCCGACGGACCCTGACACCCCGCGCTGGGAGTTCTGTTTCGGCGGCGAGCCGCTGTTTCCGACCTCCCGAGCGCCCTTCTACGACGAGCGGAAGAGCCGCTACTCGCCCGTCGGGCTGGAGATCACCGTCCAGCCGCGCGCCGTCTTCGAGGGGATCACCGCCGACACGGAGGCCGGCGAACAGGCGCGGGAGGCGATCCGCGGGCGCATGGAGGAGTACGACGGCGTCTGTCCCCACGCCGACCTCGGCGACTGGGTCGTCGAGGGCGACCGCGAGTGGACGCAGTACCTGTTCCGCGAGGACGACGCGGCGAGCCCCGACGCCTGTCCGCTGACGCCGACCCGGGAGCACCCGAAAGCGCCCGAGGCGCTGCTGGAACCGGGCGCCTGGCGCCGGTTCGCGGAGTCGCCGCCCTCGGAGAGCGCCTCCGAGTCCGACGCGGCCGTCACCTCGGGGCTCGACGATGACTGAGGCGGACGTCGCCGACTCGGCCCGCTCGGAGGGCGGCTCCGCGCCCCCCGACGACGCGGTCCTCCTGCTGATCGACTTCCAGGTCGGCTTCGACGAGCCGGGGTGGGGCGAGCGCAACAACCCCGACGCGGAGGCGGTCGCGGGCGCGCTCCTCGACCGGTGGCGCGCGGCCGACCGCCCGGTCGCGCACGTCCGACACGCCTCGACGGAGCCGGACTCGCCGCTCCGCCCCGACGCCCCGGGGTTCGCGTGGAAGTCAGAGACGGCGCCCGCCGAGGGCGAACCGACCTTCGAGAAGTCGGTCAACGGCGCGTTCCTCGACTCGGGGCTCGACGCGTGGCTCCGCGAGACGGACCACGAGTCGCTCGTCGTCTGCGGGCTCACCACCGACCACTGCGTCTCGACGACGACCCGCGAGGCCGAGAACCGCGGCTACGACGTGCGCGTCGTCGCCGACGCGACGGCGACCCACGCCCGCGAGGGGTACGACGGAGAGGCGATCGGCGCCGACACGTCCCACCGCGTCGCGCTCGCGCATCTCGACGGGGAGTTCGCGACCGTCGTCGAGGCCGAGGACCTCCGATAGGCTCCGCCCCGTCAGTTTCCGGTCGGTTCCGATCCGGTCAGTCGTCCGCGGTCCCCGCGGGCCCGCCCTCGGCGTCGTCTCTCGCGCGGTCCGCGGCGTTCGCGAACATCCCCCGCCGCGTCGTGTACGCGAAGTACGCGCCCAGCCCGAGGAACCCGACGACGTTCGAGACGGCGACCGCCCAGAACACGGCCTCGACGCCCCAGCCGAGTCCCGGCGCGACGGCGACGCCGAACGCCCCGAACGTCGCCGTCGCGGGCACGGCGGCGACCGCGATCGGGAACCGGATCCCCCAGTACTTGAGAACGTCGGCGGCGAGCGAGGTCCGGGTGCGCGAGGCGCCGTTGAATCCGGCGAGCAGCGTGTAGGTCCCGCCGAGCGCCCAGTAGGAGACCGCGAGCAGCCGCAGGTACAGCACCGCGAGCGACCGTCCTCCCGGCGTGAGGTCGGGGGCGAGGAGGTCGACGACCCCGCCGGCGACCGCGAACTGGACGGCGCCGAGCGCGAGGAACGCGCCGACGATTATCCCGGTTCCGACCGTCGCGGTGCGTCGGGCGCGGCGCGGGGCGTCCGCGCCGAGGTTCTGGCCGATCATCGACTGAGCGGCCTGTTGGGTCCCGAGCGCGGGGACGACCGCGAGGGTCGCGACGCGCGCGCCGACCGTGTACGCCGCGACCCCGGCCGCGCCGCCGGCGACCGCGACGAGGCTCACGACCAGCACGCGCACCAGTTCGGTCGCGCCGCGCTGGCCGCCCAGCGGGAGCCCGACGGAAACGATCTCGCGGAGGTCGCCGGCGTCGACGGCGAGGGCGTCTCGGGTGAGCCGGAACGTGTCGCGACCGATCCCGGCCGCGTACGCGAGGACGTGAACCAGCCCGGCGACGCCCGCGAGCACCGTTCCGAGCGCCGCGCCCTCGACGCCGAGCGCGGGGAGCGGGCCGAGCCCGAATATCAGCGTCGGCGCCGCGACGAGGTTGACGAGGACGCTCGCGACGCTCACGTGGAGGACGGCCCGCGTGTCGCCGTAGGCGGTGAAGCAGTTCTCGACGGTGTCGCCCACCGCGCCGACCGGGAGGACCGCGGCGATTATCGCGAGGTAGGCGGCCGTGGTGTCGGCGAGCGCTGGGTCGGCCCCGAGGAACCGCACCAGCTCCTCGGCGTAGAGGGCGACGGGGACCGCGACGGCCGCCGTGACCGCGAGGGCGACGAGGCCGCCGTTGACCGCGACGCGACGGGCCCCCGCGTCGTCACCGCCGCCGGCCCGCTGCGCGACGAGGAGCTGCGTCCCGACCGCGGCGACGACGACGACCGCGCCGAGGAGCGACTGGATCGGGAGGCTGAGCCCGACAGCCGCGACCGCGTCCTCGCTCACGCGGCCGAGCCAGAACGTGTCGACGAGGGCGTTGGCGACGTAAACGAGGTTCTGCGCGACGAGCGGGGCCGCGAGCAGCAGGAGCACCCGCCCCACCGGCCCGTCGGTGATCGCCTCATTGTCGACGTCGAACATCGGATAGTTCCGTATCTGGGGCCTCTAATAAAACGCTATTGGTGTCGGATACGATACGTTTTGTCCCCGGGTGAGCGGTGGTGAACTCGTCGGTGTGATCCTCACGTTTTTGCACTCGGCCGCCGTGGTTCGGGTATGCAACGCGGCCGTCGAAAGCCGGACTGGCTGAAGTCGCGGCCACCGTCCGGGTCCCGGTTCACGGAGATCAAGGAGCGCCTCCGCGAGCGCGACCTCCACACCGTCTGCGAGGAGGCCAACTGCCCGAACATGGGCGAGTGCTGGTCCGGCCGCGACGGCCCCGGCACCGCGACGTTCATGCTCATGGGCGACCGCTGCTCGCGGGGCTGTAACTTCTGTGACGTCGCGACGGGCGGGATGGAGCCGCTCGACCCCGAGGAGCCGGAGAACGTCGCCGAGGCCGTCACCGAGATCGGGCTCGACTACGTCGTCTTGACCTCCGTCGACCGCGACGACTTGGCGGACGGCGGCTCGGCGCACTTCGCCGAGACGATCCGCCAGATCAAGCGACGGGATCCGGAGGTCCTCGTCGAGACGCTGATCCCCGACTTCCAGGGGGACCCGGCGGCGATCGACCGGATCGTCGACGCGGGGCCGGACGTGATCGCGCACAACGTCGAGACGGTCGAGCGCCTCCAGTGGCCCGTTCGCGACCGCCGCGCCGACTACGAGCAGTCGCTCGCGGTGCTCGACCGCGTCGACCGAACGTCCGACGTGTACACGAAGACGAGCCTCATGCTCGGGGTCGGCGAGTACGCCCACGAGGTGTACCGGACGCTCGGCGACCTCAGCGAGGTCGGCGTCGACGTCGTCACCTTCGGGCAGTACCTCCGGCCGTCGCGCTCGCACCTCGACGTGTTCGACTACGTCCACCCGGACGCCTTCGAGACGTGGCGCGCGGTCGCCGAGGAGGAGTTCGACTTCCTCTACTGCGCCTCGGGGCCGATGGTCCGCTCGTCGTACAAGGCCGGCGAGCTGTTCGTCGAGGCGCTGCTCCGCGAGGGCCGCTCGCCCGAGGACGCCCGGCGGCACGCGCGCGCCGCCGGTGGCGACTGATCGAGACGACCCGACCGACGGACGTCTCGAGACGACCCGACCGACGGACGCACCCGAACGACCGGTTCTTCGCTCCGGAACGACCCCCGAGCGAGCCGCGCCCGTCTCCCTCTGAACCGGCCGGCCTGCGAGGCCCGAGGTCCCCGATAGCGATACTGTCTAAAATTCGGCACGATCGACGCGAAACGCGCCCCGAGCGCCGGTGGAAGTTATATACCTTATATGAGAGTTATTGACAGGACTTGTGTAGGAGTTGACAGGGATATACTTATCAGAGAGGGGTCTATATGAGTGGGTATGTCATACCACAAACGACGGCGTGACGTGTTGAAGACTGTCGGTGTCGCTGGCGCGGTCGGACTCGCCGGCTGTGCGGGCGGGGACGGCGGCGACGGGAGCGACGGCGGAGACGGCGGCGACGGCGACGACGGCGACGACGGGATGGACGGCGACGATGGCAGCGATGGCAGCGATGGCGGAGACGGCGGCGACGGTGGCAGCGGCGGTCCGGACCTGCTCACCGTCATCGGTTACCCCGAGAGCGGGATCCAGCTGTTCCGCGACTACTACGCCGCGTCCGACGGGGCGGAGGACATCCTCATCCCCGACGGGCTTCAGGACCCATCGTTACCCGGGCAGGTCGGCAACGACATGAACAACGTCACCGGGACCGCGCCGGCGGCCGGCGGGCCGAACCAGGAGGCGTTCGCGAGCCTGTATCAGGACACGTACGACGAGACGCCCGGCGTGTTCACCTCGCAGTCGTACGACTCCGCGGCGGCGCTGATCCTGGCGAACGTCGCGGCGGGGGAGAACAACGGGACCGCGATCCGCGACCAGCTCCGTCGCATCGCCAACCCCGACGGCACCGCGTACGGGCCCGGGGAGTTCATCGCCGCCGCCGAGGCGGCCGCGAACGGCGAGAACATCAACTACCAGGGCGCGTCGAGCGCGGTCAACTTCGATCAGAACGGCGACCCGGCGTCGGCGGCCTACCAGATCTGGGAGTTCGCCGGACAGGGCGCTGACTCCGTCGACGTCCAGGAGACGCAGAACTTCGAGGGCGAGAACCCCGACGGGGCGGGTCCCTCCGCCGACTCGTCGCCGGGCGGGTTCGGTCGCGAAGTGAGCGTCGGAATCCTGCTGCCCGAGACCGGCGACCTGGCGTCGACGGGTCAGCCGATGATCCGCGCGGCCGAGATCCCGGCCCAGCAGGTGAACGAGTCCGATCTCGACCTCACCGTGAACGCCCAGTTCGAGGACACGAACACCTCCCCTGACCAGGGGATCACCGGAGCCGAGTCACTGATCAGTTCGGGGGTTCCCGCCGTGTGCGGAACCGCCTCTTCCGGCGTGAACGTCCCGGTCTGTACGGAGACGCTCATCCCGAACGAGGTCGTCGGCTGCTCGCCGTCCAGTACCGCGCTGTCGGTGACGAACCTCGAGGACGACGACTACATCTTCCGGACCGCTCCGAGCGACCAGCTCCAGGGCCGGGTCATGGCGCAGGTCGCCTCCGAGCGGATCGGCGCCTCGACCGCCGCGACGCTGTACGTCAACAACGACTACGGCCAGCAGCTCTCCAACCGGTTCAGCAGCGTGTTCGAGGACACCTTCGACGGCGAGGTGTACGACCAGATCAGCTTCAACATCGGATCGTCGTCGTACTCCAACGTCGTCGAACAGGCGCTCACCAGCGGGAACTGACCGCGATCGGAACCGACGCGTCACCGAGTGGCCGGCCGAGCGCTCTCGTTTTTTCAGACGACCCGACCGAGAAGCGGCGCGGTTCGCACGCGCAACGCTCTCGCGAGCGACGCGACGCTTCCGCGCCTTCCGATCCGTCTCAGAAAAAACAGTCCGCGGACCGACGGTCGGGACGCGACGGGACCGACTACCCGCCGAGGAACTCCCGGCGGACCTCCTCGTCGTTCAGCAGCGCGGTCCCCTCGTCCTCGAACCGGTTCTGCCCGTTCGCGAGCACGTAGCCGCGGTCGCAGCGTCGGAGCGCCTCCTTGGCGTTCTGCTCGACCATCAGGACCGCCGTGCCCGTCTCGTTGATCTCGTCGATCTTGTCGAACATCTCGTCGACGAGGTCGGGCGCGAGCCCCGCGCTCGGCTCGTCGAGCAGCAGGAGCTCGGGGTCGAGCATCAGCGCCCGCCCCATCGCGAGCATCTGTCGCTGACCGCCGCTCAGCGTTCCGGCCCGCTGGTGTTTCCGCTCTTCGAGGATCGGGAACCGGTCGTACACCATCCTGAGCTCTTCTTGGGGGACCTCGTCGAGGATGTACGCGCCCATCTCTAAGTTCTCCTCGACGTCGAGCTCCGCGAAGACGTTCTCGCTCTGGGGAACGTACCCCAACCCCTTGTGGATCACGTCCTCGGGCTTCGTCCCGCTGATGTCCTCGTCGTCGAACGTCACCGTGCCGCCCATATGCGTCGTCAGTCCGAACACCGACTTCATCACGGTCGACTTGCCGGCCCCGTTCGGGCCGACGATGGTGACGTACTCCTCGCCGTCGACGTCGAGGTCGACGTCGGTGAGGATCTGGAGGTCGCCGTAGCCGGCGTCCAACTCGCGGACCTCGAGCAAGCTCATACCTCTCCCCCGAGGTACGCCTCGATGACCTCCTCGCTCTCTTTGATCTCCGTCGGCGTCCCGTCTTTCAGGATCCGCCCCTGGTGCATGACGATGACCCGCTCGCAGTTGTTCATGATGAGGTCCATGTCGTGTTCCACGATGAGGAAGGTGTACCCGCGATCGCGCAGCTCGTGGATGTGCTCGAGCAGCCGCTTCTCGAGCGTCGGGTTGACGCCCGCGAACGGCTCGTCGAGGAGCAGCACGTCGGGGTCGGTCAGGAGCGCCCGCGCCATCTCCAGCAGCTTCCGCTGGCCGCCGGAGAGGTTGCCGGCGTACTCCTGTGCGAGGTGGTCGATCTCGAAGAAGTCGAGCACCTCCCAGACGCGTTCGAGCTGCTCGGTCTCCTGCTCGCGTACCGAGCCGCGAGTGACCGGCATGACCGACCGCCACAGCGACTCGCCGACCTGTCCCTTCGGCGCGAGCATCATGTTCTCGAGGACCGTCATTCCCTCCAGCTCAACGGGCGAATCTGGGAACGTCGCGCGAGCCCGCGGGTTCGCGATCTCGTGCGGCTGCAGCCCGTGATGTCCTCGCTTGAAACAGGACCGTCCCTCGGGGAGGTCGAGATCCCCGGTGATGGAGGTTGAAACGTCGTCGACTTTCCGGCGCCCTTCGGTCCGATGAGTCCGGTGAGCGTCCCCCTCCTCCACGTCGAGCATGACGCGTCGACGGCGGTGATCCCGATATTCCTTCCGGAGCCTTCGACTTCGAGGGGGCGCGGTACCGGCGCCGTCGTCCCCGGCTCGGGACGCTCGGCCTCGCTGCCCATCACCGTCGGTCAGATCGGGTCTGGCGACGACTCGCGGCGGGGGTCGCCCGCCTCGGACGACTCCGCTCTGTCCATTGCCCCCGCTTCTTCGACCGAATTCGACTCGCTCGCGGCGGATTCGTCGGTCTCGCTCATCGCTCCTCACCCCCGTCGGCGGCCGCCGGCTTCTCGCTCGGGGTGCCGCTTCCCGGCCGGTCGAGGTCGACGCTCGACGCGGTCTCCTTGCGGTGGCCGAGCAGCCCCTCCGGCCGGTTGTGCATCAGCCAGATCAGCACCACGCCCATGATCACCAGCCGCAGCTGGCTGACGCTGTCGAGCGTGTACAGGACGAACGGCATCGGGTCGAGCGAGGCGAACCCCGCCATCGCCTCGCCGAAGTTCCGCGGGGCGTTGCCCAGTTCGAATGCCGTCTCCACGAGATTCTTGACGTACCGGGGGCCTTGGTACAACACGCCGGCGAAGATCGCGCCGCCGAGGAAGCTCCCGGTGTTCGATCCCGCGCCGCCGATGATCAGTGCGATCCAGATAAAGAAGGTGATGTTCGGTCGGAACGACGGCGGCGTGACACTCCCGCGGGCAGAGTACCAGAGGATCCCGCCGAGCCCCATCAGCGCGGTCCCGAGTACGAACGCCGTGAGCTTGAACCGGTCGGTGTCTTTCCCCAGCGCGTTCGCGACGTCCTCGTCCTCGCGGATCGCCTTCAAAACGCGTCCGAACGGCGACTTCCCGGTGCGGGAGAGCAGTAGGTAAAACAGCCCGACGCCGATGAGAAGCAGGATCCCGTAGAGGAGTCCGTCGAGCACCGGCTTGGGGTTGTTCGAAATGAAGTTCGCCTGAACGAACGAGACGAAGCCGAGGTACGGCTCCCAGAGGAACAGGCCCCGAAGCAGTGCCTCGAGCGGGTTCGTGTAGTTCAAGATGAGTCCGCCTCCGCCGCCGAGGCCGACCGTGTCGGCCGTCGGGTCGAAGGTGAACAGCCAGAGATCGATGGTGTCCGGTACCGTGAACGTCTGGAACGTCCGCGACATCATCGTGAACCGGATGATCTCCGAGAACGCCACCGTGACGATCGCGAGGTAGTCGGCTCGGAGTCGGAGCGCGGGCAGCGCCACGAGAAGCCCGAACAGGCCCGCCATCACCACGCCGGCGGTGACGCCGACGAACAGCGGGAGTCCGAACCCGCCGACCTGCGCGGCGCCCCCCGCCACCGGCGGCTTCGAGACCAGCGCAGTCGTGTAGATACCGATTCCCATGAAGCCGACGATACCGATGTTGAACAGTCCGGTGTACCCCCAGTGGAGGTTCAACGCCAGCGCGAGCATGCCGAACACGCCGATGTAGAACGTGAGGTTCGCGATCGAATTCAGCTGTCCCCGGAGCCCGTATCCGAACGCGACTCCGGCGACGATGTACGCCAGGTAGAGGGCGCCGAGGACGGCGAGGACGAGCGTCACGTCCCGCTCGAAGAGCCCCTCGAACCGCCCGCGGAGGTCGTTGACACTCATGCCGTCGTCCTCCCGCTGAAGATGCCTTCAGGCTTGAACAGTAGGATCACGATCATCACCAGGAACGCGGCCGCACGGCCGAACGCCGATGGTATCCAGATCACGGAGACGGAAGCGGTCAGTCCGATGATGATCCCGCCGCCGATCGCGCCGTAGATCGATCCGATCCCGCCGAGGATGACCGCGGCGAACACGAGCAGCAGCAGCAGCCATCCGTCGTTGAAGCCGAGCGTCCCCTTCCAGAGGATGAACATGTACCCCGCGACGCCCGTGAGCCCGGCGCCGACGATCCACGTCGTGCGGATGACCTGTTCGGTCGGGATCCCGGTGATCCGCGCGAGGTCCTCGTTGTCGGACATCGCGCGCATCGCCTTCCCGAGCTTCGTCCGCTGGAGCAGCAGGTGAACCCCCAGCATGAGGCCGCCCGCGACGACCACGAGCGCGGCGTCGTGGGCCGTCACCCGGAACGTCCCGTCGATCGCCGGCACGCTCACGCGCGGGACCGACCCCGCCGCCGTCGTTCCCCGGACGCCGGCCCCGAAAACGAACTGGAGCAGGTACCGGAGCGCGAACGCGACGCCGATGCTGGTGATCAGCAGCGCGATACCGCTCTCGTCGCGGATCGGCCGGTAGACGAACCGGTCGATCAGCAGCGCGAGCGCGATCGTGGCGACGCCGGCGACGAGGGCCCCGACGACGACGGCGACCGGCGCGGTCGTGACCCCGATGCCGAGCGCACCGCCGAACACCGACCCGCCCGCGCCGACGAGCAGGAGCGCGCCGACGCTGTTCTCGCCGATCCCGGCGATGAGGTAGCTGGTCGCCATCCCGGCGAACGCCCCGCTGGTCAGGTAGTCGCCGTGCGCGAAGTTCGCGAAGTTGAGAATGCTGTACGTCATCGAGAGTCCGATACCCGCCAGACCGATGATCAGCCCCCGGAGTAACCCGTCCCAGATCAGGGACGCGAGGCTGCTGATCTGGATCCCCCCAGTCAGGAGCCCGGACACGAGCGACCACGCCATCCACAGGGCCACGAGCAGGACCCCGATGGCGAGCGGTTCCTCGCTGAGGGTTCGGCGGTATCGGACGTACGTTTCAGAGACACTCACGTGATAACACTCCTCATCATAGCGTATGAATCAACCTATAAGACGTTTTCTACCCAAAACCGGCCGACGTATGCCGTGTTTAGACACATAAGTAGTGTCTGAGGAATATAACCACGTGCACGATCGACTCCCGCAGACGCGGCCCCCTCGACCGGTCACCGCGGGCCCATCGGTCACCGATAGTCGAGGCAGCGACGGAAAACGGTGTGAACGCGGCGAGAAAGACGGTGTGAACGCGAAGCGAAAAACGGTGTGAACGCGGCGAGAAAGACGGTGTCAACGCGGCGAGGCCGACCCGATGGTCGAAGGGGCCGCCTCTCGACCGCGGGCTTCCTCTCGGCTCGTCGCCCGATGCGCCCTGAGTCAGTACCCCTGCGCATTGCCGTCCTTCCGGGGCTCGGTGGCGGCCGAGAGGACCCCGTCCTCGTTGCGGACGATCTGCGCGCCGCCGAACTGGACCGGCGAGAGCGTTCTGACGTCGTGGTCCTTCCGAACCAGCTTCGCGGTGACGTCGTCGTCGAAGTGCGGCTCGACGCCCAACTCGGCGCTCTCGCGGTACCGCCACCGCGGCTCGTCGAGGGCGCGCTGGAGCGGCATGTCGTAGTCGACGACGTTCGATATCACCTGCACGTGCCCCTGTGGCTGCATATACCCGCCCATCACGCCGAAGGCGGCCCAGTCGTCCTCGCCGAGGCGAACGATCGCGGGGACCAGCGTGTGGAACGGGCGCTTACCGGGTTCGAGGCTGTTCGGGTGCTCGGGGTCGAGCGAGAAGGACGCGCCGCGGTTCTGGAGGGCGATCCCCGTCTCGCCCGCGACGAGCCCGGAGCCGAAGCCGGCGAACCGCGAGTTGATGTAGGAGACGACGTTCCCCTCGTCGTCGGCGACGGTGAGCAGCACCGTGTCGGCGTCCTCGGCGTCGGCGTTCGGTACGCCGAACGAGACGTCGTGGTCGGCCGTGGGCCCGACGCCGGCCGCCCGCTCCGCCGCCCAGTCGGCCGACCCGAGCGGCGGGATCTCCTCGTACTCGGGGTCGGCGATGTAACGGTGGCCGTCGTGAAAGGCCAGCTTCAACGCCTCGGCGAAGTAGTGGACGCGGTCGGCGGTGTCGTAGCCGTGCTCGCCGGCGCCGAGCTCGCTCGCGATGTTGAGCGCCTCCAACGCGATGAGCCCCTGGTTGTTCGGCGGGAGCTCGTACACCTCGGCGCCGTTGTACGTCGTCGAGATCGGGTCGGGCCACTCGACCTCGAAGTCGGCGAGGTCGTCCACGGTCATGAACCCGCCCTGCGACTGGATCTCCCCGGCGATCGCCTCGGCGATCTCCCCCTCGTACACCACGTCTGCGCCGTGCTCCGCGACCTTCTCCATCGACTCGCCGAGCCGCGGGAGCGTGACCGTCTCGCCGACCGCGGGCGCCTCGCCGTCGAACAGGAACGCCTCCCGGGCGTGGTCGTCGGTGAACAGCTCCTCGGCGCCGGCCCAGTAGGACGCGATGACCTCGGAGACGGGGTACCCCTCGGTGGCGTATCGGATGGCCGGTTCGAGGGCGTCGGCGAGGGTGAGCCGCCCGAGCTCCTCGATCGTCGCCTCCCAGCCCCGGGCCGTGCCCGGAACCGTGACCGCGTGGGGACCGTAGAACGGCATGCCGGCCTCGTCGGTGTCGTCGACCGCGTAGCCGCCGTCGTCGGGGTAGTACGAGGAGACGTCGTCGGTCTCCCGCAGCGAGTCGCGGACGTTCTCGATCGTCGCGTCGGCGGGCGCGCCGCCGCAGGCGCGCATCGATCCCACCTCGCCGTCGGCCGTTCGGTACAGCGCGAAGACGTCGCCGCCGAGCCCCGTCGACGTCGGCTCGACGACGTTGAGCGCGGCCGCCGTCGCCACCGCCGCGTCGAACGCGTTCCCGCCCTCGCGAAGCGTTTCGATCCCGGCCTGGCTGGCGAGGGGCTGGCTGGTGGCGACGACGCCGCGCTGACCGTACACCGTCGATCGGCGAGAAGTGAACCGGTCCAAGTCTGGTTCCACACCCTCGATCCGGCGCCCCACATTATAAACGTCGGACCGGATCTATTCGGTCTAATCGGCCCCGGCCACGCGATTCCGCACCTGGCTCCCTCGTCCTCGCGGGGCGTCCCCTATGTTTTCCTCCCGGACGAGGGTCCGTTTCGCTGTCACACGTCCCTCACACCCTCGATGATCGTTCGTGTCAATACCGCTTATCGAAACAGAACCGGCGGATTACTGAACGGACGGTGGTTTGCGGTAAAGAATAGAATGGTTTTTAACAGACGACGCGTACGTGTGGGTATGTCTCATTCCGACAACGGACAGACGCGATCGGCAACGACTCGCCGACGAGTTCTCGCCGCGATGGGCGGCGCGAGCGTCGTCGGTCTGGCGGGCTGCGTCGGCGGCGACGGCGGCGACGGCGGCGACGGATCCGACGGCGGTGACGGCGGCGACGGCACGAACGAGTTCGTCGCCTCGGCCGCCGCGAATCCGGGCACGTTCGACCCGACGATCATCACCGACGCGACCTCCAACTCCGTCGTCGGAACGATGGCGTACGAGCGACTGGTCGCACTGACCTTCGACTACTCCGAGATCCGCGGCGAGCTCGCCTCCGAGTACGAGCAGGTCGACGACACCACCTTCCGGTTCCAGCTCCGCGAGGGCGTCACGTTCCACAACGGCGACGAGTTCACCGCGAGGGACGTCGCGTTCTCCATCAACCGGACGAGCGGCACGACCAACGACGCCGACGTCTCGTTCATCGAGAACGTCGAGGTCCTCGGCGACTACGAGGTCGAGATCACGTCGAGCGACCCGCACGCGCCCTTCTTGAACGACCTCGCCGCGGTCCCGATCCTCACGAGCAAGACGGACGCGATCAGCGAGAACCCGGAGCAGGACGAGCACGACTTCACCGAGCAGACCCTCGGGACCGGCCCGTGGGAGCTAGAGGAGTTCTCGGCCGAGGACCGCGCCGTCCTCGTCCCCTACGAGGACTACTGGTACGACGGCGACGAGTACCCCGGCACGGCGCCGTGGGACCAGGTCACGTTCCGGGTCATCCCGGAGCAGGTCTCTCAGGAGGAGGCGATGGCCGCCGGCGAGCTCGACATGATCGACAACGCGGCCCCGTTCGAGCTCGACCAGTGGGAGAACCAGACCGGCGAGGTCGTCACCGGCAGCGCCGTCGGGTTCGACTTCATCTCGTACCCGGTCAACCAGAGCCCGTTCACGAACGAGAAGCTCCGGCGCGGGATGACCCGTCTCCTCCCGAAGTCGGACGTCATCGAGGCCGTCTTCGGCGGCTACGCGACCGAGCTCGCGGCCCCGATCAGCCCCGGTCTCGGCGCGTTCTGGGACCCCGAACACGAGCAGAACCTCCTCGACGAGTACGTCGGCCAGGACGAGGAGGAGGGGCTCAGACTCATCGGCGAGGCGTTCGAGGAGGAGGACATCGAGGCGCCGTTCGACGTCTCCTTCATCACCAACGTCAACCGGACCCGCGAGCGGTGGATGGAGATCATCCAGCAGACGATGGACGAGACCGAGTACTTCAACGCGGAGCTCGACGTCCGCGCGTTCGACGACCTCGTCCCGTTCCTGCTCGACCCCGAGGGCGCAGCGGCCAGCACGGACGTCGTCGGAATCGGTTGGACCGGCGGCTCCGACCCCGACGGCCACGTGAACCAGCTGCTCCACTCCAGTCAGCACGTCCCCGACGGGTTCAATTGGAACCTCTACGAGAACGAGGAGATGGACCAGCTCATCACCGAGGGGCAGACGACCCTCGGCGCCGAGGAGCGGCTCCCGATCTACCAAGACCTGCAGGAGCTCGTCGCGCAGGACGTGCCGATGGCGAACATGTGGACCGGCGACGTGATCGACGTTCTCAACCCGGAGAACATCGAGTCGCTCGACCAGTGGAGCCCGCACCCGAACGCGAGCAACCGGTACAACACGCTGTACAAGCCCCACCTCGACGAGATCGTCTACCCGGCGGAGTAACGGTCCCGAACACCCGATAGCCCTCTCATTTCACCTCGATGAGCCTTCAACGATTCGTACTCAAACGCGGCCTGATAACCATCCCGCTACTGTTAGGGATCTCCCTGCTCACCTTCGGGATGGTCCACGCCATCCCCGGTGATCCGATCGACTTCATCACGCTGTTCACGGACCTCGATCCGCAGACGGAGATGGAGATACGAGCCGAATACGGTCTCGATCAGCCGGTGTACATCCAGTATATCGACTGGGTCACCAGCGCTGCGACCGGCGACTTCGGCCGGTCGATCATCACCCGCGACCCGGTCATCGACGAGATCATGACTCGGCTCCCGTACACGCTCGTGATGGGGATCATGGCGTTCGGCGTCACCCTCGTCACGGCGATTCCCACCGGCGTGATCGCGGCGTACTACCGCAACACCAAGATCGATCAGGCCAGCCGCGTCTTCGCGCTGCTCGGGATCGCGATCCCGAACTTCCTGCTCGGCCTGCTGCTGCTCCTGATCTTCGCGAGCTGGCTCGACCTGTTCCCGATCCTCCCGCCGACCTCGCAGGGGATACTCAGCTACGACATGCTGGTGTACACGCTGTTGCCCGCGATCACCATCGGCACCGGCTCCACCGCCCTGTTGATGCGACTGATGCGGTCCTCGATGGTGGAAGAGCTCGACAAGGACTACGTCCGGACGGCGCGCGCGAAGGGCCTCCCGGAGCGGACGGTCGTGCAGAAACACGTCCTCCGGAACTCGCTGATCTCGGTCGTCACCGTGGCCGCCATCCAGGTCGCGTTCATCATCAGCGGCTCCGTCGTCGTCGAGATCGTCTTCTCGTATCCGGGCATCGGCCGCCTCCTCGTCAATCGAGTGGGGAACCGCGACTTCCCGGTGATCCAGGCGATCGTCCTCCTGATCGGCGTCGCCGTGATACTCGCGAACTTCGTCGCGGACGTGCTCTACGCGTACCTCGACCCCCGAATCCGATACTAAATAATGTCAAGCGAAACCTCACAGCGGACGACGGAACGCGGACGAATACGGGTCACCGGCCTCGACGTCGACCGCGTCGAGTCCCGGGACCCGCTCTCCTCGTGGGAGCCGGACCTCCAGTCGGAGGAGGGACGCGGTCGCCTCGAGTACGCGTGGAAGCGGTTCAGACGCAACCGCCTCGCGCTGTTCGGCGCGGCCACCATCGGCTTCATGATCCTGCTCGCGGTGTTCTCCCGACCCATCCAGCTCCCGAGTAGCTTCCCGGTGCTGGCCGGCCAGACGGTACAGCCGTTCTCGCTCGCGCCGGCCGACCCCGCGAATCAGGACGTTATCACCGGCTACCGGGAGCCGACGCTCGAAAACGTCCTCACGTGGCCCCCCACGGGCCTCTACCTGTTCGGCGCCGACTGGGCCGGCCGCGACATCCTCTCGCGGGTGATGTACGGCGGCCGCTGGAGCCTCTCTATCGGCTTTATCGCGGTCGCCATGGCGCTGCTCGTCGGGATCCCGCTCGGCTCGGTCGCGGGCTACTACGGCGGCAAGGTCGACGAGCTCATCATGCGGATCGTCGACATGCTGTACGCGTTCCCGTTCATCGTGCTCGCGATCGCGGTCATCGCGGTGCTGGGGCGCGGCTACTGGGAGATGATCCTCGCCTTGGTCGTCGTCGGCTGGCTCCCGTACGCCCGCATCATCCGCGGCGAGATCTTAAGCGTCAAAGAAAACGAGTACGTCACCGCCGCGAAGGCGCTCGGCTCCCGCGACCGGTCGATCATCGTCCGCCACATCCTGCCGAACGCGATGGCGCCGGTGATCGTGCAGGCGACGCTCAGCATCGGCACCACGGTGCTCGTCGCCGCGGCGCTCGGGTTCATCGGGCTCGGCCTGTCGCCGGCGAGCGCGGAGTGGGGCGTCATGCTCAACGTCGAGCAGGACGCGATCGCCCGCGGTCGCTGGTGGGCCGGGCTGTTCCCGGGCCTCGCCATCTTCGTCTTCGTGATGGCGATCAACCTCGTCGGCGACGGCGTCCGCGACGCGTTCGACCCGCAGGGCGATCAGACGGACTCCGACACCGGGGGGCTCCGCTGATGGCGATGCTCGAAGTCGAGGACCTCAACGTGCGCTTTTACACCGACGACGGCGTCGTCAAGGCGACGAACGACCTCTCGTACCGGATCGAGGCCGGCGAGCGGTTCGGCGTCGTCGGCGAGAGCGGGGCCGGCAAGAGCGTCACGAGCCTCGCGCTGATGCGCCTCATCGACGAGCCGGGCGTCATCGAGAGCGGGGAGATCCGTTTCAAGGGGCAGAACCTCCTCGAGATGAACGAAGAGGAGATGCGCTCGCTCCGCGGCAACGAGATCGCGATGATCTTCCAAGACGCCGAGACCGCGCTGAACCCCTCGTACACGGTCGGCGAGCAGATATCGGAGGCGATCCGGTACCATCTCGACCTCGACGAGGCGGCGGCCCGCGAGCGCGCGATCGAGACGCTGGAGTCGGTCGGGATCCCGTCGGCGGCCGAGAGGTACAGCGACTACCCACACGAGTTCTCCGGCGGGATGCAACAGCGCGTCGTGATCGCGATCGCGCTGTCGTGTGACCCCGACCTCATCATCGCCGACGAGCCGACCACGGCGCTCGACGTCACCATCGAGGCGCAGATCCTCGAGCTGTTAGAGGAGGTCGCGACCGAGTTCGACACCGCGATCCAGCTCATCACCCACGACCTCGGCGTCGTCGCCGAGTTCTGCGACCGCGTGATGGTGATGTACGCGGGCCACCCGGTGGAGATGGCGCCTGTCGAGGACGTGTACTACAACCCGCAACACCCCTACACCGTCGGACTGATGAGCTCGATCCCGCGGATCGGCGACGACCGCGATCGACTACAGACGATCCCCGGGCGGATGCCGGACCTGATAGAGATGCCGCCGGGGTGTAACTTCCATCCCCGGTGTCCGTACGCCGAGGAGTCGTGCACGCGCGTGGATCCGCAGCTCGTCGACGTCGAGACCGGCGATCCCGCGGACCCGATCAACAGCGACGCGCAGACCGCCGCGTGCCTCGCGCACACCGGCGAGCTCACGGGGGAGCTGGAGTACGAGGTGACCGTCCGCGGCGAGGACGACTTCCCCGGGCCGGACGGCGCGTCGAGCTCCGCGGAGGTGACCGACCGATGAGCGGCTCCGAGCCGCTCCTCCGCGTCGAGGGGCTCGAGAAGTACTACGAGTCCGAGAGCGACTTCATCGACCGACTCCTCGGCCGCCAGAAGAAGGTGAAGGCGGTCGACGGCGTCTCCTTCGAGATCAACGAGGGCGAGACGCTGGGGCTGGTCGGCGAGAGCGGCTGTGGAAAGAGCACCATCGGTCGGTCGATCCTCCAGCTCCGGGAGCCGACCGCCGGATCGGTGTACTTCAAAGGGCAGGATATCACGACCCTCTCCGACAGCGAGCTCCGCGACCTCCGGAAGGAGATGCAGATCATCTTCCAGAACCCACAGTCGAGCCTCAACCCGCGCCTGACGGTGAACGACATCATCGGCGAGGCGCTCGACATCCACGGGATCGAGGGCGACGTCACCCGCGACGCCCGCATCAAGGATCTGCTCGAACGGGTGGGGCTCAACGCGAGCCACGCCAACCGCTACCCGCACGAGTTCTCGGGCGGGCAGCTCCAGCGGATCGGGATCGCCCGCGCGCTCGCCGTGGACCCGGACTTCATCGTCTGCGACGAGCCCGTCTCGGCGCTCGACGTGTCCGTGCAGGCGCAGATCCTCAACCTGCTGGAGGACCTCCAAGACGAGCTGGGGATCGCCTACCTGTTCATCGCGCACGACCTCTCGGTCGTCGAGCACATCGCCGACGAGATCGCCGTGATGTACCTCGGGAAGATCGCCGAGATCGGCACCCCCGAGGAGCTGTTCGTGCCGCCGCAACACCCCTACACCGAGGCGTTGCTGTCGGCGATTCCGGAGCCGGACCCGTTGTGGGAGGGCGACAGGATACTCCTGGAGGGGTCGGTCCCCTCGCCGATCGACCCGCCCTCCGGGTGCAAGTTCCACACGCGGTGTCCGCGCGTCATTCCGCCGTCGGACTACGAGTTCGAACAGGAGGAGTGGCGCGCCGTCATGTCCTTCCGCCACCGCGCCCGCGAGGAGGACATCGCTGTCGAGACGTTCGGCGACGACGACGATGCGGTCACCGAGGCGCTCCGCGACGAGCTCGACCTGCCGTCGTCGCTGACTGACCCGGAGGCGGAGCGGGTGGTCGAGGAGGCGCTCCGGTCGGTCGCGGACGAGGAGTTCGCCGCCGCGGAGAGCGTCCTGAGAGAGACGTTCGAGACCCCCTGCACGACGGACGAGCCGGCGCTCCGCCGGACCGACGCCGGACGGGTCGCGTGCCACCTCTTCGACCCGGCCTACGAGAGCGGACCGACCGACGGGACGAGGACCGACGACGGGGCAGTGACCGGGGACGGAGCGGCGGCGAGCGGCGACGACTGAGCCCGTTCGGCTCGGCGTCGACCTCGCCCGCCCCGACGACACGCTTATTCCTCCCGACGGGTACCCTCACTCATGCGTCGATCACGCGGGCGTGACGGGGTCGACCGTTCCGACGACGACCCGTTCCGACCGAACGAGTCCGCCGAGCGCCACCGCCCTCGGGCCGCCAGAACGCTTCCGGCGGCGACGCTGACCCGGTGGCTGCTCCCGGCGCGGCTCCACCGCTGGGCGGTCTCCGTCAGCGTCGACACGCCGGCGGCGGCGTACGAGCGGGGCGAACCGGTTCCGGTCGCGATCGAACTCCGGAACCCGCTGCCGGTCCCGGTGACGGTGCGGACTACGTCGCCGGTCCCGTGGACGTGGCACGTCGACGGCCACCGCGACGCCTCGCACGTTCCCGAACCGCTCCCGGAGTCGGAGACTCGGTTCACGCTCGACCGCGGCGAACGCCGTCGGTTCACCCGGCGGTGGGAGCAGAGCTTCCGGGTCTCGAAGAGGGACTGGGAGCCGGCCGAACGCGGCGAACACACCATCGGAGCCGGGCTCGCCGTGGACGACCCGGCCGGAAAGGGCGTGTACGACGAGACGACAGTGCGTATCGAGTGACCGGGGCCGTGGGCCAGCGGCCGCCGGCCTACTCGTCGGCGTCGCTCGGGATGTCGATCTCCTCCTGATGATACCGCTCGGTCGCGAGCTCCGCGACCGTCCGGAGCGACTCGACGAGCTCGTCCGACTCGTCGAGCGCGTACCGGTTCGGCTCGCGGCCCTCGGTGCGGTCGATCGCCAGGAGTCCGAACGGTTCGAGCCCGTCGAGCCCCTCGTGGACGACGGTCTGATCGACGCCGGCGCCCGCGGCGATCCGCTCGACTGACAGGGGTTCGGAGGCGTAGAACAGCGTCGCGACGATCCGAGCCCGCACCCGATTCGCGAACAGGAGCGCGAGCCCGTTCTCCTCGACGAGTCGCGTGTACTCCTCGGTCGATTGCTCGTCCATGCCCGTCGTTCACGAGCGAGCGGGATGACGGCTTCGGAATCCGCGGTCCTCGGTGGCGGGGATCTGAGCCGGCCGCGGTGGCGATTACTGTGGGAACGTTTAACGTGGCCGGTGTCGTCCGGTCGGTAGATCGCATGACGGGTGACGACGACGCGACGGCGGACGCCCCGGACCGGTCGGTCGACGACCGTCGGCGCCGCGCGCTGGTGTACGGTGGACTCGCCGCGCTCGCGGGCACGGGCACCGCCGGCGCGTGGTACGTCTCACGCGACGATCCGGCGCCGCCGCAGGAGCCCGACGATGGGGAACCGGAGGAGACGGGAGCGCCGGACGAGGTCGACCACGACGGCGAGACGGCCCCGTCGATCGTCCGGCGGTACGCGCCGGACCTCTACTTCGGGGCCCTCGAGAAGTGGTACCCCACGGACCCGCGTCCGTACGTCGTCGAGACCGCTGCGGGCTCGGTCGTCGACGGATTCACCGCGCTCGACGGTTACGCGGCGGCGTTCCGCGAGGCGGGGGCGCCGCCAGCGCCGACCGTGTTCTACCGCGTCGTCGAGGCCGCCGAGGGGGTCGACGCACTGCAGTACTGGCTCTACTCCGCGTTCGACCAGTTCGCGGTCAACTTCCACTGGCACGACTGGGAGCTGTTGCAGGTGTTCGTCGAGCGCGAGACCGGCGAGCCGCTGCTGCTCTCGGCGAGCGCCCACTCCCGCGCCAGCCCGAACAACGAGTTCCTCGAGCCGGAGATCCCGGACGGGGCCCGTCCCGGGATCCTCTCCGAAGTCGGCTCGCACTCGAGCGCGAGCGAGGTCAACGGCCTCGTGCAGACCTTCGAGCGGCTCCCGACGGCCGACCTGCTCTCCGACGTGACCAACGACGTGGTCGACGTCTCGGCGTCGCTCCGCGCGCCATTCGCGTACGGGCTTCCCCGCGACGAGGGGGCGCGGCTCCCGTTCGTGCTTCCCGAACTCGACGGCGTCCCCCTCCACGAGCACCCGTCGCTCTCGATCGACCGGACGGACCTCATCGACGAGCGGGTGACGGTCGGATCGTGGGGAGGGCTCCCAGTCCCGCCCGGCGACCTTCCGCTTCGCGAGCCGGGACTCGTGCTCGCGCACCCCGAGAGCCGCCTCGCGACCGGCGACGGCGACGGCGACGGCGACGCCGCGGCCGACGCCACCTACGCGCTCGAACCGATCGCGCCGCTTCGGGAGGCGATCGACGACTTCGTCGGCCCTCAGCTGAGCTTCGAGTTCGCGGTCCCAGGGTTCGCCGAGGACGCGATCGCGAGTCACATAACCTCGGTCGGGGTCCCGTGGGAGCAGGACCGGTTCGCGGATCCGCTCTCGGACGTGACCGACCCGGCCCACCGACGGCGGGTCGACGGCGCCGAACCGACGGGGCTCACGGATCGGGTCGTCGGACGGGTGCGACAGCTCCGCGCGGGCACCGAGGGCGCACTCGACGGCGTCTCGGACGCGGCGCGCGACGCGGTCGTCGGCGTCGCCGGCGTCTCGCTGTTCGCGCCCCAGACGGAGCTCGCCGTCCGACTGGCGAGCGAGGATCCCACGGCGACGGCGACCCGCGGCGGGGCGTTCGGCTTCCTCCGCGTCGAGCCCGGGCCGCACCTCCTCGTGGTCAACGGCCCCGGGTTCGCCCCGATCGCGGAACGGTTCGTCCACGAGGGCGGACTCGTCCGCGCCGGCGGCGACGGCGAACTCGTCGCGGTGGCGACCGAGGACGCCGGGTGGATCCGCGGCGACGGGCGAGAGACGGGGGGAATCGACCGGGTCCGAGTCGTCGAGGACTACGCGGGCGTGATCTACGAGGGAGCGCCGGCGGAGACGGACCGCTTCGCGGTCGCGGTTCACCGCGAGGGACGGTACACGGTCGAGGTGGTCGACCGCGACGGTCGCCTCGGGGCCTACCGGGTGACGGCGGACTCGTTCGACGCGAACGGGGAGGCGGTCCGCGAGGAGGGCCGGACCGGGAAGCTCGCGCTCGCGCGGACCCTCCGCGACGAGGTCGCCGAGCTGTACGGGCTCGCGGAGTCGCTCTCGGAGTCCGCCCGCGACGACTCCGACGGCGAACACGACCCGGCGCTCGACCGGCTCAGCCGCGCCCGGCGCGCGGCCGACGGCGCGGTCGCGGCCGCGGAGGACGGCGAGGAGGAACCGGCCGACGATCGGCTGTTCGACGTCGGGTCCGCGCTTTCGGAGTTCCGAGAGCTCCTCGCCGGCGAGGACCGGAGCGGTTACGACGACGCGGCGGTCGCGGCGATGGCCCCGAAGGCGCTCGCGGGGATCGAGCGGGTCGACGGCGCCGTCGACGCTCCCCTCTGACCGGCGGAGGGAGACCGCTGGCTCCCGAATTTCACTGGGCGGTGGGTTCGCCGAAGCGACCCCGTCGGACTCACCGGCGGTCGTCGATCGGCCCATCCAAAACGCCGCCGTGTCGCGTTCGTAAACCCGCATCCGCGATATCAATAACGGGTCGTCACGGATCGCCGCGGACTCACGCGTCGCTCCGGTCCGACGCCGCTCGGCGCTCGCCGCCGGGGTCTCGACCTCGGTCGCGCGCTCTCGTCCCCTCTTCGGAGTAAGCCGGTCGTACCGCCTTTGCAACCCCATAACTAACCGATCGGGACTGCCATCCACCGTATGGCCGTTACTCCGCTCACACCGTCGTTCGACCTCTCCCCGTCGTCGGGAATCGGCGCCCCGCCGCTCCAGTTTTCGGGCGACTTCCTCGAACTGGCGGTGGTGTTTTTCCTCATCGCGATCGTGGCGGCGATCTTCGGCGCACGCGGGGTCGCCGGGGTCTCGATGGCGGCCGCGAAGTGGCTCGTCATCGTCTTCGTCGTGCTGGCGATCATCTCTGTGCTGCTCTGAGGGGGTCCCGACCGTGGTCGCCGAGAGCAGAGAGCGCGCGAACGCGGGCCTCGGCTCCGTGAGGTCCGCGATCGACCCGGTGACGCGGTTCGAATCGCGGCGTCCGGGTCTCCGATAGATGGACGCCCAACGCTGGTGGCCGCCGCTCGTCGAGCTCGCGGCGATCGCTTGGATCGCGCTGTTCCTCGCCGACCTCGCGATCGGCGTCGATCTGCTCGTCGCCTCCGCGGGGACCGAGAAGGCGGTCCGCGGCGCGCTGCAGTGGCTCCTCGTCGTCTTCCTCCTCGACCTCGTGCTCCTCTATCGGTGGTCGGACAGCGGCCCGAGGGAATTCGTCCGTTCGAACTGGGTTCTCGTCCTCACCGCGGTCCCGTGGTTCCGTCCGTTCCGACTCCTCCGCGTCGGTCGCTCGGTGCGCGCGTTACGGCTCCTCACCGGATCGCGTCGGATCGGGTCGCTCCTGACAAAGCTCCGCCGCAAGTGTCGGAGCTTGTGGCGACGCTTACGCGACTGAGGTCCTCGCCGAGGTCGGAATCCATTCGTCGAGCGACGGTCTCCACTCATCGAACGGCCACCGCACGCCCCGCTCGCCGTCGCCGGTGGCCGGCGCGCGCTGGTAGTCGACGAACCGAACGTCGACGCGGACCGATCGAGCCGTCCGGTTGTCGATCTCGGCCTGGAGATCGGTCGCGAGCCGCTCGTGTTCGCTGTCGCCGGAGCGCCCCACAGTTACCGTCACCGAGACCTCGTCGCTGAACGCGCCCGCGTCGTTGTACTCGGTCGCGACGCCGGCGAGCTCCAGCTCGCTGTACTCCTCGCCGTCGAGGACCGTTTGGACCCCGTCGTTCGCCTCCTGCTCGAAGACGAGGTGCTGGTACGTGCCGAGGGCGGTCACCGCGACGACGACGACGAACAACAGGACGATCACGGCGTACGCGCCCGACCGCAGCGAGACGTCGGCGCTCTCGCGGACGGCGGGAATGACCGACGAACGGTAGCCGAGCGCGACGAGCGTGAGGTACGCGGTGAGGTTGATGAAGACGATGTTCATCAAGAGCAGGACGGTTCCGCCCGCGACGACGAGCGGCTGGCCCCAGGCCGTGCCGATGCCGGCCACCGCCGCCGCGGGGACGATGGCCGCCGCGACGGCGACGCCGGCGATGGAGACGGGGAGGTCGGTCGCGATCGCGAGCGCGCCGGCGAACCCGGCGGAGACGGCGATGGCGAACGTCAGGAGGTTCGGGGTGACGAACGCGCCCACCTGCCCGATGGTCGCGACGTCCAGCGTCGACGGGACGAATCCGCTCCGCTGCAGGAACACGCTCATCGCGACCGCGCCGAGGTACGCGACGACGAGTCCCGTCACCTGCGAGGTGGCGCTGTCGACGACCATCTCGTGGTCGCTGATGACGGCGCCGACGCTCGCGGAGAGCGTCGATCCGGCGAACGGCGCGATCACCATGGCGCCGACGATGACGATCGCGGAGTCCAGGAGGAGGCCGCCGACCGCGACGACGGCGCTCGCGACGGCGAACGCGAGGTAGGTCGCCGTGTCCGGCGTCAGATCCTCCGCGCGCGCCCGGATTTCGACGTTCGGAGCGCCTCTTTTACCCTTCGGCCCCTCGACGTACCGGTCTTCCAACTCGTCCGCGTTCGGCACCGTCGCCTCCTCGACGTCCGTGACGACGGTGTACGTGTCCTCGTCGAGTCCGGCCTCGTACAGCCGGTCGAGGACCACGCCCACGGCGCCTGACGGCACCGGTATCTCCGCCAGACTCCCCTCTCGACCACCGTTCGCGTCGGTGAAGACGAACTCCACCTCCATCTCCGAGAGCGCCTCTCGGACGGCGTCGCGGTCGTCTTTCGGGACGAAAACCTGAACGAGTCTCACACCGGCCAGTCGCGGCAGATGCGTTTTACTAATCACCTGCTACGGATCAGTAACGGAGAACATATTCGACCGAGCGGTCCGACGTCGAGCGCAACGCTCGACGCTATCGGAGTTAAAACCGACTCACGACACGTGAGAAACCGGTCCGGACGCTCGCGACCCGCGTAGCGACGAGGCCAGGGCCCTCTACTCGTGAACCGCTGACACCTCGCCGGTTTTGCGACAGTATAACTAATGAATCGTCTCCGCCACTACCCGCATGGACACCGCGTCACTCGCGACACCGGTCGACCAGCGCCCGCCGTCGACCGTAAGGCCTCGACCCCCGTTCGACGCCCTCGATGACTGAAGACGGAGCCTCCGTCGGCGCATGAGGCCGTCGGGATCCGACGACGCGAGGGGCCCCTCCCGCGCGTCGGTAAGGCAACTCGCGGCGGCGGTCGTCGCGCTCGCCCGGAAAAACGATATCGGCGTCGTCGCTTCGGGCGTCGCGTTTTACCTGTTCAACTCCCTCGTGCCGCTGCTGTTGTTCGCGTTTATCGGGCTCTCGGCGGCCGGTTGGCTCGGCCCCGCCGTCGGCCTCTTCGGAGCCGTGGCCGGGATCGACGCCGGCGCGCTCGCCGCCTCGTTGGATTCGATCGTCGGCGACGACGCGGACCGACGACGGGCGGTCGTCATCGCCGGTCTGATCCTGTTGTGGAGCTCGCTGCGATTGGTGCAGGCGATCAACGTGTCGTTCCAGACGATACACGGCGTGCGCCACGAGCACTCGGTGGTCGAGACCGTGTTGGACAGTCTGATCGTGTTCGCGACGATCATCGTCCTCGTTCCCGTCGGGTCGCTGCTCGTGGTGGCGCTGACGGTCGCGACGGACGTCTCCGTCGTTAGGGCGGTCAGTGCTCCGCTGCTGTGCGTCGCGCTCTTCGCCGGGTTTCTGCCGATGTACTACCGGTTCTCGGCCCCGGAGACGACGCTCTCGCAGGCGTTTCCGGGCGCGGCGCTCGCCGTGGTCGCGTGGGCGCTCTGCGCCGTCGGGCTCCGGCTGTACATCTCGACCTCACAGAGCGTCAGACTGTACGGCGTCGCCGGCGGCGTCCTTCTGGTGTTGACGTGGCTGTACGTCGGCGGCCTGACGCTCCTCGCCGGGGCGGCCCTGAACGCCGTTCTGACGGGGAGCGTCGACATCGACGCCGGCGAGCGTCCCGACGGGTGACCGGGAGACGGGCGGCATCGGAAGAAACGGTGGCCTCGGCACTCACGACTCACAACCTATCCATAGTGAATGTACTTAACACAGTTATAGACGCCGCTCAGTCCATTATCTGTTCACTTTCGATTACCACTCTTCGGGCGGTCGACCCTACGTGGAAGCTCGGACATGCCGTACGGCTTCTCGATACTACTGACCAGCCGCGCTGTTTATGCCTGTGTATTTCTACTATACATATATAAACAAAAATCAATACATCAGCGTTGCCCGATTCCGGCGCCAACCCCCTTATCGAACCGTTTCGCTCGGTTCCTGCCGGAACGCATCGCGGAGACTGGCAAAACACCGTTTGACGAAACTAATAGATCACCGACATATCATGTTTCGACACGGCCGAACCGCCTCAGCGGAGCAGCGCACGCCTGGCTGCACCACACAGCGCTCTCGTTCACCATGACACACGAAGCAAAAGTTGTTGACACGTATCAGATCACGCCCCGAGTGAAAGGGTTCCGTCTGCGAGTACCCGGTCACGAGTTCGAGTACGACCCGGGACAGCACACGACGATCCGGTTCGAATCGGGCAACGAGCGAATCGTCCGCCCGTACACGCCGACGAATCTGCCCGGTAGCGAAGAGCTGGCACTGACGATCAAACGCTACGACGACGGACTGGCGTCGTCGTACATGCACCAGAAGCGACCGGGTGACACGGTCGAGATCGGCTCGATAGAGGGCGCGTTATCACTCGTCGACACGAGCCGAGACGTCGCTTTCCTCGCGTCCGGCACGGGCCTCACACCGATGATGGCGATGCTCCGGCAGTATCTGCGCGAGGGCACTGGCCACGCGCACATCCTCCTCGGCGAGAAGCGAGAGGAGACCATCATTCACCGAGAGACGCTCAATGAACTGGCGGCGAACAATCCCAATCTCAACCTGACCTTCGTGCTCTCGGACCCCAACTGGGAATGGACCGGGCGGATCGGATACGCACAGGAACACCTCGAAGACCTGTTCGACGAGTTCACCGACCGGGACTTCTACGTGTGCGGGGTCCCGCCGATGGTCGTCCAGGCGAAAAACCGACTGGCCGAGCTTGGAGCGCCCGACGAGCGAATTCACAGCGAAGGCTGGGAAGACAGCGTCGTCGCAGACGACTAACGAGGAGTGACGGTATTCGGTCAGTGCAAGGACCGTTCGCAGTCGGTTCGCTTGATCTGACCGTCCCGGGTTCGACTCCTGGTACGGTATCCCGGTAGGCCCGGCTTGACTATCGTTTGAGACGGCGCTCGGAGAGCCGCGGACAGCCGAGTCGGTCCATCGTGCCGTGCGCTACGAGTTCACGGAGTAGACCAAGATCTGCGCTCGCGTACGCTTTCAGGCAGTGAGCGAGTTGTGCCGAATCGACCGATCCGTCCTCGGGACCGAGATACCGCTCGACGAGCGTCGCATAGTCACCGTCGGTCATCCGTGGGTCGGATACGTCCGAGAGCGGCATGGTGTCGACCTCGCCGCGCCAGTCTGCCCGGTCGATCCCGATGTCGTAGTCGCTGAGTAGAACCGGATCGACCTCGATGCCAAGTTGACGAGCCGCTTCGACAACCGCGTCAGCCTCCGATCTGACCGGGACGCTCTCCGGGGTTGCGTGGAAACACCCGTTCAGCACCCGCTCTGCTCCGGTCCCAACGACATCGCCCCCCGATGCTTGCGCGAGACGTTGATAGAGCATTTCGAGCGGAAAGCGGTCGTATCCACGCGTCACAAGCGTTGCGCCTTCTGCCTCTGAAAGGTCTTCGACGACGTGCTCGAGCAGGAGCTGTTCGTCTCGCGCGTCGGGTTCCTCGCGATGATATACCGTCGCATCACTGGACCGGTCACAGTATGCGAAACAAACGGCGGCGATTTCGTACGTCTCCGGGTCTTCCACCCGGATACCCCCCGTCTCATCCGTCGGCCGGGTTTGGACGGTCACAGCGATACGTTCGTCGCTTGCCCCTAGCTGGACCAGCCACGGGGTGTCAAGTTCAGCCAGTGGCGGGTGTGTCTGAGGCTCCGGTGCCTCGATACGTTCCACGCCACTGTTACCGGATGGAAACAGGAGCTGGGCCCCGAGTGACCTCGACCGGACGACCCGGTCGAACCGGTACCATTTGCCCGTCTCCAACGACGATTCAGTAGCCGATGGCTCTTGGACTGCCACCCGTAGCTCCGTCCCCTCGATATCGGTACAGTATACCATGGACGTGGGTTCGGCCGGGTCGTCTGCAACGTAGTCAACCCGGAGTGGAACCTCTAAGCCACGCTCCGCCGGAATCTCCCTCGAGGCTATCATCTGTTCGAGAAAATACGGCCTGTACGTTCAAAAACTACAACCTGTCTCTGTGGAGTGTTAATCGGGAGTTCATCAACCTCCTCTGCAACTAATCGTTCTCACTCTTTTCGGAGATTCTGAATCCATCGTCGGACATATTCTCTGTCTCTGTGCTAATTCGTATAGCTCTTGAGACAGAGTCGTACGGACCATTGCCTCACGTCGTCTCTAACCGCTCAAATTGTACTCTATTCGACCTCAAATGACGACTGTCCCCTCTTAGAGGGCAGCAGACGCGATTCTCAGACGTTCGTGCACTTCTCCTCGAAAATGTATGGATAGAAAGCTGGCCTCGGCACTCATAGGGCTCGTCATCGCCTCCCTCGTGCCGGCCCTAACTTCGATCCCGCTCTGAGGGGACGTTCCCCGTGCGCGACCGGAACGTGGCGAGGGCGGACCGGTCACCGATCGAGTTCTGACCGCGGCAGAGCGTCGGAACGTCTCTCCCGCAGCCCGGACTTTGGGGCGAACGCGTCCGTCAGAGAAACCGCCTCGGCGCTCGTGACTCTCGAGCTACCGGCGGTGAATAGTGCACTCCGCCGATTCCGACGAGAAGGCCGATTGCGGTCGAAAGCCAGTCGATCGGTCGGTCCGACCGGTCGGCAATCGGCGCCGCGTCCGGGCTCAACCCCCGTCGTCGACCTTCCCGAGACGGATCGGTTCCTCGTCCCCGTCTGAGCGTTCGACCCGGACCGTCCTGGTCGGGAACGCCATGTCGAACCCGGCGTCCGCGAACGCCCGTTGAATCTCGCCGTTCACGGCCCCTCTGACCTCCTTCCAGCGGTCGAGGGCCTCGATGTGGTACTCGAGCCTGATCCGCATCGCCGAGTCCCCGTAGTCCCAGAACCACGCGCCAGTCCGCTCGGCGTCGACGCCGTCGACGTCGTTCGTCGTGTCGACGACCAGTTCGACGGCGGATTCCATCTCCGCCGGCGTCGTGTCGTACGACAGCCCGAGGAAGGTCTTCACCCGTCGGGTCGGCTCTGCGGAAATATTTCGCACCTCGGCCTTCGCGATCGACGCGTTCGGGAGCGTCACAACCCGCCCGTCGAAGTCTCGGATGCGCGTCGTCCGGAGTCCGATCTCTTCGACGGTACCGGTCGTCCCCTCGATATCGACGATGTCGTCGACGAGGAAGGGCTTCGTCGAGAGGATGTGCGCGCCGCCGAAGATGTCGGCCATGGTCTCGCGGGAAGCGAAGGCGACTGCGACCCCGGCCACGCCGAGTGAGGCGATGACGGCCACGACGTCGTACCCCAGCGAGTCCAGCACGACGATGCCCGCGACGGAGACGATGGCGATGTTGGCGATCCGGCTGACAATCGGAACGAGCTCGTCGTCGAGCTTGGACTCTGTGCGTTCGACGTACCTCATGAGGTAGGTCTCGACGAACCCGTCCGTCAACCGGACTGCGATCCACGCGATAGCCACGATGACGGGAATCTCGACCGAGGCGTTCAACACCGACTCCAGCGGCTCGACGGGCGAGAGGATGCGTCGTCCCGCGACCGCACCGAACACGACGCCGAGGAGGACGACGGGCCGCCCGAGCGCGTAGACGACGATGTCGTCGACCTCCGTCTCCGTCGCTTCGACTTTCCGCCGCAGTCTACGCCGGTAAAAGAAGCTCAGCGACCGGCCGACCACTGCACCGAGGCACAGCACGGCGAAAAACAGGAAGTACTGCTGGATCGTGCTTCCGAAGTACGTCTCCGACAGCAACGAGACAACTGGCATACAGGAGGCGTGTTCCCCGGTATCATAACTCTATGGCCGCGTCCGACGCACGGGTCGCGTCTGCCGCGTATCGGTGCGTCACTCGCCGGCGGCGACCGGGCGGTCGCCGGAGTGCGTCAGGGCGAACGCGAAAACGTGGCCTCGACGCTCGAACCCCGACGACTTACCAGTACCAACCGACTTCGGCCTGCGATTATCTAGCAGTGCTGAATACTTCTATCATTCTTATCGCGGGAGGCGAGATGTTCTGTATCCGGGTCACCGAATCGGTCTTCGCCGCGAGCGGTATACACTGTCCAGCCACGACGATGGAGCCAATCTGCGACAGGAAACCAGATACTCTCGTCACAGTACTACGGCCTCATGCCTGTGCGGACTCTGCGGACCGAAACTCGTCGGCTACGACATCGTCTCGAACTGGGGGAACTGGGTCTACCAGACCGGCGTCGGCAACGACTCGCGGGACAACCGCTTCGAGGTGCTCTCGCAGGGCGAGTACCACGACGACGCGGCCGCGTACATCAGGACCTGGCTCCCCGAACTCGACGGTCTGCCGGCCGAGTACGCTCACCGCCCGTGGCGGCTGAGCGACGACGAGCAGGCCAGCTACGGCGTCGAACTCGGCGTCGACTACCCGCGGCCGGTGATCGATATCGAGCGTCGGTACGCGGAACTTGGTTGATGACGGTGCTCCCAGGGGTCTGAAAGAATGTCCGCGGGGTGACAGACTGCGGGGAAATACTGTTCGTGGGTCGTGGTGCCGAATCGGAGGGACACCCTGTACGGAGCGTGTCGCGGAGTGTCCAGCAGTGACGTTTCCGCGTCGGGCGTCGGTTCCTACGGCGTGGGGACCAGGCCGCGGATCGCGATTTCCGCCACGGGCTGGACGGCTGTCCTCACCGACTACTCATCGGCAACCTCGACGCTGACACTCTCGCCATCCTCGAGGAGACTCATGTTCTTCACTTCGACCTGTATCGCCTGGTCTGCGGATAGTTTCTCGTCGTACTCGTGGTCCTCGTCCTCGACACGGATAGTGCCGTCCCCGGAGGCGTCGACCGGTTCAGCGATATCGAGCGTCTCGGAATCTTCGGCCGTCAGCGACGGCTCGAAGACGTCCGTCACGGTTCCATCGGAATCGATCTTGGCGACGACCTGATCCTCGGCGTCGGAGCCGGGTGCGACGGCGACCTGCACCTTCTCCGTGCCCGCGACGACGTCGAAGTGGACGCCGTCACCGGCATCGAGGCTGCTCTGGACCTGCTCGTCGGACCAGGCTGTCTCGATGGCCTCGTCGACCTCGTCCGAGGACAGTTCGTCAAACGGATCGGTTATCTCGACCGTGTAGTCATCTGGAAGCTGTTCTCCGGATGCGTCACCAGAGCTCGCTCCGGCTGCGACGACGCCACCGGCTCCAACGGTGAGCATCGCCGCGAGGGCGAGCGCGATTAGCTTCGTTCGCATTGTGTATCGGAGTGATCCGTTCGGAGGATCGCTCCACCTGGACCTTGTAAGAAAAACCCCTTAGAGACCCGTTGAGAAGGCGTTTGAAACGGTTTCGAAACGGGTTTCGGCTACAGGAGCAAAACCATGTTACCCATCCCGCGGCGTCTGCGCTCGACGAGGTTTTTCGTCTCCAGGCTGTCGAGCGTGCGGCTGACCGTCGCCTTCGAGAGATCCGTCGCGTCGACGATGTCGCTTTGGGCCATCACGCCGTCCTCGTCGAGGATCGTCTCGTAGATCTCACGCTCGTTTTTCGCCAGGCGCTCGGCGGTTTCCTCCGACTCCTCGCGGCGCGCGTCGAGGAGGTCCCCGCTCGGTGCGAGCCCGTCGTTCCCATCCGTCCGCACCGCGCCGCCGGCGGAATCCGGCGGTCTCCGGTCGATAGCCGGTGATTTGGCATCTCTACCCGACCAATCCGTTGTAACGAGGTACGTCCCGCTCGAACCGAGCAGGACCGCAGAGACGGTGATGACCGCTACATCACGGTACTGGAAGTACCCGCCCAGTTCCGCGACCTCCGTACCGCCTTCACCGACAGAGACGACGACTGGTGTGGGGGTTATCAGCTGTACCGCGAGAACGACTGTGGCGGCGACGAAGACGACCGCAGCGAGGAGCTGCTTACCGTGGAGGGCCTGCAAATCCATAGGTTGATACTTCGAATCCCTTCCCTAATCTCCGTCGATATCGACTGGCAAAATTCGGCCCGAAACCGGGTTGAAACGCCTGCGAAACGCGTTTCGAACGCGTTTCATCCCAGTACTCATGAGCTCTTTCACCCAACGGTCACGTATGAATGAGGACGCCCGGACTGGCCTCGTCGTCCTCCTCGTGCTCGCGAGCGTCGGCGTCGGTCTCGCGGGCACACTCGCCGCGCTCGGGGTCGGGGACCCCATCGCCGACAGGGACCAGGTGGGAGAAGTCAGCATCGCTGGTACCAACGTGACCGCCTCCAGCGACAGGAGTGACTCCGCGGTGGTGACGAATGTCTCGGAGACGAGTGATATCGAACTCACCGAAGACGGAGGCGATATTTTGATCACGACGCGAGAGAACGACCGGTTTACTCGGCACGAACGGGGACGCGCTGTCGAGATTGTCCGGGCCAACCGGACCGTCGCGTCGTACCTCGAAACGGTCGAAAACGAGGAACTCACGGTCGAACCTATAAGGAAGCTGAACTCCGGGGAGGCACAGACCGCGACGTTCACATTCGACGTCGAAGAGACAGACAGCACCCTCTCCGCCGGGGAGACGGTAAAGATCAGGAACCTCACAGTCGAGAAATCGGACGACACCGTGACAGTCGACAGAGAACCGTCTTACGTCGAGGACCGGGCAGTCGTCCGGATCGGGCGCGCCGGCAGGGAAGACGCCAGATACCGCGCGGAAATCGATCTCGCAAACGAGACGGTCGTCGACATCACCGACATGGGTGAGCTGTAGTGGACTGGAACTCGAATATGGGACAGCAGTCTCGGATCGATAACCGTGGATCTCGCTAGGGCCGAAACACGAGGCAATAGCACTCAGTTGTGGGGTCGTGTATGAGTCTGAATGTATTGTCGACGTAAATCGGTGGCCTCGGCACTCATAGGGCTCGTCATCGCTGGTGCCGAGGCAGCTCGGAGCGGTGCGTCGTCATCGGCCGCTCGACGGTAGTCGCCTCGCGGACTAAAGCCGACGGGTCGGCGGCGGGGCTAACCGGGTCGGAGTCGCCGCGGTCAATACCCGAGATCCTCGTACTCCTGGGGGTCTTCTCCCGGGGCCAGCCGCAGGAACCGGAGCTCCCGCACTCTCTTCACCGTCCGGCCGGCGTCGACGGGGGCGACGAACCGCGGCGCGCGGGCGGCCGGCAGCGGGTCGCCGCCGCGCTCGACGGCCAGCACCGCGTCGAGCGCCGTTTTCAGCGGGACGCAGACGGCGTAGCCGTCGGCGGCGACGCGGACGTGGGTCGCGTCTGGGGCGACCGTCACGTCCGGACGGTCCAGCAGCGACCCGACGGCGACCCCGCGCCACGCGCCGCCCCACCGCTCGCCGCTGGCGCACAGGAACTCCTCGGCGACCGATTCGAGCGCCCCGTCGTCGAACTCGTCGCACGCGACGACCCCGTCCGCGAGCCCGGACAGCTCGACCTCGACCGACGCCGCTACGGGCGCCGACGCGTCGGGGTCCCGGTCGCTCACTTCCACGGCGGATCGCCTCCGCGTTCGCTCGGGCACATGCCCGCTGATGACGAGCGCCGCGGGTTTGAATGGGCCGCCTCGTTCCCGCGACCTGAGGCCCCGCTCGAACGGGTTCGCGGCGTCGCCGCTCGGTCGTCGTCGGCATCTGGAAAAACGCGGTCGGCGGGCGGTCAGTCGCCGCCGTGACAGGACCCCGCGTACGCGTTCCATCGGTCGATCCCGTTGGGTAGTCGCCCGTCGTCCGTCGCGTCGAACGCCGCCGCGCACTGCGCGATCGCTTCCTCCGCGGTTGGCAGTTCGTCGTCGCGGTCCGGCGTCTCCGCTTCGATGCTCGTCTCGCGCGTACTCGGACCCTCGGGGTGCGTCGCCGCCGATTCCGAGCCTGCGTCAGTCGTGTACTACGGGTGGCACGATTCTCCCGAGACGGGCATCCTTAATAATAGTTCATGTTTGTTTGTCGCGCCGCGAGCGTCGGCCTCGCGCCCCCGACTACTCGTACGACTCGGGCTCGATCCCGGAGAGCCGCATCGCGTTGCCGGTGACGCCGAGGCTCATTCCCATGTCGCCGACGACGACCGCGACGGCGACGCTCACCAGCCCCAGCGGCACGCCGAGCGCGAGCAGCGCCTTCACCCCGAGGCTCGCCCAGACGTTCTGGCGGATGACCCCGTTGGCCGTGTGCGAGAGCGCGTAGAGGTACGGGAGCTTCGCCACGTCGTCGCCCATCAGCGCGATGTCGGCGGTCTCCAGGGCCGTGTCCGTCCCCGCGGCGCCCATCGCGACGCCGACGTCGGCCGTCGCCAGCGCGGGGGCATCGTTGATCCCGTCGCCCACCATCGCGACCTCGCCGTACTCGGCCCGCAGCGACTCCACCGCCGCGACCTTCTCCTCCGGCAGGAGCTCGGCGCGGTACTCGTCGACGCCGACCGACTCGGCTATCGCCCGCGCCGTCCCCTCGTTGTCGCCGGTCAGCATCACGACGCGCTCCACGCCGAGCTCGCGGAGGCGCTCGACGGCCCGCTTCGATTCGGGGCGAACCTCGTCCGCGACGGCGATCGCCCCGGTCAGCTCCGTCGCCGTCCCGACGAGCACGACGGTCTTCCCCTCGCTCTCTAACGCGGCGAGCGACCCCTCGGCGAACGCGCCGTCGCCGGCTCCTCCGGGCCCGCCGTCGTCGCCCTCGGTCACGACCCCGCCGTCCGCGACCCCGCCGTCGGTCTTTGCACGGGCCCGCGAGAGGTCGAAGCCGAGCCCCTCGAACAGCGCCGGCTTCCCGGCGTAGTACGTCTCGCCGTCGATATCCGCGCGGACGCCCTTCCCGGTCAGGCTCTCGAACCCGGCCGGCTCCGCGAGGGCTCTCACGCCCGCGCGCTCGGCGCGGCCGAGGATCGCGGCGGCGATCGGGTGTTCGCTCCGGCGCTCCAGCGCGGCGGCCCGACCGAGCAGCGTCTCCTCGTCGGCGCCGCCGAGCGGGACGAGATCGGTGACGGCGAGTTCGCCCCGGGTGAGCGTCCCGGTCTTGTCGAGCGCGACGGCGTCGACTTGGCCCATCGCCTCCAGGTGGTTGCCGCCCTTGATCAGGACGCCGTTCTTCGCCGCGCTGGTGATCCCGGAGACGACCGAGACCGGCGTCGAGATGACGAACGCGCAGGGGCAGGCGATCACGAGCAGCGTGAGCCCGCGGACGAACCACGTCCCCCAGTCCGCGGCGAAGACGAACGGGTAGCCGGCGAGGTCGACGGTCACCGGCTCGCCGATCACCAGTGGCGGCACCGCGGCCGTCAGAATCGCTAAGACGACTACGACCGGCGTGTAGTAGCCCGCGAAGCGGTCGACGAACCGCTCCGTCTCCGTCTTCTCCGCCTGCGCGCCCTGCACCAGTTCGATGATCCGCGAGAGGGTGGAGTCGCCCGCGGTCGAGGTCACCTCGATCTCCAGGTACCCCTCCTCGTTGATCGCGCCCGCGAACGCCTCGTCGCCCGGGGCCTTGTCGACGGGGACGCTCTCGCCGGTGATCGGGGACTCGTCGACCGCGCTCTCCCCCTCGATCACCGTCCCGTCGAGCGGGACCTTCTCGCCCGGGCGGACGATCACGGTCTCGCCGACCGCGACGTCGTCGGTCGGGACGGTCGTCTCGCCGCCCTCTCGCCTGACGGTGGCCTCGTCCGGGGACAGCTCCATCAGCTCGCGCAGGGAGTCGCGGGCGCGGTCCATCGCGTAGTCCTCCAGCAGCTCGGCGACGCTGAAGAGGACCGCGAGCGTGGCGGCTTCGACGAAGTAACCGATCCCGGTCGCGGCGACGATGGCCGTCCCCATCAGCAGGTCGATGTCGAGGCTCCGGTTCAGCGCGGAGTAGTAGCCGCCGCGGATCACGGGGATCCCGCTGGCCGCGACGGCGCCGACGAACAGCACGTCCGCGAGCGTGAGCGGGACGCCGAGCACGCTCGCCACCGCGGGGTTCCGCCCCGTCAGGACGAACTCGAACAGGAGCCCGGCGACCACGAGGACCGCGCCCAGCCACGTCTTCTTCGCGCGCGGCGTCGTCCAGACCGCCGACGGGGGCGCGACGGCGACGTCGCCGGACGCCCCGTCGGCGGTCCCACCGCGGTCGCCGTCGGCGCTCCCCTCGCCGCCCAATCGGCCGCCGGTGACCTCGTAACCGGCTCCTTCGATCGCCGCGACGACATCGCTCTCGTCCGCGCGATCGGGGTCGTACGTGACCGTCGCGGTCCCGGCGGTGGGGTTGAGCGCGACGTCGGTCACCCCGTCGACCCGCCCCAGTGCGCTGTCGACCTTCCCGGCGCACGACGGGCAGTCCATCTCGGGGACCGCGAGGCCGGCGGTCAGCTCGCGATGCTCGTCGGTCGCGCCGCCGGCGGCGGCCTCGTCCCCGTGTGCGTCTCCGCGTCCGTCCGGCTCGTCACTCATTACGTCGAGAGAGGGCCCTCGTATCGATAAGCCTTGGTTGGAAATTTCCAACTGACGCCGATCGTCGACGGCGGCTCGGTCAGTCGAACGACGCGGGCGCGGCGTCGCCCGTGACCGATCGGGCGACGTGCGCCTTCGCCAGCCGCTCTTCGGCCCGGCGGAGCCGGTAGGTGAGCGTCGAGCGCGGCACGTCGAGGTGGGCCGCGAGCGCGCCGGCGTCGACCGCCCGCGGCGACTCGTAGTAGCCGTGCTCGACCGCGGCCCTGAGCGCGGCCTCCTGCTCCGGGGAGAGCCCGACGCTGTCCGCGTCGGCCCGCGTCTCGTCGCCCGCCGAGGTGTGCGCCGTCCTGAGTAGCTCCGTGCGGGCGGCGTCGCCGACGGCGGTCCGGAGGGCGTCGAAGAAGGCCCCCACGTCGCCCTCGCCGGAGTGGATGAGCCGCCAGGTGTAGTGGCGCCCCTCGTGGCGGGTCTCGAACAGCACGCCGTCGCCGAGGTGGTCGCGGGCGATGTGCGGGACGGACGCGCAGACGGGCGTGGGCTCCCAGTCGGTGTACAGCACGAGCGTGTCGTCGGTCCGGTCGAGGACCCGGGTGGTCTGGGTCGCGCCGCAGTCCTCCGTCGCGAGGCAGTCGGCGTAGTAGTCGCCGTCGGTGAAGGCGGCCTCGACGGCCGCGAGCGCGTCCGGCGCGCCCGTGGCGTGGTCGACCCGCCAGAGGTGGTCGTCGGTGGCGTGCAGCGACAGCGACCGCACCCGCGCCCCGGGGTGGGCGGCGAGCGCGTCGGCCACCCTGTTGCGCCCCGGTTCGTACTCGAGGGCGAAGACGAGTTCGCGCATGGGGGCCCGTAGGTGACTGTCGGACATAACAGGTGGCCTCGGCCCCAGCGCTCCGCCTCCGCGACGCGTCTGCGCTCGATTTCGAGCTTCGCGGCCGAATCCAGCGATCGCGGGCGAATCTGTGCGCGCCGCGCTCGCGGAGTCGACCGCAAATCGCGGTTTGCTATATCTTCATGCGGTTTATTTTTTTGTGTCCGAACGTGTTCGGGCGGGTTTCGCCCCCGTGAGAACGCGCGAAACCGAGTTCTGGGGGTCGTTCGTACGCCGAGTATGGTCGAGAAGACGGACCGAACCGCCGGAGCGGGGGGCCCACGCTCGGCGGACGGCCGGCGCTTCGAGGTGTTCGTCCGGGAGGAAGAGGCGGATCCGCTCCGTCACGTCGGCACCGTCGCGGCGCCGACGCCGGACGTCGCTCACGAGGAGGCGAGCAAGCTCTTCGCCTGGTACGCCCGCGACGTGTGGGTCTGCCCCGCCGAGGAGACGCACCGCTACTCCGCCGAGTCGCTGGCGGCGGACGAGCGGTCCGGCGACGAGTCGGCCTCACGTGACGACGCGAGCGACGAACCGCGCGTGTACGAGGAGACCGAGGGGACGCCCACCGTCGCCTGCGGCAGCGCACCGGTCGAGAACGACTCGGACCCCGCACGCGAGGACGAGACGGCCCCGGAGGGAGACCGATGATCTCCGTCAGCAAGCTCCTCTGCGGGCTCGACGCCGAGAGCGACGGGCTCCGGTACGACGCCGCGGGGGACTCGAAGAAGCCGCAGATAACCGATGACAAGCAGCGCCGCCCGGTCGTCGTCTGGAACACGACGAAGCGGTGTAACCTCTACTGCGAACACTGCTACGCCGCGGCCGATCGGGAGGGGGCGCCGAACGAGCTGTCGACGGCGGAGGGGAAGGCGCTCATCGACGACCTCGCCGAGTTCGGCGTCCCGGTGCTCCTCTTCTCCGGCGGGGAGCCGCTCGTCCGCGAGGACCTCCCGGAGCTCGTCTCGTACGCCGACGACGCCGGGATCCGACCCGTCCTCTCGACGAACGGGACCCTGCTCACCCGCGAGAACGCCCGAGAGCTGAAGGCGGCGGGACTCAAGTACGCCGGCGTCTCCGTCGACGGGCTCCCCGAGCGCAACGACCGGATCCGGGGAGAGGAGGGGGCGTTCGACGCCGCCGTCCGCGGGATCGAGGCCTGTCTCGACGTCGGGCTCAAGACCGGGCTTCGCTACACGATCACCGAGCACAACGTCGACGACCTCGCGGGCGTCGTCGACCTCCTCGTCGACGTCGGCGTCGACCGCTTCTGCTTCTACCACCTCGACTACGGCGGGCGGGGCGCCGAGATCGCGGACGTGGACCTGAGCCCGGAGGCGACCCGGAAGGCGGTCACGGACCTCTGTGACCTCACCCGCGAGTACCACGCCGCGGGCGAGGAGATCGAGACGCTGCTCGTCGGCAACTACGCCGACGCCGGTCACCTCGTCGAGTACGCCGACCGGGAGATCGGCACGGACCGCGCCCGGCTCATCCACGAGCACCTGCGGCGCAACGGCGGCGACCCGACCGGCGAGCGCGTCGCCGACGTCGACCCCGTCGGCAACGTCCACCTCACGCAGTTCTGGCAGGGGTACTCCCCCGGCAACGTCCGGGACCGCTCGTTCGGCGCGATCTGGTCGGACGAGTCGAACCCGCTCCTCGCCGGGCTCCGCGACCGCGAGGAACGGCTCACCGGGCGGTGCGCGGACTGCGCGTACAAGGAGGTCTGTCGGGGCGGCTCGCGGCTCCGCGCCCTCTCGGCGCACGGCGACCCGTTCGCGCCCGATCCGAAGTGTTACCTCACGGAGGCGGAGCGCGACGGCGCGGAGGCGTTACGGCGGATCCGCGGCGAATCGGCGGCGGACTGACCCGACGGGACTCGGGAACCCCTCGGTGATCGGCGGTCAGTCGTCGACTCCCTCGAAGGCGTCCGTGACGAGCTTCGCCTGCGCGGACCGGAGCCGCTGCGAGAGCGCCGACTTGCTGATCTCCAGCTCGCCGGCGAGCTCGCCGAGGGAGACGTCGGCGGCGTCGTCGAAGTAGCCGCGGACGACGGCGAGCTCCATCCCCTCGCGCTGCTTCGGGGTGAGCGCGGAGAGGTCGACGGTCGCCTGCTCGGTCGGTTCGGGACCCGCGACCACGGCGAGCCGGAGCAGCCGCACGCGGTCGAGCGTCTCCCTGAGCGTCGCGACCACTTCGCGGACGGCGTCGCGGTCGTCGACGTACGTCGTGACCGACACCGTCCCCTCGTCGACCCGTCGCACGCGGGGGACGTAGCCGAACTCCTGGAAGACGCGACAGAGGCAGTCCTCGCTGATCTGGCCGCGCGCGCGGCGGATCCCCTCCTCGCCCGGCGGTTGCACTTCGACCGTACACTCGTCGCCGACCGCGTTGACGGTGACGTCGGACGCGCGCTCCGACTGCGAGACGATCGGGCAGTCCCACTCGTCGGACGGGTCGACCTCGAGGTCGACGCGGAGCCGTCGGTCGCCGTCGTCACCCGCGACTTCGACCATGCGGTCGATCGGTCGGCCGTCGGCTTAGGCGTTCGGCGCGTCCTCACGGATCAAAAAAGCGGGACCGCGCGGCGGGGGCGGACGGCGAGGGTAGCTCGGAGCCGGGACGGTCCGGTCAGTTCTCGGAGCCGGGGACCGTCCGGTCAGTTCTCGGAGCCGGGGACCGTCCGGTCAGTTCTCGGAGCCGGGGACCGTCCGGTCAGTCCTCCGACTCGGGCGCGGCTTCCTCCGCCGCGGGCTCCCCTGCGCTCTCGTCGGCCGCCTCGCCCTCCTCGGAGCGGGCCGCGACCAGCGCGCCGCTGGCGACGCTGTACATCGGCTCCTCGGCCGAGCGCACGCCGCTGATCGAGAACGGGATGCTCGCGTCCTCGAGGTGGTCGGCGAACAGGTCCTTGAACCCGTTCGGGCTGGAGGTGCCGCCGGTGACGACGACGGGGACGTCGAGCCCCTCCTCGACGTCCTCCTCGTCGACCTCGCGGCTGATGTTCTCGATGACGTAGTCGAGCAGGTTCTCGTAGTAGATGGCGAGCGCGCCCTCGACGCCGCCGACGTCGGTGCGGAAGTCGAGCTCGAAGTCGTCCTCCTTGATGCTCGTCACCTTGTCGACGGGCGTCCCCGTGGCCTGCGACGTCTGCTCGTCGATCCAGTCGCCACCGCGGGCGATGGAGAACTTCATGACGGGCACCGCGTAGTAGGCGAGACAGACGTTGGTCATCCCCGCGCCGAAGCTGATCCCGAGCCCGGTGAAGTTGTTGTCCGCGAGCTCGGAGTAGATGACCGCCATCCCCTCGTTGATCGGCTCGGGGTCGTACCCCATGTCGCCGAGCATCGACTCCAGCGTCTTCTCGTGGTACAGCGTCGTGAGCCCGGAGTCGATCGGGTCGGCCGGGCTGGAGTAGAAGAGGCGCTCGTTCGGCTTCGAGGGCTCGCCGACCACCTGCTCGGTGATGAGCTTGATCATCGGGATCGCGGAGGCCTCGTCGCTGGATAAGATTCCGTGTTGCATCGGGCGACGCGTCTCCTTGTTGAAGATGTTCGCGAAGTTGAGCGCGTCGTCGCCGACGACGTACACCTTGTCGTCCTTGCGGATGTGGAGGACGTCGCTGCGAGAGAGCATCTGCTCTGCCATGTCGCTGTACTCGATCTCGACGAACGAGTTCCGCTGCTGTACGAACACCGTCTCCGCGCCTTCCTGTCGTCCGGAGAGGATGTTCATCGTGCCGACGTCCAGGCCTTTAGCCATACACGTCCGTATCATTGCACACTTCATAAACGTTCGTGGCCGATTCCGAGCCGAGAGAATCGCGGCCGCGCCGCGGGCACCCGCGGTGGCCCGAGCCCGCTACGGCCTCCGGCCGCCGCGACCCCCGACTCGAATCCCGGGTCGTTTATGTGCCGCGCCGCGGTGATGCGAGACGACGTGAACGACACAGCGCGCGGGGTCGCGGAGCTGGCGCGGCCGGCGAACTGCGTCGCCGCCGCGGTCCTCACGGGGACGGGCGCGTTCGTCGCCGGCGCCGCGGGCGCCGTCGTCCCCACGGCCGTCGCCGCGGTCGTCACCGCGTTCGCGGTCGCCGCGGGCAACGCGATCAACGACTACTTCGACCGCGACATCGACGCCGTCAATCGGCCCGACCGCCCGATCCCGCGCGGCGCCGTCTCGGCGCGGGGGGCGCTCGGCGTCGCCGCCGTCTGGTTCCTCGTCGCCGTCGCGTTCGCGGCCCTCCTGCCGCCGCTGGCGATCGCCATCGCCGCGGTCAACCTCGTCGCGCTCGTCACCTACACGACGGTATTTAAGGGGACACCGGGGCTCGGCAACGCCCTCGTCTCCTACCTCGTCGGCTCGACGTTCCTGTTCGGCGGCGCCGCGGTCGGGGAGCCGGCGGCCGTCGCCGTCCTCGCGCTCCTGGCCGGGCTCTCGACGTTCACCCGCGAGGTGATCAAAGACGTCGAGGACGTGGCCGGCGACCGCGAGGAGGGGCTCCGCACGCTCCCGATCGCGGTCGGCGAGGACCGCGCCCTCTGGATCGGCACCGGCGCGCTCCTCGTCGCCGTCGCGGCGAGCCCGGTCCCGTACTTCACGGGCACCTTCGGCGGCGTCTACCTCCTGCTCGTCGCCGTCGCCGACGCGGTCATGCTGTACGCCTGCTACGAGGGGTTCGCCGACCCGACGACCGCGCAACGGCGGTTCAAGTACGGCACCTTCCTCGCGGCGGCCGCGTTCGTCGTCGGCCGGGTGGCGCTCCTCGTTTAAAAGGCCGGTCGGAGAGCGCCTCGGCTCACGGCGCCGCGGCTCGCCGGACGGGGTCGTTCGAAGAACCGAATCCGTGTATCGCTCGACGGCGGACGGTCAGGTGACGGTCACGCGACGTTGAAGCCCTTGTCGCGGAGGAAGTCCTCCACGCGGCCCGAGTGGTTCCCCTGCAGCTCGATGGCGCCGTCCTCGACGGTGCCGCCGCAGGCGAACTTCGACTTGAGATCCGACGAGAGGGAACTCAGGTCGACGTCTTTCGGGTCGAATCCTTCGATGACCGTTACCTCCTTACCGTACCTGCGCTCGTCGATGCGGATGCTGATCTGCTGGGACTCCTTCGCGACGTCCTCGCAGACGCAGAGTTCCTGGGGCAGTCCGCACGTCGAGCAGACTTCCGACATTACAGCCGAACTTACAGGGTGACCGTATTAAATAGTGTCGGGAGTGCGGCCGCGTCGGATGTCCGTCGCCCGTTCTTTCGGGCCAGCGACCGGATCGAGCACGCGAATGGGGGTCGGCGCCGCTCGGCCGCCTCAGTCGAACAGCCGCCCGAGAACCGGCGTCGCCTCCAACGCGAGCCGCCGAACGGTCCGGCGCGCCTCGTCCGCCTCCGCGCGCGTCACCGTCCCGGCGTACGTCGCCCGCTCGTACGTCTCCCCGACGGCGAGCGCCCGCTCGTCGAGGCCGCGGAGCCGGAGCGCGTCGAGGTAGGCCCGCGGGGTCTCCCCGGCGCGCCGCTCGCGGTAGCGACGGCCGAGCAGGTACTCGAGGTCGGCGAACGCGCGCCGGGCGTCCGTGGCCGGATCGGAACTGACCCACGGAAGGCGGAGGCGCGCGGCGCGGCGCGCGCGCCTGCCGACGCCGAAACGGCGGGCGCCGGTGACGCCGATGACGGCCGCGACCAGCCAGTAGGCGACGGTCTCGCGCGACGGGATCGGGGAGCCGTCCCCGCTCGGCCGCGCCTCGCCGCCGACGGCGCCGCGGGTGAGCCCCTCCTGTCTCGCTCCGACGGCGGTGTCGCCGGGCGCGGCGGCGTCGGCCGCGTCGCCGCCGGTCGCCGCCGTCCCGTTGCTGTCGTTCGGCACGTCGGCCGTCGTCGACGACGGGTCATTGACGCCGGCCTCGGGGACGATCGACGGCGCGCCCCGAGCGGGTTCGGAGGCCGGGACGTCCACGTCCTCGTCGCCCGCGGCGCGCGCGTCGGCGAGGCGCGCGGTCCGGGTCTCCTCGCGCTCGGCCGCGGGCGTCGGGTCGAAGGTGACCCAGCCGTGGCCCGGGAAGTACGCCTTGACCCACGCGTGGGCGTCCTGGCCGCGGACGACGTACCGGTCCTCGCCGATCCGCTCGCCCTCCGAGTAGCCGGTGACGAACTGCGCCGGGATCCCCTGCGATCGCAGCATCGCGGTCATCGTCGTCGCGAAGTAGACGCAGTAGCCGGCGTCCATCTCGAAGAGGAACGCGTCGGCCACGTCGCCGTCGGGCTTCCGGACGGTCAGCGAGTACTCGTACTCCTCGCGCAGGTAGCGCTCGATCGCGACGGCCCGGTCGTACGGGGTCTCCGCGTTCGACGCCGCGATGATCTCCTCGGTGCGCTCTCCGACGCGGTCGGGGGTGCTCTCGGGGAGCTGGGTGTACCGCTCCTCGATCGCGGGGTCGTAGTCGGTGCCCGCGCTCCGGAGCGCGGCGGGGTCGGCGTCGGGCACCCGGCTCTCGACCGTGACCGACTCGCCCGCTCCCAGCGGCTCGGCGAGCCGGAGCGTCCCGTGCTCGTCCACCCGTGCGGTCTGGGCGGCGGGCCCCCGCACGTCGACCGCCTGCCACGGCGCCGGCAGCGACGGCGACTCCGTCTCGGCGGTGATCGTGACGTTCACGCGCGTCGCGTTGCCCGGGGGCCCGTCGAGCGGTCCGTCGAGCGGCGACTGCTCGCCGGACCGCACCCAGCCGTCCCCGGTGTAGGTGTCGTAGGCGCCGGCGTGCCAGTTCGCCGCCACCGGACTCTCGATCGTGTAGCGCACCTCGGGCGAGAGCCGCGTCGGGCCGACGACCTCGACCTCGTCGTCCGCCTCGATCGACGACTCCAGCGTCGGGGTGCCGCGGTCGATCCCCCAGGGCTGGGCCGCGCCGGCCGGCAGCAGGGTGAGCGTCGCGCTCACGAGGACCATCGCCGCCAAGACCGCGGCGAGGGTGTCGCCGTGGTCCCGGATCCCGCCCGGCATCGACAGCGTCGAGAGGCCGGCGGCGAGCGCGACGCCGACGACGCCGACGAGCGTGGTCGTCCCGCCCGCGTCGCCGGTGAGCACGAGGAAGGCCAGCGTGCCGCCCGCGGCGCCGGCGGCCGCGACGTGTCGCCCGCGGCCGACGAGGTAGCCGACGAGGAACGTCGGCACCGGCGCGACCGCGAGGACCCAGACGTCGGCGAGCGCGAGGCGGAGGATGGAGAGCCCGGTCAACAGCGAGACCACGTCGATCGCGACGCGCCGGACCGAGAACAGCGCGCGTTGACTCTCGGGGATCGCGAAGTAGTACCCCGCCAGCGTCGCGGCGAACAGGACGACCGTCAGGCGGAGCGCCGCGCGCTCGCCGACGTACCGCGCGAGGAGGAAGCCCGCGGCGCCGGCGACCCGCGACCTGCGACGCGCCCCGCGTCGACGCCGCCCACGACCGTCGGTCGCGGCGAGGAACACCGAGAGGTAGGCGGCGTGACCGACCGCGACGCCGAGGACAGGCGGTCGACGACCGCCGCCAGCCGCCGCGAGGTCGCCGTCCGCCGGGGCTCTCCCCTCGTCCGACCCGCTCCAGGCCGCCGAGCGGCGGCCCTCATCGGCGATCACCTCGCTCCGGTCCGCGGACGGCGCCCCGCCGGGCGCGGTCTCTCCGGCCCCGCCGTCGTCGGCGACCGCAGCGCCGGAGCCGTCGTCCGGGGGACCGGTCGCCGCCTCGTCGACGCTCGTCTCGCCGTCGCCCGCCCCGCGGACCGTCGCCCCGGCCACTTCGTCGAACGCGACCGCCCGGTCGCCGACGCGGTACCGGGCGCCGCGCTCGTCGGCGACGACGCGCACGTCAGCCTCGTCGTCGCCGACCGTGCCGGGACGCGTCCGCGCGGCCAGTTCGAGCACCGCCCGTCGCCCCCGCGCGCCCGGGTCCGCCGAGACCTCGCCGTTGGGGAGCGTCAGGTCCACCGGCACGCCGTCGTCAAGCAGCGCGAGCGCGAGGCTGGCGGCCGCGCTCGCGAGGTCGTCGGCGGGATTTCGGTCGCTCCCGCGTTCGGTTTCCCTCGCCGTCCCCGCGCCTTCGCCTCCGGCCTCGCCGGCGATCGCCACGCGGCCGCGCTCGGTCTCCGCGGCGAACGCCTTCACCACGATCTCGCCGTGCTTCGCGGTCGCGGGCCAGTGGACGTCGCGGAGGGGGTCGCCCCGCGCGTACTCGCGCAGGCGGTCGAACTCCTCTCGCCGCCGGCTCGCTCCGACGGCGTCGTCGGCGTACAGTGCCCGGCGGAACCACGTCGGGATCTCGCGGCACGCCGGGTACGCGAGGGTCGCGTCGAACGACTCGATCACCGCCTGCCGCTCGAAGAGCCCGAAGACGTCGCTCGCGGTCACCGTGACGGGGCCGAACTCCCGCTCGCCTCGGCGCAGGTAGCGGACGCGGTACGTCGCCGGCGCGTCGCCGACGGAGGTGCGGACCGGCTCCGTCGGCCCCTCCAGCCCGTCGTCGAGCGCGTCGGCGACGTCGGCGACGTACGTCGGCGACAGCTCGCCCGCCCCCCGGGAGTGGAACGAGAGCCGCACCTCGCCGGTCTCGCCGACGAACCCTTCCGGCGGGAGGCTCCGCCTGGCCGCCGGCTCCTCGATCCGGGCGAGCTGGACGTACCCGGCCGCGAGCGCGACGGCGCTCGGCAGGACGACCGCCTCGATCGACCGCCCGCTCGCGGCCAGCGCCATGCCGACGCCGACGACGCAGACCGCGACGACGACGCGGCCCCGTCGGGTGAGGGTCGGCGACGGCACGAGAGATCACTCCACGCTCGTCCGGTTCAGCGCGTCTTCGACCACCTGTTCCCCGTCGGTCCCGGAGTCGGAGCGGACGCGGTGCGCGAACACGGTCGGCGCCTCGGTCTGGACGTCGTCGGGAATCACGTACCCGCGGCCGTCGAGCGCGGCCCGCGCCTGCGCGGTCCGGAGCAGCGCGAGGCTCCCCCGCGGACTGACCCCGAGCCGGGCGTTCTGCCGCGTGTACGTCGCCAGCCGCGCGACGTACTCGCGGACGGGTTCTGTCGCGTCGACGTCGGCGACGGCGACCCGGGCGCGCCGGACCTCCTCGATCGACGCGACCGGCTCCACGGCGTCGACGGGGTGGTCGCCCGCCATCCGGCCGATGATCTCGGCCTCCTCCTCGGTGCTCGGGTAGCCGAGCCGGATCTTCTTCGTGAACCGGTCGACCTCCGCCACCGGGAGCTCGTACGTCTGCCCGGGCTCGACGTCGTTCTGGGTGGCGATCACGCAGAACGGGTCCGGGAGGGCCCGCGTCTCCCCGTCGGTCGTCACCTGTCCCTCCTCCATCGCCTCCAGCAGGGCCGACTGCGTCTTCGGCGGCGCCCGGTTGATCTCGTCGCCGAGGACGACGTTGGCGAACACGGGTCCGGGCTGGAACTCGAACTCGTCCGTGCGCTGGTTGAACACGTTGACGCCGGTGACGTCGGCGGGGAGGAGGTCCGGGGTGAACTGGACGCGCTTGAACGAGCCGTCGATCGAGCGCGACACCGCCTTCGCGAGCGTCGTCTTCCCGACGCCAGGCACGTCCTCCACGAGGAGGTGCCCGCGGGCGAGGACCGTGACCACGACGTGCTCGATCGCCGCCCGCTTCCCGACGATCACCGCCTCGACGTTGTCGACGACGCGCTCCGCGAGCGCGGCGACCTCGTCGAGCGCCATCGGGGGACGCTCAGGCTCTCCCGTTCCGTCGGCGTCGACGCCTGCCGGACCGGTCTCCGCGGCGTCAGTCATGTCGGGGTCCCTTCCGCGGCGCCCCGACCGAGTCGTCCGATATCATCCGTCGGTACGCCGGTCTCGCTATCGCCTCCCGTGCCAAGGCTACCCACGACCATCGATATGGCCCCGCTTAGGATAGCAACGGCATATGCGTTCCGCCGGGCGGCACCGGCCGTACACGTCCGGTCCCGGTCGGTCCGGCGCCCGTTCGGACCGCGTCTCTCGGACGACGACTCCCGGACTGCGGCTGTCCGAACTGCGACTCCCGGACTGCGGCTGTCCGAACCGCGATTCCCGGACTGCGGCTGTCCGAACTGCGACCCCCGGACTGCGGCTGTCCGAACTGCGACTGGCCGAACTACGACACTCGGACGTTCCGCCCGGCCGCCTCGCCGAACGACTCCGCGCCCGTCACGGGGTCGCGCTCGTAGACGACCTCGCCGCGGACGAGCGTCAGCTCCGGGAAGACGCCCTGCAACCCCTCGAACGGCGTCCAGCCGCAGGCGCTGTGAAGCGCTCCCGCCTCGATCTCGCGCGGGTTCGTCAGGTCGACGAGGACGAGGTCGGCGTCGGCGCCCTCGGCGACTCGCCCCTTGGCCTCGACCCCGAAGATCGACGCTGGGTTGGCGGCGACGACGTCGCGGACGCGTTCCAGCGTCAGCTCCCCCCTGCGCACGGACTCCAAGAGGAGCGGGTACAGCGTCTCCACGCCCGGGACGCCGCTCGCCGCCTCCGCGAGGCCCTGCCGCTTCTCCGCGACGGTGTGGGGCGCGTGGTCGGTGGCGACGACGTCGACGTCGCCGTCGCGGAGGCGCTCGAACACCCCGGCCCGACGCTCCTCGGAGCGGAGCGGCGGGTTCATGCGGCCGAACGTGCCGAGTCGGCCGGCGTTCTCGCGCGAGAGGAACAGGTGGTGCGGGGTGACCTCGCAGGTGGGCGGAGCGGCGCCCGCCGTCGCGTCCGCGTCGTCGCCCGTCTCGGACTCACGGGCCGCGACGACCGCGTCGATCCCCTCCGGCGTCGACGTGTGGGCGATATGCACCTGCGCGTCGCTCTCGGCGGCCGCGCCGAGGGCGCGCTCGACCGCGGCGACCTCCGCCTCGGCGGTCCGGTAGGCGGACCACGCGTCGGCGTCGGCCGCGGTGCCGACGCCGCCGAGGTCGCCGGCGAGCGCGCCGTCGTCGAACAGCGTCTCGTCCTCCGCGTGGACCGTGACGGGGACGTCGCGGGCGGCCGCCTCGGCGAGCGCCTCCTCGAACAGGTCGACGGCGATCCCCATGTCGCCGGTCGAGTCCGCGAGGAACACCTCGCCGAGCGCGAACAGGGGCCGTTCGAAGAGGCTCTCCGGGTCCCAGTCGGCGGTGACGCCGCCGTTGATCCCGTAGTCGACGAGCGAGTCGGCGGCGAGGTCGGCCTTCCCGTCGAAGGCGTCGCCGTCGACGGTCGGCGGCGAGGTGTTCGGCTGGTCGACGACGGTGGTCACGCCGCCCGCGGCCGCGCGCCGCGAGCCGGAGGCCCACGTCTCCTTGTGGCTCCCGCCCGGCTCGCGGAAGTGGACGTGGGCGTCGACGGCGCCGGGCAGGAGGTGTCGCCCGCGCGCGTCGACGACGCGCTCGCCGGGGTCCGGGTCGAGCCCCGCGTTCGTCGGCTCGACCGCGTCGACGGTTCCGTCTCGAACATGGACGTCGCGGACCCGCCCGTCGGCGAGCTCCGCACCGGAGATGAGCATGGGTACGCGCTCGCGGCCCGACGCTTAAACCGTGGTGATCCGCGCCACCACAAAGCGTTTGACACGTCCGCCGAGAGTCCGCTCATGGCCCTCGGTCCCCTCGGCGTCGCCGGCGTCCCCGCGGTCGTCGACACGCTGATCGCCTGGCTCTCACTGATCGCGCTGTTCGCCCTCCCCGGACTCGTCGCCGCCGTCTGCTGGACCCCCTTCCTGCTCTCGGCGCGGTTCCGGGCGCTGTTCCGCACGCTCCCGCCGGCGGGGCGGCCGGTCCCCTCGTACGTCGGCGTCGCGCTCGCGCTCTCGGTCCCGTACCTCGCCGGCGTCGTCCTCACCGTCGCGCTCGTCGGCGAGGCCGGTCCCGGCTGGAGCGAGGGGTTCCTCGACACCGCGCTGTTCGGCGGGATCGTCGTCGGCTTCGTCGCCCCGGCGGTCGCCGCGGCCAGGCTCCCGCGGCTCGGCGTGGACTGGGACCCGACCGGGTACGGCCCCTCCACGTGGGCGCTCCTCGTCGCCGCCGGGCTGTGGTACGCGGTCGTCGCCGCGGTGCCGCTGGTCGCGCTCGCGGTCGGCATGGCGCTGCCGGGCGGGTACTGACGGCGCGTCCGTCGAAACCGTAAGATTTTGATGAGCCGTGGGACAGTATTTCGACATGTTCCCCGCACCCTTCCGACTGTTCTTCGTCGCCGTCCCCCTCCTCGTCGCCGTCGGCGCGCTGGCGATGGCCGCGTTTCCCCGCCGGATGACGAGCTGGCAGGCCCACGGTCCCGACGGGACGACGCGGATCGAGCCGAGCGAGACGCGGATTTTGCTGATGCGGATCATGGGCGTCGTCGTCGCCGGACTCGCGCTCCTCATGGTGGTCGCGAACTTCGCGTTCATCCCCTGAGACGCCGACCGCCGCCGTTCGCCCCCGCGAGCTCCGCCCTCGGGGACCCTCCGTCGAGACCGCTCCCGCGATCCGTGCCAACCGATGCCGACGCTCCGATACGGTTTTGGGTCGTCCCGCGGAATCCCCGACAAATGCTGTCTCGACAGTTCGTCCGGGAAAACCCAGAGGTCGTCCGCGAGGCGCTAGCCAACAAGGGCGTCGACGTGGACCTCGACCGGATACTCGACGTCGACGAGGAGTGGCGGGAGCTGAAACAGCGCGGGGACGACCTGCGCCACGAGCGCAACGAGGTCTCCTCGACGATCGGCGAGCTCAAACAGCGCGGCGAGGAGGAGGCGGCCCAAGAGGCGATAGAGCGCTCCCAGGAGCTGAAGGCCGAACTCCAGGACGTCGAGGAGCGCGCCGAAGAGCTGGAGACGGAACTGGAGGCGTCACTGCTCGAACTCCCGCAGGTCCCGCAGGACTCCGTCCCCGTCGGCGCCGACGAGTCTGAGAACGTCGAGCGCCGCCGCGAGGGGTTCGACGACCTCCGGGAGCTCCCCGACGACGTGGAACCTCACTACGACCTCGGCGAGGAGCTGGAGATCCTCGACTTCGAGCGCGGCGCGAAGGTCGCCGGCGCCGGCTTCTACGTCGCGAAGGGCGACGGCGCCCGGCTGGAGCACGCGCTGATCCAGTTCATGCTGGACGTCCACCGCGAGCAGGGGTACGAGGACGTGTTCCCGCCGATTCCCGTCAATTCGGCGTCGATGCGCGGCACCGGACAGCTCCCGAAGTTCACCGAGGACGCCTACCGGGTCGAGGGGTCGAACGAGGAGGCGTACGACGACGACGACCTCTGGCTGCTCCCGACGGCGGAGGTGCCCGTCACGAACCTCCACCGCGACGAGATCCTGCTCGGTGAGGACCTCCCGCTGAAGTACCAGGCGTACACGCCGAACTTCCGGCAGGAGGCGGGCGAGCACGGCACCGAGACGCGCGGGATCGTCCGCGTCCACCAGTTCAACAAGGTGGAGATGGTGAACTTCGTCCGGCCCGAGGAGAGCGACGAGCGCTTCGACGGCCTCGTCGACGAGGCCGAGGAGGTGCTGCGCCGCCTCGAACTCCCCTACCGCATCTTGGAGATGTGCACCGGCGACCTCGGGTTCACGCAGGCGAAGAAGTACGACATCGAGGTGTGGGCGCCCGCCGACGACATGGACGAGGGCCCCGCCGAGGGCGGCCGCTGGCTGGAGGTCTCCTCGGTCTCCAACTTCGAGGACTTCCAGGCGCGCCGCGCCGGGATCCGCTACCGCGAGGAGCACCACGAGTCGGCGGAGCACCTCCACACGTTGAACGGCTCCGGGCTCGCGGTCCCGCGGATCGTCGTCGCCATCCTGGAGTACTACCAGAACGACGACGGCACCGTCACCGTCCCCGAGGCGCTCCGCCCGTACATGGGCGGCACCGAGGTCATCGAGGGCCACGACGCGGTCGGCGAGTCGAAGCTGGGCGGGGAGTAGGCGGCGCGTCGCGTCTCGGTCGCCGCGGAAGGGGCGCCGGGGCGGACTCAGCCTCGCTGTGGGGGGACGCCGAGCTCCCCGTTCCACGCGTAGTAGCCGATCGTGACGGCCGCCATCACGAACCCGGTCGCCACGCCGAGCGGAATACTCCCCTCGGCGACGTACGATACGGCGGCGAAGACCGCACAGAACGCCGCGACGTACACGGTCGACTGCCGGAGGGCCAGCGACCGGTCGAACGACTCGGGCAGCTGCATGGGCTGACGCTCGGCGCATCCGAGTATAGCTCTTTCCTCTCCGGACGGCGTGGTGACGACGGTTCCGACGCGGTTCGCACGACCGCCCGAGCGACCCCGGTCGCCGGGCGCCTACTGGTTCTCTAAGGCGTCGAGGATGCACGCGGCGGCGACGACCGCCTCCTTCGGCACGTCGCTCGCGTCGTCGATGGTGACCGTGTAGGCGTCCCGCAGCGAGAACTTCCCTTCGATGTCGCCGACGTGGCCGCCGTCGGCGTCGAATATCTCGTACTTGTTCGGGACGAGGTTCGCGACCGAGATCAGATGCCGGAGCGCCGCCATCGGCTTGCTCTTCGACTTGATGGTCGCCAGCGCCTCCCCCGTCTCGGGGTCGCGGATCGTCCAGTTCTCGACGAACAGCGAGTAGTCCTCGTCGAGGACGACGACCTCCTCGCCGGTGCCGGAGTCGACGATCGCGTAGCTGCCGCCGATGTCGATGACGCCGCCCGCCTTCACCGAGAAGGCGTCGTCGCCGTCGCCGGTGACGAACGGGAACTCCTCTTTCAGCTTGAACATCTTCTGTTTCCCGCGTAAGACGACGTTTCCGGCCCCGTCGCGAACGGTGTACTTGTTCCGGATCGCCGACTGCTTCACCTCGTAGCGGTCGCCGCTGAGGTCGACGGTGGAGATGTCGTAGGCGTCCGAGTCGGAGGGGAACACGGAGTACTCGCTCATGGGCGGCAAGAGAGTCAGGCGTCGGAAAACGGTTCCGCTCGGTTCGCTCGGACGGAGCCGGTCGCCTGCGCCGTCCCGGCCGACCTGGCCCCATCCAGCCATGCGATCCGAACGCTCATCTAATACGGTTAAGAAGTCTTTTGAAGGACAAACACAACGACCTTCTCGTTTTTCCACACAAAATTATTACCGGATCGAATCTGTATGGCCAAATATGGAGCACCCGAACGTTCTCGTGTTCGTCGAATTCCCCGACCCCGACATCCCGACGACGGGCTTCCTCAAGGGCTTCAAATATCCGGACGCCGAGGTGGTCGGCTTCTACCACCTCGACGACGGGGAATCGCCCGAGGAGGCGCGGGCCGAACGCGGGGACGAATTCACGTCGGAGCTCGAAGAGATAGCCGAGCGGTTCGAGCGGGAGGGCGTCCGCGCCGACCACGACCTCGTGTTCGGTCACGACAGAGTGGCGGCGCGACAACAGATCGTCGAGCGAGACGCCGTCGACGCGATCCTCCTCCCCGGAGCGGCGAACACGCTCGGGAAAGTGCTGATAGCGGCCCGCAGTCTGCCGAACGCGGAGCGGAAGGCCACGCTGCTCGACATCGTCGCGGAGGACGAACTGCTGTCGGTCGATCTCGTCCACATCGCCGACCCCGACGACCCGGATGGCGAATCGGAGGGCCAGCGGATCCTGAAGCAAACGGCGTCGGCGCTCGCCGACGCCGGCGTTCCGGAGATGCGGATCAACCGGACCGTCCGGACGGGAACCGACGTGGCCTTCGAACTGAGTCAGGCGGCTCGGGGGTACGACCTCATCGTCTTGGGCGAAACGGAGCGCGACCTCGGCGACCGGATCTTCGGCCCCATCGGCGAGTACATCGTCGACGAGCGTGACGTCCCGGTGTTAATCCTCCGGTGATCGGCGTCGGCCTTCGGGCCGGTCGGCGGTCCCGGCTCGGTGCGTGGATCCGGTCGAGGAGGACCCGGACGGACGCCAGAGATCGACGCGACACCGGTTCCCGGGGGGCGCTCAGGGAGTCAGACGGACGATCGAGAGCCACTCCACTTCGGCGGCGGCCGCGGCCTCGCTCGCGTCGCCGGCCGCCACCCGGTCCTCGTTGCCCGCCGCCGTCAGCGCGAACACCATCTCCTTGCGGACGCCGCCCGCGAGCCGCACGTCGAGCGAGAGCTCGCGGGGCGAGAACCGGTGGTCGGCGTCGACGACCCGCACGAGGTGCTCGGAGTGCGGCAGGTCCTCGACCGTCTCCACGTCGAGGTACGTCCGGAAGTCGGCGCCGAACTTGAAGCCGGTCTTCGGGACGGCGTCGGCCGCGCGGAGGCGCCTGTACACGGCGAGCCGGCGGTCGAACCGCTCGCCCTCGACGTCGCGGCCGCGGGCGACGACCGCGGCCGCGGGGCCGTCCGGCGCCGTCCCGTCCGCGGTGCCGCCGCCGGAGCTCGCTCCCGCCGCCCCCACCGACGCCGACAGCGACAGGACGCCGTCGGCGGCGAGCGACGCGGCCTCGACCAGGGAGAGCTGGAGCGCCCCCTCGACCGCCGCCGCGCGGCCGGTGAGCGGCTGGCCGTAGAAGCCGCGCTCGTAGAGGGGATCGGGGGCGTCCCAGACGACGACGCGGTCCGAGAGGAGGACCCCGTCGAGGCGCTCCGGGGGCTCGTAGTCGGTCGCGCCCTCGATCCGGCCCGCGGTCGCCGCGAAGTAGGTGATGTCGGACTCCTCGTCGACGACCGCGAGGGTGCGGCCGGCGAGCCCGGCGGCGGGCAGGGACTCGCGCTCGCCGACGACCTGCACCGGGTACTCCACGTTCCCCGTGTCGGGCGTCGAGCCGCGCTCGTAGGCGACGAAGTCGACCGCGTCGGGCACGGCCGCGGTCCCGCCGGGCCAGGGGTCCCGGGCGGGCGAGAGGTAGAAGCCGCGGTCGCGGAGGTCCGAGTAGACGAGGTAGCGCACCGCGAACCGGTCGGCGGCGGCCGCGCTCTCGACGAAGAATCGCTCGAATCCGACCGGGTCGGCGTCGGGGGCGAGGGCGACGCCGGAGAGGTCGCCGCGGAAGAGGAGGTGGGCCGCCTCGACGCGCGAGAGCGCGATCTCGTTCCCGTCGAGCGGCCGGCCGTACCCCCGGGAGTCGTAGAACCGCTGGCGGGCGTCGCCGGCGACCCGGACCGCGTCGCCGCGCAGGTGCCCTGTCGGTTGCATACCCGAAGGCGGGCCCGGACGAGGTAAGGGGGTTGCGGTCGGCGGACGGGTCGACGGCGGGGCGATCCGGTCGGCGACGGCGCTCGTCGCCACCGCCCGGACAAGGGTAAAGGGCGATCGGCGAGTACGGGACCCATGAACGACACCGCAGGCCTCCGGCTCACGGTGCGTGCCGCCGAGAAGCGGGACGCGGGCCGGGGGATAGCCAGGCTCCCCGAACCCGCCCGGAAGCGGCTCGGCCTCCTCAGCGGCGACACCGTCGAGATCCGCGGCGACCGCGTCGCGGTCGCGAAGGTGTGGCCCGGCGGCCCCGACGCGACGGACGGCTCAGTCCTCATCGACGCCGACACCCGCGCGAACGCCGGCGTGAAGGTCGGCGACGCCGTCACCGTCGCGCCAGTCACCGTCGAGGACGCCGACCGCGTCGCCCTCGCCGCGCCCGAGCGGCTCGCCGACGTCGACGTGAGCCGCGAGGTGGTCGAGCGCGCGCTCTCCCGCGACCTCCGCGACCGCCCCGTCACCGAGGGCGAGGCGGTCCACGTCGAGCGGCTCGGCGGGCTCCGGTTCGTCGTCGCCGAGACGAGCCCGGCCGGCACGGTGCGCGTGACGAACCGGACCGACGTCTCGGTGACGTACGGGGACGGCGAGGGCGACGGTCCCGCGCGCTCCGAGGGCCGCGACGGCGCTCGCGGCCGAACCGACGCCGACCGGGGCGACCGGAGTGACCCGGACCGCCGACAGACCGGCGGGTCGGTCGGCTCGGGCGGGGACGCGGCTCCCGGACGCCCCCCGCCGGCGGCGAGAGCGGCCCGCCCGCCGAGCACACCGCGGGCGCGACCTACGAGGACATCGGCGGGCTCGACGAGGAGCTGGAGCTGGTGCGCGAGACGATCGAGCTCCCCCTCTCCGAGCCCGAGGTGTTCACTCGGCTCGGCATCGACCCGCCGAAGGGGGTCCTGCTGCACGGCCCGCCGGGCACGGGGAAGACGCTGATCGCCCGCGCCGTGGCCAACGAGGTCGACGCCGAGTTCATCACCGTCGACGGTCCGGAGATCATGTCGAAGTACAAGGGCGAGTCGGAGGAGCGTCTCCGGGACGTGTTCGAGCGCGCGAGCGAGACCGCTCCCGCGATCATTTTCTTCGACGAGATCGACTCGATCGCGGGCAAGCGCGACGACGGCGGCGACGTGGAGAACCGCGTCGTCGGCCAGCTGCTCTCGCTGATGGACGGGCTCGACGCCCGCGGCGACGTGATCGTCATCGGGGCGACGAACCGGGTCGACACCCTCGATCCCGCGCTCCGACGCGGCGGCCGGTTCGACCGCGAGATCGAGATCGGCGTCCCCGGCGAGGCCGGCCGGCGACAGATCCTCGACGTCCACACGCGCCGGATGCCCCTCGCCGACGACGTTGAGTTAGACCAGATCGCGAGCCGGACGCACGGCTTCGTCGGCGCCGACATCGAGGGGCTCGCGCAGGAGGCGGCGATGACGGCGCTGCGCCGCGCCCGCGAGTCGGACGAGCGGGCGCTCGACGACGTGACCGTCTCGAAGGCCGACTTCGAGGCCGCTCACGCTAACGTCGAACCGAGCGCGATGCGGGAGTACGTCGCCGAGCAGCCGACCACCGACTTTACCGACGTCGGAGGGTTGCCGGAGGCCAAAGAGAAGTTAGAGCGCGCCGTCACGTGGCCGCTGACGTACGGCCCGCTGTTCGACGCCGCCGACGCCGACCCGCCGACGGGCGTCCTGCTGCACGGCCCCCCGGGCACCGGGAAGACGCTGCTCGCACGGGCGATCGCCGGCGAGAGCGGCGTCAACTTCATACAGGTCGCCGGCCCGGAGCTGCTCGACCGGTACGTCGGCGAGTCCGAGAAGGCGGTCCGCGACCTGTTCGACCGCGCCCGGCAGGCGGCTCCCGTGATCGTCTTCTTCGACGAGATCGACGCCATCGCGGCCGACCGCGACGGTGCCGGCGGGGACGGCTCCGGCGTCGGCGAGCGCGTCGTCTCCCAGCTCCTGACGGAGCTCGACCGCGCCAGCGACAACCCGAACCTCGTCGTGCTCGCGGCGACGAACCGGCGGAACGCGCTCGATCCGGCCCTGCTCAGGCCGGGGCGACTGGAGACCCACATCGAGGTGCCCGAGCCCGACCGCGAGGCGCGCCGGAAGATCCTCGACGTCCACATCCGCGAGAAGCCGCTCGTGGAGGGGGTCGACCTGGAGCACCTCGCCGACGAGACCGAGGGGTACTCGGGCGCCGAGATCGCCTCGCTGTGCCGCGAGGCCGCGCTGGTCGCCATCGAGCGCGTCGCCGACGAGCACGGCGCGGCCGCGAACGACCACGCCGACGAGGTCGGGATCACGAGCGACGACTTCGCGGCGGCGCTGGAGACGGTGCGGCCCGCGACGCCCTGAGCGATGAGCGCCGAGAGGGGCCCGGGGCGCTCGGACGGCGGCGGTCCGGCGAGCGACGGCGACTCCGCGCCCGAACCGCCCACTCTCCGCGAACTCCTCGCCAGCGTCCGCGCGGCGGTCCGGACGCAGCCCCCGCGGGACCTCTTCCTCCTCGCCGTCCCGTTGCCGGCGCTGCTCGTCGCCGTGAGCCTCACGCCGGGGACCGACGCCTGGCGGCTCTCGCTCGCGACCGGCGGCGTCTTCGAGAGCCGGTGGGCGCTCTGGACCGCGTTCGCGTCGAGCTTCGTCCACGCGAGCCCCGGGCACCTCCTCGACAACCTCGTCAACTACTGGCTGCTCGTCGCAGTCGCGTACCCCCTCTCGGTCGTCGCGGGGTGGCGCGGGCGGCTGCTCGGGATCGCCGCGGTCTACCTGGCGGTCGTCCCGCTCGCGTCCGCGTGGGCGACTATCGTCGCGCTCGGCGGCCTGACGAACGCCCCGACAGCCGGCTTCTCGGACCTGAACAGCGCGCTCCTCGGCTATGTGGTCGTCGTCTGGTTCGCCGCGCTGGCGACGGAGGCGACCGGCGACGAGAGCGACGGACCGACCGAGGCCGACGGCGACGGGTCCGCCGCCCCGGCGGTCGGCGTCGACGCCCGCTGGGCGGTCGTCGCCGCGCTCGGGTCGCTCGCGCTCGCGTACCTCGCCCCGAGCGGCGTCGGCTACTTCCCGTCCCTACCGGCCGTCGGGTCCCTGTTCGCGCTCTGCGCGGCCCTCGTCGCCGCCGGGCTCTACGTCGGCGTCGGCCGCCCGCGGGTGGTCGGGCTCGACCTGCCCCCCGAGCGGGAGCTGCTGTACGTCACCGGCGCGAGCGTCGCCGCCGCCGGGGTGATCGGGTCGCTGGTCATCGTCCCGTTCGGCAGCAACGTGTTCGCGCACCTCGCCGGCTACGCCGTCCGGGTGGCGGTCCCGCTCGTCGGCGTCGTCCTCGACGGGTGAGTCGCGCTCGCGCGCGGACGCCGACTACTCGTCGCCGTGGCCGTGCCCCGATCCCTCGCCGTGGCCGTGCCCCGATCCCTCGCCGCGCTCGCGACCGACGTCGTCGGGGGTCGCCTCGGCGACGGCGTCGGCGCCGAACTCGTCCACCGGCGTCACGCTGTAGTCGACGGTGAGCGTGTCCTTCGTCGCCCGGATCTTCCCGACGAACGCGGATATCTCGTCTAAGCGACCCTCCAGCACGAACAGCTCCATGCAGTAGCGAGAGCCGACGTGGTTGTGGAAGTTGGAGGCGACGAGCCCCTCGTGCTCGTGGCGGAGCCGCATCATCCGCTCTTCGACGCTCGTGGTCTCGTAGTCGAACAGAACCGTCACCACCGCCATCAGCTCCCTGTCCTCCAGCTTGGCGTCCTCGAACTCGCCGAGGAGGTTCCGCGAAGCCTCGCGAACGACCTCGCTGCGCCCCGTGTAGCCGTGTTCGTCCGCGAACCCGTCGATCCGATCGAGCAACTCCTCCGGCATCGAGACGCTGACGACAGTCATGTATTAACCCACGCCGCCGATGTTGTTAATCCTTGAGGTCGGCGTCGTCGTCCGGGGCCGCCCCCGCGACCGATTCCGGTCTCTCCCCCTGGGCCGATTCCGGTCTCGCCCGCTCTGTCGCTCTCGGGACGCCGACGCGCTCGGAGAGCCACTCGTAGTGGTCGAGGAGCGCACGCTCCCCCGCGTCGGTCAGAGCGTACACGTCGGCGATCCCCTCGGTGCGGCGGTCGAGGAAGCCCGACTCCACCAGCGAACGGAGCGTCGCGTAGAAGGAGCCGGGATCGATGCGTTCGTCGTAGTGGTTCTCCAACCGGTTCTTCAGCGACTGCGCCCGCAGCTCGCCGGCGTCGTACAGCAGCGCGCAGAGGTCGCGACGGCGACCGCTGTGGAACCACTTCGTCATGGGTCGGCTAGCGTGCGGCGACTCACGACCGTTTCGGTCGCGGGCGGACGGTTCCAGCGCGTTATACAGCTGGTAGCCATATTAAACTGACCGTACACTCAAATACGCGGCTATATTAAGACATTCACATTCTCTAACAGCGATTCACTTATTATGTGCCACTATATTATGTGTATTAGTGTGTGTTCACGGAAATTACTTATGAGCGAATGCCGCCACCGTGACACACGATGAACCTCGACCGACTGATCTGTCGCCACCGATACGAACGCAAAGCGATAATCATCGATCCCGACGAGGTCGTGGAGGCGTGTGCGAAGTGCGGTACGGAACGCGTTCGACGGATCGCCGGCTCTTGAGGTCACGTCCGCTCGACCAGCTCGTCGAGCCGGTCGACGCGCCGGTCGCCGAGCACGCACCGCCCGCGGTCCGCGTGGCCGACCCGCTCGACGTGAACCGCGTCGAGTCCGGCGTTCCACGCCGCGCCCACGTCGCTCTCGCCGTCGCCGACGTAGTAGCCGCGGTCCCCTCGCGGGTCGACGCCGAGCTCGCGCATCGCCAGCTCGATCGGCGCGGGGTCCGGCTTCCACCCCGTCTCGTCGGTACAGCAGACCACCGCGTCGAACCGACCGTCCAAGTCGACCCTGTCGAGGACGGGCTCGGCGAGGAACCGCTGGCAGTGGGTGACGAGCCCGGTCGGTCCGCCCGCGTCGTCGACGCGGTCGAGCAGTCGAGCGGCGTCGTCGTGGAGGTACGTCGCCTCCGCGCGGGCCGTCGGGTCCTCGACCGCGTGGAACGCGGGCCAGAAGTCGCCCGGGTCGACGCCGAGCTCGCGGAGGGTGTCGCCGCGCGGCCCGCCCAACCCGTGCCAGAGGACGTGCGCCTCGCGGTCGGAGAAGCGCCGGCCGAGCCGGTCGCCGACCCGGTCGAACACCGCGCGGGTGTACGACCACTCCGCGTCGACGAGCGTGCCGTCGAGGTCGAACAGGTGGAAGTCGTAGTCGACGACGGCCATGGGCGCGTCAGTAGAACCCGGACCGATAAGTGCGTTGCGGGGCCGCGGGTGACGGTGCCGCGCCACGCCGGTCGCCCGCCGTCAGGCTCTCACTCTCCCCGCACGTGGATCGACGAGCCGAGGTACTTGCCGAGGGCGGCGTCGACCGAGTCGGCGTTGAACCGGGAGAGATCCGCGGCGACCTCGCGTTTCAGCGCCTCGAGGTACGCCTCGTCGGTCCTGAGCTCCCGGAAGGACGCCTCGGTGACCTCGACGCCGAGGCGGTCGCTCGCGAGGCCTCGGAACGAGGGGTCGTCCCCGATCTCGCCGCGCCAGAGCCGGTCGCGGAAGAACAGCCACCCGTCCGTGCCGGGCTCGCTCGCGGGTATCTCCATCGTCGCCTCGAACCGATCGGGGTCCACCGTCGCTCCGTCCGGGTCGAGCCGGAACGCGACGGCGAACACGTAGGCGGCGTCCATAGACGTCGATATCCGGGATCGGAAGGTAAAAGTACATATCCCTCGGTCGAATTTATCAGAACGTATGCTGGACCGTCTCCGCGGCCTCGGCGAGCGCGCCTACCGGCGCCACCTCCGCCGCGAGATCGAGGACGTGCCGGCTCACGTCGCGATCATCCAAGACGGGAACCGGCGGTACGCCCGCGAGCGCGGCGCCGACGCCCCCGACGGGCACCGCGCCGGCGCCGACACCACCGAGCGGGTGCTCGACTGGTGCGCCGACCTCGGCGTCGCGGAACTGACGCTGTACGCCTTCTCCACGGAGAACTTCGAGCGCCCCGACGAGGAGCTGGCGCCGCTGTTCGACCTGCTGGAGCGCAAGCTCCGGGAGTTCGCCGACGCCGACCGCGTCCACGAACAGGGGGTTCGGGTCCGCGCCATCGGCGACGTCGCCCAGCTCCCGCCGCGCGTCCGCGACGCGGTCGACTACGCCGAGCGCCGTACCGCCGACAACGACCGGTTCAGGTTGAACATCGCGTTGGCGTACGGCGGGCGAACGGAACTGCTCGACGCCGCGCGGACGATCGCCGCGGACGTCGACGCCGGGGCCCTCGACCCGGCCGACGTCGACGTCGAGACCGTCGAGGACCGACTGTACGACCGCCCGGTCCGCGACGTCGACCTCATCGTCAGAACCGGCGGCGACGAGCGCACCTCGAACTTCCTGCCGTGGCACGCGAACGGCAACGAGGCCGCCGTCTACTTCTGTGCGCCGTACTGGCCGGATTTCTCGCAGCGCGAGTTCCTCCGCGCTATCCGGACCTACCAGTCCCGCGAGGAGTCGTGGCAGCGCGCCCGCGCCGAGCGCGCCGTCGCGCTGGTCCGGGCGGTCGCCGAAGTGGAGATCGCCGAGGCCCGGGCCGTCGCCCGACGGCTTCGGGGGCGCGTCCCTCGGCTCGACGGCAACGAGCTCTCCGACGACGCCCTCGGAATCGCCGAGAGCGAGTCGGTCGGACCGGTCGACGGCGACCCCCAAGAGTCGAAGGGCGCGAAGTGAACTACCCTACCCTACTCGCTCACGGCTTGCGCCGTTCGCTCCTTTAGGGTAGGGCTTCCTGTTTCAACGACGCGCTTTGCAGATACAGGCGTATCCACAGAGAGCGCAGTCTCCACAGGCGTTGATTCGGAGTGTCCCACTCCTACGTCTTCGAGACCGCGAGAAAGGATGTTCCACGCCGCGTTCGCGTCCCTGTCCGACTCAAATCCGCAAGCGGGACAGGAGTGTTCACGGACCCACAACGGCTTATCGGTTGAGACGCCGCACGACGCGCACTCCTTGGTCGTCCCTCTCGGGTTGACCGCGACGAAGTGCGTTCTCTCACGCTTGCACTTGTATTCGAGCAACGAGAGGAACGTTCGCCACGCGGCAGATGCCGTGTTGCGGCTGTTCGACGGCGACTCCACCATCCCCTTCACGTTCAAGTCTTCAACCGCCACAAAGTCGTACTCCCGAGCGTAGTAGTTCGAGAGCTTATGTAGGAAGTCACGGCGCTTCCGTCGGAGATCGGCGTGACACTCCGCGACTCGTCGCCGTTGCTTCTCGTAGTTGTTCGACCCATGCTGTTTGCGCGAGAGCTTCCGTTGCTCGCGTTCCAAGCGGTCGCGCTCGTCTGAGAGGTCGAGTGACCCGACAGCCGTACCGTCGGTGTCATGGGCGTACTTGAGAATTCCCACGTCGATCCCGACGCACTTCTCGGGAGTCTCGGGCGGTTCGGGCGGTTCACGGTCCATTTGGACGCCGAACGTGGCGAACCACTCCCCAGTCGGTTCCTTCTTGACCGTGACTTGCTTGAGCTTCGCGTCATCGGGGATGGCGCGGTGGAGCCGAATCGGTATGTCCGCGAGTTTCGAGAGGGACAGCACAGTCTGACCGCCCTTCTTGTCGAGCTTGAAGCCAGATTGACTGTACGTGAAACTGCGGAACTCCCGTGGCGGCTTCCATTTGAGTTGACCGACGCCGTAGCCATCCTCCTTGAGTGCGGAGAGGCCTTTGAGATTGTCGAACAGACGCTCTACGACGGTTTGGAGAACCTTCGAGTACACGTCCGAGAGGCCGTCCCACCACTTCTTGAGGTCGGGGAGTTCCGACCGCAGGGTGGTCATGGACGGCAGTTCGCCGTGTTCGTCTTGGTACTCGTTGAGGCGGTAGAGCGTGTGGTTGTAGAGTTGCCTACAAATGTCTCGGTGGCGGTCCAACTCCTCACGGTGGGCGTCGGACGGCTTGAGACGGTACTTGTAGGCGTAGTACATCCGTTACTCTCGTTTCTCGATGAGTTCGTCCAACTGCTCTCGAACGAACGACGAGAGGTTGAGGTGTTGGTCCTCTATCCACTCGTCTTGGTCCTCCCGGATGGTGATTGTCTTCCGTTTCACCGTAATGCGTGGTATGCACGTTATACGTATGATAGTTTTGATGAAGCGTTGGCCTGTGAGCCGAGCGTCGAAGGTGTTTGAGAACTGTGCGGCGCTGTATCCCCTCCCTGCTCGCTCCCGTTGGTCGCTCGCTGAGGAAGGGGGCTTAGCGCCTCAATCAGCTAAGCCGTCCCCGGCGCGATCCCGCCCTCGTTCCGCGTCAGCAGGTACACCGCGAACGAGGAGAGCCAGTGCGAGCCCGCGTAGTCGTCGGTGAGCACGTCCGCGGCCCCCGCCTCGGCGTGCCGGCGCGCCGCCGCGTCCAGCGGCTCCCGCAGTCGGGTCGCCGCCGGCCCCTCCCGCCCCGAAAGCGCGTCGGCCAGTCCCGCGAGACACCACGCGCGGGAGACGTTGAGCCCGATCAGGTGCATCGCGGCGCCGTCGACCTCGTCCGGTTCGACGTCGACGGGCGTCAGCAGCGCGTCGTGCGGCGCCCCCGTGAGGTCCGGGAGGAACCCGTCGAGCCACGCCGCGAACGGGTCGGGGGCGAGGACCCGGCGCATGAGGTCCGCCTCGGTCAAGGCGGGCGAGACGAAGTCCCACCCGACGGGCTCCGCGCCCACGACGCCGGCCGAATCGTCCGCGTACAGTCGGATCGCCGTCGTCTCGGCCTCGCGTTCGAGCTCCGCGTCGCCGACGACCCGCGCGTAGTCGAGGACTCCGGCGAGCGCGAACGCCGTGTTGCCGTGGGTGCCGACGCGGTGCGGGCGGTCGACGCCGAGGAACGACTCCAGGGTCTCCCGGCGAACCCGGTCTTCGAGGGGGCGGAGGGTCTCGCGCCACGCGTCGGCGCGTGAGTCGTCCCACAGGCGCAACTCGGCGGCGAGCCGCAGCAGCCACGACCAGCCGTACGGCTCCTCGAAGCTCGGATTCGCGTCGAGGTACTCCACCTCGCCCGCGACGTGTTCGGGCGTCAGCCGCCCGTCGACGACGGTCGCGATCTCACCTTCGTCCGGGTGGTCCGAGGCGACCCGCAGCAGCCGGACGAGCGCCCAGTGGCTGTGGACCGCCGAGTGCCAGTCGAAGCAGCCGTAGAAGGCCGGGTGCTTCTCCGAGGGGCGCGGCGGCGCGTCCGGCCCCTCCACCGCTCCCTGGTAGTGCGGGTACTCGGTCTCGATTCCGTCCAGCGGGTGAGCGGTCAGCGCGCTCGCGACCGCGTCGTCGAGCGCGTCGGCCCGGCCGGCCCGGAGCGCGTCCGACGAGATCGTCTCGAATGCGTTCACGTCGGGAGGTCGGCGGGCCGCCTGTTCAATCGGTCGGTCGAATGCGAGAGAATAGCACCCTCTATCGGTCGGCCGAGCCCGGTCACGCCGGGTTCTTTCGGGTCAGGTCGCTCCCGCAGATCGGGCACCGCTCCTTGTTCTCGTCGAACGTGCGGTTGCAGCCGACGCACTGGAAGCGCCACTCGCGCTCCTCCGTGATCCCGTCTCTGGCGATGGGTTCGACGTCGAGGTCGAGCCGCTCGGCGACGTTCTGCATCGCGTAGTCGTCGGTGACCAGCGTCGCGCTCAGTTCGAGCGCGGTCGCGATCAGCCGCGTGTCGGTGTCGGACAGCTCCGCGTCGTCGCCCGAGCCGCGCGCGGCGCGCCGGACGTTGTCGATGACCTCCGGGGCCGGGACGTGGATCGTCATCCCCGACCCCTCCATCGCGTCGAAGCGGAGCGCCCCTTCACCATTGAGCTCCTCGTGCACTTCGGGCACCGAGACGACGTCGTCGTCGGTGGTGTACTCGTGGATGAACGCCGAGGTGTCGAGGACCTCCATCAGCGGGCGACGACGATGTAGTCCTTCACCGCCTTCACGTTCCCGACCGGCACTTTCAGTCGGCCCATCTCGTCGACGTCGAACCCGGAGCGCTCGGGGCTGAGGTGCTCGTGCGGGCTGACGAGCAGGTCGTTCAGCTCCCCGGACTTCAGGTCCATCGTGATGTTGTACAGGTCGCCCAGTTCGGTCCCGTCCGAGCTCATCACCGCCTTCCCGGAGAGGTTCTCCGCGAGGATGTCTACCATGTCCTCACCGTCCGTGGCAACGGTCTTAAACGCCACGGGGGCGTCCGACGGGCGACGGACGCTGACCGGCGGACATCGGGCGACGGCCATTGACCGGCGGACATCGATCGCCTGACACTGGACGGCGGTCGCCGGGCGGCGGACGCCGACGCGGGACGGGCCCGGATCGGGGCGAAACGGCCGGTCGCATTTTGAAAGGCTTAACTGACGCCCGGGCGGAATACCGGGTAACCGACCTTCTCGGGGCGATCACCTATGACCGACCACACAAACGCGGACACCCTTCGGACGCCGATCGTCGCCGTGTTGGGTCACGTCGACCACGGCAAGACGAGCCTGCTCGACACGATTCGCGGCTCCGCCGTCAGCGAGGGCGAGGCCGGCGCGATCACCCAACACATCGGGGCGACGGACATCCCGCTCGACACCATCTCCGGGATGGCGGGCGAGCTCATCGACCCGACCGACTTCGACCTCCCCGGTCTCCTGTTCATCGACACGCCGGGCCACCATTCCTTCTCGACGCTGCGCGCCCGCGGGGGCGCGCTCGCCGACATCGCGGTGCTCGTCGTCGACGTCAACGACGGCTTCCAGCCGCAGACGGAGGAGGCGATCGACATCCTCAGGCGCACCGGCACTCCCTTCGTCGTCGCCGCCAACAAGGTGGACACGACGCCGGGGTGGAACCCGCAGGACGGCCAGCCGATCCAGAAGAGCCTGGAGGCGCAGTCGGAGCGCGCCGAGTCGATGCTCAACGAGAACCTCTACGAGATCATCGGCCAGCTCTCCGACGCCGGCTTCTCCGCGGACCTCTACTGGCGCGTGCAGGACTTCCAGAAGAACATCGGCGTCGTCCCCCTCTCGGCGATCACGGGCGAGGGGGTCCCCGACCTCCTCACGGTGCTGATGGGTCTCTCCCAGCGCTTCATGAAAGAGGAGATGGCGATCGACGTCTTTGGGGCCGGCGAGGGGACGGTCCTCGAAGTGAAAGACGAGCGCGGCTTCGGCGCCACCATCGACACGGTGGTGTACGACGGCGTCGTGCGCAACGGCGACCGGATCGTCGTGGGCGGGCAGGACGAGCCGATCGTCACCGAGATCCGCGCGCTGTTGCAGCCGCGGCCCTTAGAGGAGATCCGCACCGAGAAGCAGTTCGAGAAGGTGGCCGAGGTCGGCGCCGCGGCCGGGGTGAAGATCGCGGCGCCGGACCTCGACCGGGCGATGGCCGGCGCGCCGGTCCGGGTCGTCCGCGACCGACCGGAGGCGGAGGTCGTCGAGGAGGTGAAAGCCGAGCTCGCGGAGATCGAGGTAGAGACCGCCGAGGACGGCGTCGTCGTCAAGGCCGACACGCTCGGCTCGCTGGAGGCGATGGCGAACGCGCTCCGCGAGGCGGAGGTGCCAATCCTGCGCGCCGAGGTCGGCGACATCGCGCCCCGCGACATCGCCGTGGCCGAGACCGCGAACCAGGACGAGCACAAGGCGATCCTCGGCTTCAACGTCGACCTGCTGGCGAACGCCGAGACGGAGCTGGAGAACGCCGACGTGAAGCTGTTCACGAACGACGTCATCTACCAGCTGATCGAGGACTACGAGACGTTCGTCGAGGAGCGCCAGCGCGCCCAACAGGAGACGGTGCTGGACAAGGTCGTCCGGCCCGCGCGTTTCCGCATTCTCCCCGACCACACGTTCCGCCAGAACGACCCCGCGGTCGTCGGCGTCGAGGTCATTTCCGGCACGGTCCAGAACAACCGCAACGTCGGGATGTTCGAGGGCAACGAGTTCGATCGCGTCGGGCAGCTCTCCGGGATCCAGAAGCAGGGCGACGACGTCGACGAGGCGCGCGCCGGCGAGCGCGTCAGCATCGCTATCGACGGGCCCACGGTCGGGCGCGGAATCGAGGAGGGCGACACCCTCTGGACCGAGGTCCCCGAGAAGCACGCGAAGATCCTCGAACAGGAGCTGAAAGAGGAGATCACCGCCGACGAGCGCGAGGCGCTCTCGGCGTATCTCGACACGAAGCGGAAGCGGGACCCCTTCTGGGGGAAGTAGCGGTCACAGGGGATTTTTACCCGGACGCCGAAGGCCGACCGCATGCTCTCCCGCGAGAACGCCGTCATCCTCCTGTGTATGGCCGCCGGACTGGCGCTGGCCTACGGCGGCCGCGTCCTCACGGAACTGAGCGACACCGTCCTGATCGGAGCGCTGTTGACGGTCGGAGTCGTCGTCCCGCAACTGCTCAACGGCTACTTCGACGCCAGCGAGGAGGCGTGAGACGTCTCTGCGTGTCTTCTCCGAGCGGCCCGCGGCGGGTCGGCGCCCTCAGAGCGACTCGCCGCAGCTCGGACACTCGAGACCGCGGTCGCCCGCGACCGGCTCGACGCTGATACGGCAGGTCTCACACCACCGACGCCCCCGGGTCTCTTCGGTCGGCACGTCGTGTGTCATGCGTTGTCACTACTCACGGACGGGTTATAATCGTTACCGCCGCCCCGGTGCGCCGTGACGGCAGCGAGGCCCGGAGTCACCGCGGTAACGTCCAGTTCACGTCGACGCCGCGGTCGGGGAACCGGGGCGTGGAGACGACCTCGAACGTCCGGTCCGCCGCGCCCCCGGTCGTCGGCGCCGCGGCCATGAGCCACGCCACGTCGGCACGCGAGACGGTTCCCCACAGCCTCGCCCCCGGCTCGGCCGTCGTGACGAGCCCCGTCCGCCGGCCGTTCGTTAGGATTCCGGGGCGGAGGACCGTGTGTCGGATCGGCGCGTCGCGGAGCGCGGCCTCCGCCTCGCCCTTGGCCTCCTGTAACGGACCGATGAACGCGTCGAAGGCGGACGCGAGCGGGCTCGACGGCTCGGGGCCGACGACGATCGCCGACTCCATCACGAGCGCGTCGACGCCGGCGTCGACCGCCGCCTCCACCAGCGCTCGGTTCCCGGCCCCGTCGACGAACGGCGGGCCGCTCCGGACGGTCGAGCTGGTGCTCCCGACGGCGCTGATGACGGCGTCGACCCCCTCGACGGCCGCGGCCAGGTCGGACGGGTCGAGGAGGTCGTCCACCGCGACCTCGTCCGCGCCGGCCGCCCGGAGGTCGGCGGTGGCGCCCGCGGACCGCGTGAGCGCGCGAACGGTGTCCACTCGCCGTCCGACTCGCCGCAGCACCTCTCGGCCCGTTCCCCCGGTGGCGCCCGCGACGAGGACCGCGTCGATGTCGGTCGGATCCATGTCTCACGTTCGAAGCGGAGCGCAAAGAACGCCCGGGTCGGACCGGTTCCGCCCGCGCCGCGCGGCCGCGTCTTCGCTGAGGCGTTGTCAGAAAAAGCCGCTCGCGTCCGCGGGTCGGGGCCGGGGTCCGACGCCGTCGGTTCGCCGCTTTTATACTCCGTTTCGGTCCCGACGCCGATCGGGACGGGCCTGAGTGCGAAACTACTCGTCGTCCGCCAGCATCTGCCGGATCTCCTCCAGCTTGAAGTAGGACGCCAGTCCGAGTATCGTGACGGGCCAGAAGCCGACGAACTGGCCGCGCTGCTTGTCGCCGCGCACGTAGTAGAAGTACAGTGCGAGTGCGACCGAGCCGACCGATGCCAGCACCGCGGGAGTGAGACCGTCGGTACCGATTCCTTCCGCGGCTTCGACCGCCGTGTCCTCAGTTGAGTCGCTCACAGATTCAGTAGGGTGCGTACATGTAAATCAGTTCCCGTCAGCGAGAACGAACGACCCGGATTCGGCGGCTCTGTCGTCGCGCTCTCGCCGCGGACGCCTTAGTCGGAGCGCTCGCGCTCCGACCTGCGGACGGCGAGGAAGATGAGCACCGAGAGCGCGATCATGACGACTGCGAACAGTCGATCGTTCCCGTCGTCGCGTTCGTCGTCTGTCGCGGGCATGATGACGACCTTTGGACGCTCGCGCACATACGTCTTCGTTCCCCGAAGCGCGCCGCGGCCGCGATCGGTCGGCCGTCGCGACCCGTACCGAACCGGAGACCGGTCGCCGCGCGCGGACCGGTCGCTCCTCGAATCGTGGCAAACGATTACACGTTTACGCCCCCACGTTGGGGTATGGACGATATCGACCCGGACGCACTGATGATCGCCGTCGGCGTCGCGCTCAGCCTGATCGCCGTGATAGAGCTTTACCCGGCCTGGAAGCGATCCAGGCAGGAGTGACCGCTCCGGCCCGTCCGGTGTCAGTCCCGCGACGGCTCGGCGGAGCCGGCGGTCGTCGCGTGTCTCACCAGCCGGGTGGCCGTCGCCTTCCACCGCACCGACACGTCGTCGCCCTCGGTGAGCGCCAGCCGGGACGCGCTCTCGGCGGTGACCAGCACGTGGAACGCCGTGCCCTCGACCGCGACGCGAACCGTGCAGACCGTCTCGCCCGCGTCGATGTCGACGACCGTCCCTCGGAGCCGGTTCCGCGCGCTCGTCGCGTCCGGGTCGATGTCGGCGTCCCCCGAGTGCATCGTCACCGCGTCGGCGCCGACTCTGACCTGCACCGCGTCGCCGACGGTCGCGTTATCGTGGAGCCCCCGAAGCGTGCCGACCGCGGTGTCGACGTCGGCCAGTTCGCCGTCGACGCTCGCGACCGTCCCGTCGAGCACCGTCTCGGGCACGCTCGCGGTCGCGGCGAGCACGGCCTGCAGTCGGTCGTAGCGGTCGAGCAGCTCGCGCCCGGCGTCGGTGAGCCGGCTGCCGCCGCCCCCCGAGCCGCCGCGCCGGCGCTCGACCAACCGGCCGAACGCCTCCTCTAGGCGCTCTATCCGCGAGAGCGCTCGGGCCCGCGAACGCCCCAGCTCCGCGGCCGCGCCCGCGACCGAGCCCGCCTCGTGGACCGCCCGGAGGAGCGCGGCGTCCCGCCCGTCGAACTCGGCGTCGCCCTCGATGAGCGCCGCGCTGCCGCGGCCCGCGCCGGCGGCGCTCCCTTCGGCGGCGCCCTCGTCGCCGCTTTCGTCCATGTCGACACCGTCGTCCCGGGGGGTGTTGGCGCTTTCCCTCCCGGTACGCCGTCGTCCCCGACGGCGACGTAACCGGTTCCAGTCGTCTTCCCCTCCGATTCCGACCGATCTCGGGGCGCGATCGGACACCGGCTCGGCTTCACCGGCGCACCTCGATCGCTCCGTGCGGGAGCGAGTAACCGATCGCGGTTATCCGCGTGCAGAAATTATATTACCTATCAGTCCATCGGTGTGTCTATGTCGATACATCGAAGACGGTTCGTCGCCGCGCTCGGCGCAGGGGCTGTCGCGAGCACCGCCGGCTGTGCGCAGTTGGGGGGGAGCCAAGAGCAGACCGGCGGCGGGGCCGCCGTGGCCGGCGAGGCCCTGACGCTCACGACCACGACGAGCACCTACGACACGGGGCTCCTCGACGCGATCCACGGCGACTTCGAGGAGATGTACGGCGTGACCGTCGACGCGGTCGCGCAGGGGACGGGCGCGGCCCTCGAGTCGGCCCGGAACGGCGACTCCGACGTTGTGATGGTCCACGCCCGCGGGCTCGAAGACGAGTTCCTGCGGAACGGGTACGGGATCAACCGCCGGGACCTGATGTTCAACGACTTCGTGATCGTCGGTCCCGAGAGCGACCCGGCCGGGATCCGGGGGATGTCCTCGGCGACCGAGGCGCTCACGGCGATCGCCGAGGCGGGGGCCCCGTTCGTCTCCCGCGGTGACAACTCCGGCACGCACACCAAGGAGCTGAACCTCTGGGAGGCCGCGGGGACCGACCCCGGCGGCGACTGGTACCAGGAGATCGGCGCCGGGATGGGCGAGGCGCTCAACAACGCCAACCAGCAGGGCGCGTACACGCTCTCCGACCGCGGCACGTTCATCTCGCAGCGCTCGGAGATCGACCTGACGATCCTCGTGCAGGGGCCGATCGAGGACGGCCCGGAGATCCTCGCGAACCCCTACGGGATCATGGCCGTCAACCCCGGCGTCCACGACAACGCCAACTACGACCTCGCGATGGCGTACATCGGCTGGATCACCAGCCCCGGGGCCCAAGAGGCGATCGCCGACTACCAGATGAACGGAGAGCAGCTGTTCTTCCCCAGGGCGGTCTCCGAGAGCCCTGACTTCCAGCAGTACGTTCCGGAAGGTTGGAGTGGGAACTCCACCGACGGGTGAGCGTGCCGCTCGAATCAGTCGCACCGCTGCTGCCGACCGTTCTCGGGAGCCCGGTTACCGCTGACCTCCCGGCCCTCCTCGGGGGACCAGTCGCCGCTGACCTCCCGGCCCTCCTCGACCTTCCGTTCAGGGACGGGTACGTCTGGAGCATCATCTACGTCTCCCTGTACGTGAGCCTCACGGCGGTGGCGCTGAGCACGCTGTTCAGCATCCCGATCGCGGTCGTGATGGGATTCACCGACTTCCCGGGCAAGCAGTTCGCGAAGTCCGTAATCAACACCGGGATGGGGTTCCCGAGCGTCGTCGTCGGCCTCCTCGTGCTGTTCGCCGTCTCGAACCAGGGACCGCTCGGCGCGCTCGATCTGGTCTTCACGAAGCAGGCGATGATCATGTCGCAGTTCGTACTCGCGACGCCGCCGATCACGGCGATCAGCCTCGCGGCGATCTCCGGCGTCGATCAGAACGTCCGCGACGCCGCCCGCGTGCTCGGCGGCACGCGCGTCGACGTGGCGCTCGTCGTCCTCAAGGAGGCCCGGTACGGTATCGCCACCGCGATCCTCGCGGGATTCGGCCGCGCTATCAGCGAGGTCGGCTCCGTGCTCATCGTCGGCGGCAACATCACCGGCGCGGACGGGATATCGAAGACGCGGACGCTGACGACCGCCATCCAGCTCGAGGCCAGACAGGGGCAGTACGAGACCGCGATGATACTCGGCGCCGTCCTCGTCGCGCTCGTGTTGACGGTCAACGCCGTCGTGATCCGGCTCGGCGATCAGGGGGTGCACCGCTGATGCTCCGGCTCCGGAACGTCTCCCGCTCGTACGGCGACGGGCCGGTGTTCCGCGATCTCTCGCTGACCGTCGACTCCGGGGAGGTGGTCGCGGTGATCGGTCCGTCCGGCGTCGGCAAGACGACCCTGCTCCGGACGCTCGCGCTCTCGCTCGAACCCGACGACGGCGCCGTCGCGCTCGACGGCACCGACGTGTGGACCGCCGAGGAGTCGGAGCGGCTCGCACTGCGCCGGCGGGTCGGGATGGTGTTCCAGGAGGCGAGCCTCTTCGACGCGCCCGTCGCGCGCAACGTCGAGTACGGCCTGCGGATCCGCCGCCCGTGGGCGGACCGGCTTCAGGCCCAGCTCCGCTCGCTCGTCGGGCTGCACGAGCCCGCCGACGCCGTCGGCGACGCGCTCGACGTGGTGGGGCTCTCCGAGAAGGCGACCCAGCGGGCGGACTCGCTCTCCGGCGGCGAGGCGCAGCGGGTGTCGTTCGCCCGGGCGCTGGCGTACGACCCCGACGTCCTCCTCTTAGACGAGCCCACCTCCGACCTCGACCCGCGGAACACCGCCGTCATCGAGGACGCGATGGCGAAGGCCCGCGACCGCGGGATCGGCGTCGTCGTGGCGACGCACGACATGCATCAGGCGGAGCTCGTCGCGGACCGAGTCGCGGTGCTGCTCGACGACGGTGTCACCGAGGTCGGCCCGACCGAGCGGATCTTCGAAGACCCGTCGGACGAGCGCACCCGGAAGTTCATCTCCGGGGAGCTGGTGTACTGACGCGCATCGAGGAGTAGGTGTAGTACGTCGCGAGGAGAGTCGTTTACAGGTCGGAGCGTAGTGTTGCTGTCGACTGTTTATAAATGGTCGGCGTTGCTGCGGTGAACACTTCCAAAGCCCCAACCGGTGAGGCGGACGCACGCTCGCTACGGTCCTCAGTCGCTCGTTTCACTCGCTCCTTGCGGTCCTTGCATCGTCATCAGAACGCTTCGCGTTCTGATTGGCTCACGAGAGCGGAGCTCTCGTGAACGCCTCCGTCCGCCTCACCGGCTGCCCTTTTGAGTCCCACCTATACCGCACAGCACCTCACACCTCCCCAGCCTCGCGGTTCGCGCTCTGCGAGCGCTCACCGCGTCCAGCGAGAATCGGAGATTCTCTGGCAGTCGGGCTTCGCCCGACGACCTCGCACCGTCGGCTCGCGGCCTGTCGGCCGCTCACCGGGGCGCGCCGCCGCCTCCGTCATTTATAAAATAATCTTCGCCATCATTCACGGCTATTTAAATACTGGATCGCCGTCGCCTCAGCTGTCGAAGTCGAGCTCGACCGCGTCTCCGGCCTCGGCGTCGCCCGGGTCGACCACGTCGTCGCCGGCGGCGAAGCCGGCGTGGAGGTGGCCGTACGTGCGGTCGACCGCCTCCACGATAACCTTCGTCTCGCCGGTCACGGGCATGAAGTTCGTGTCGCCGTTCCACCGCGGGACGACGTGAGTGTGGAGGTGGTCGATCGACCCCCCGGCGGCGGCCCCGCCGAGGTTCTGGCCCGTGTTCACGCCGTCGGGGTCGACGTCGTGGCGCAACGCCGTCAGCGTCGCCGACTTCAGCCGTGCGTGGTCGAGGAGGGTCGTGTCGTCGAGGTCGGTCGGATCCTCGACGTGCTCGTCCGGGATCACCATCGCGTGGCCCGGGTTGTACGGGGCGTTGTTCAAGAGGACGTAGTTGCGCTCGCTCTCGGCGACGATCCGCGCCTCGCGGGCGTCCTCGCGGTCCGGCAGGACGCAGAACGGGCAGCCGTCGATCGGGTCCGACTCGCGCTCGACCCACTCGATCCGCCACGGGGCGTAGATCCGGTCCATCAGTCGTCGAAGCCGTGGATCCCGGCCGTCGTCACCTCGACGCCGTCCTCGGTGATCAGCAGGGTGTGCTCCGCCTGGCTCACCAAGGCGTCGTCGGCCTCCTTCAGGACGGGGTACCCCTTGACCGCGCCCGCCTGCTTGAGCCGCCGCAACGCCATCTCGACGCGGTCGCCCTCCAGACACCGCGCCGCGAACGGGAGGTCGTCGAACGCCTCGATCTCCTCTAAGGCCTGCCGCGCGCGGCGGTCGCGCACGCTCGCCGAGCCCTGTCGCTCGAAGATCTCCTCGTCGGTCCCCTCGCCGACCTTCCCGCGGCCGTCGGTGGCGAACGGCTCGATCGCGACCGCCTGCCCCGGCTCTAGCTCGACGGAGCGGTCGACCCCCCGGTTCGGCACCGTCGGTCCCGTGTGGGCGTCGTAGCGCTCGACGCCGTGGCCGGAGAGGTTCAGGACGGGGGTGTAGCCGTACCCCCGGATCACGTCCTCGATCGCCGCGCCGACGACGCCGACCTCGACGCCCGGACCGGCCTCGTCGACCGCGGCCTCCAGCGCCATCTCGGCGGCCTCGACGAGCTCCGGGTTCCCGGAGTGGTCCACGGTCACCGCGGCGTCGGCGATGTAGCCGTCGACGTGGACGCCGACGTCGAGACACACCATTTCCTCGCCGAACTCCGTGTCGTCGTCCCGGGTCGGGGTGGCGTGCGACGCCTCGGGATCGACGCTGATGTTGACGGGGAACGCGAGCCCGGCTCCCTGCTCGCGGACGAAGTCCTCCGTCCACTCGGCGACCTCCAAGTGCGACCGCCCCGGCTCGACCATCTCGCGGGCCTCGTTCGTCGCCTCGACCAACACCGCGCCGGCCTCCCGGTAGCTCTCGACCGCGTCCTCGTCCAGGGATCCGTGACTCATGACCGTCGGTTCGACCAGCGACCGCAAAGAGGTTGCGGAGGGACGGCGACGGCGCTAGTCGCGCACGTCCGTCGCGGCGGAGCTTCCGCCGTCTGCCCCGGCGACATTCCCGCCGTCGGCGTCGGCCGCGGGAGTGTCCTCGGCGTCTGCTTCGGCCGCAGTCCCGCCGTCGGCGTCGGCCGCAGGGAGCCGCATCCGCACCACCGTCCCGGTCGGGTCCCGCGTCTCGATGTCGAGCTCGCCGCCCGACCCCGTGACGATCCAGTGGACGAGCCAGAGCCCCAGCCCGCTCGCGTGCTCCAGCGCCGTCTCGCGCGCCTCCGAGAAGACCGCCCGCTCGACCGGCGGGATCCCCGGGCCGTCGTCGGCGACCTCGATCCGGTACCCGCCGCCGGCGGCCGCGACCGTGACGTCGACGGTCGGGCGCTCGCGGTCGTTGTGGACCACGGCGTTCTCCAGCACGTTCCGGACGGCGGACTCGAGGAGTTCGTCGGCGTGCGCGACGGCGGCGTCGGGAGTCGAGACCCGCACCGTCGCGTCCGGGAACGACGATTCGAGCGACTCGGAGAGCCGCTCGACCAGCCGCGCGAGGTCGATCCGCGTCTGTTCGGCCTCGTTGTGGAGCGCCACGTCGATCTCGCGGGCCTGGTCGCTGAGGTGCGTCAGCGTCTCCACCTTCCGGTCGATGATGTCCAAGTAGTCGCCGCCGTCCTCGTCGACGTGGTCGCGCAGGAGGTCGGCGTAGCCGCCGATCACGTTCGTGTCGTTCTTCAGGTCGTGTCTGAGCACGCGGTTGAGGACCTGCAGGCGCTGCTCGTACCGACGGCTCTCCGTCACGTCCGTCGCGGTGATCACGACCTCCTCGGTGTCGTCGAACAGGCGCTCGACGGTCGTCTCGAACCGGCGCCAGTTCCCGTCGGCGTGGGCGATGCGGTGGTCGAGCGGCTGCGGCTCGTCGGTCCCGAACGCCCGCTCGAACGCGCGCTGCGACTCCAACTCGTCGTCGGGGTGGACGAGGTCGACGATCGGTCGCCCCTCGACCTCGGCGGGCGAGTGGCCGAGCAGCCGCTCTATCGACGGGCTCACGTAGCGGGCGAGACCGTCGGTCCCGCAGACGGCCACGACGTTCGGCGACTTCTCGATGAGGGTCCGATACCGGCGCTGGAGAGTCTCCCGCTCGGTGACGTCCCGGAAGAGGAGGACGGTGCCGCCGGCCCCGTCACGCGGCGGCGCTCCGGCGTCAGCGCCGTCGATCGCGTGGGCGTCCACGGTCAGGAACCGGTGACTCTCCCCGTCGGTGAGGGTCACCCGGAACTCGCCCTCGCGCGACGACTCGGTCCGGGCTCCCCGCATCGCCTCGACGACGCCCGGGGCGGAGTCGAACGCCTCCACGACGTCTCGTCCGACCGCGACGGACGGGAACAGTCCCCTCGCCGGCTCGTTGACGTCGACGATACGGCCGGTCGCGTCCACGACGACGACCCCGTCGGCGAGGTTCGCGAAGACGGTATCGCGGGCGATCGGCGAGAGGTCGAGGAGACGGTGTCTGAACACGATCCAGCCGATCACCCCGGACGTGGCGGCGAACGTCACCGGCGTCAGGTCGACGAACGTCGGCCCGACCGCGCCCCAGACGCCGAGGACGCCGGCGACCGTCGGTGCGACGCCGGCGACGAGCAGCAGCGCCGCCTGCCGGCGGAACACGCCCTCTCGGGTGAGCGCCGCGTACCCGAGGACGGCGAAGGTGACCAGGTTCACGGCGTACGAGTAGGCCACGAACGCGAGGAGCTCCGGCGTGGGGGCGTACTCCACGACGAGGTAGCCGCCGACGTCGGCGAGCGAGGGGTCGCGGTAGAACAGCGCCTCGGGACCGATCAGGAGGGCGCCGGAGACCACGGCCGCGGGAACGAGACAGAGCAGGGCGAACCGGCGCGGCCGGAGCCACGACGTTCGGTCGACGTACGCGAGCACGAACGCGGGCCAAGCGACCGCGAGGGTCCCGGTCCCGACCCAGACGAACCGGTTCCAGAAGAGGGTCGCGTCGAGCGCGGTCGCCGACAGTTGGGCCGCGTACGCCAGCGACCAGACCCCGCTCCCGAGCGCGACGCCGACGAACGCGCGGACGAGCGCGCGCTCCCCTCGCCCCCGACTTCTCGCGGCGTACGCGGCGAAGGAGAAGGAGGCGAGCGCCGCCACGAGCAACGGGGCCGTGTACGGCGTCGGTTGCCACACCATCGATATCGTTAGCATGACAGTAGCGGATAAAAGTGGACCGGACCGAACGCCCTAAGACGCCGCCGAAACGACGGCAGGTATGCTCGATCCCGGCGATTCCGCACCCCCGATCACGCTGGCCGACCAGCACGGCGCGACCGTCACCGTCGACCCGGACGAGTCGCGGTACACGGTGGTCTACTTCTACCCGCGCGCCGACACGCCGGGCTGTACCGCCGAGGCGTGCGGGTTCCGCGACGAGTGGGACGCCTTCGAGGGGGCCGACGTCGCCGTCGTCGGGATCAGCGACGACCCCGTCGAGGAGTTGGAGCCCTTCGCCGAGAAGCACGACCTCCCGTTCACGCTGCTGTCGGACCCCGACGGCGAGGTCGCGAGCGCGTACGACTCGTACGGCGAGAAGCAGATGTTCGGCAACACCTTCGACGGCGTGTTCCGGAACACGTACGTGCTCGACGGCGAGGGGACCGTCGTCCTCGCCTACGAGGGCGTCTCGCCCGAGGACCACGCGGTCGAGATCGTCGAGGACATCGCCGCGCTCGACGGCTGAGGTCGGCGGCGACCCCTCCGCGTCGCCGTCGTCGCGACGGGCCCGTCAGAACAGCCCGCCGACCCGCGAGAGGAGCCGCGGGACCTCGTCGGCGATCGCGTGCCGCTTCAGGAGCGCGAAGCCGGCGACGATGACGAAGAAGCCGACGACCGTCAGCGGCGTCACGGGCTCTAAGAGGAGGACCGCACCGGCGACCGTCGCGACGACCGGAACGACGTAGGAGACGAGGTTGATCTCGAACGGGCCCAGCCGGTCGAGCAGCGTGAAGTAGATGCTGTACGCGACGGCCGAGGACATCACGCCGAGGAACAGCAGCGAACCGACCGCGGGAAGCTCCGTGACCGGGAGCCGTTGGGTCTCGCCGAGCGCGGCGCTGAGCCCGTGGATCAGCGTGGCGCCGAACAGCATCGCCCACCCCGTGAGCGCGATGCTGGAGAAGCTCGTCGTCACGGTGCGGAGCCCGACGCTGCCGACCGCGAGCGCGAGCACGCCGATCGAGATGAGCCCGACCCCGATGGTGACGCCCCCGGCGAGGTTCGCGGGGTCCGGCTGGGCGACGAGCCCGACGCCGATAAACGCGAGCACCACGCCGAACGCGCCGCGCGCGTCGAGGTCCGAGCCGCCGATCCAGGCGGCCGCGACAGCCGCGGTCGCGATCGGCACGAGGCTGTAGGTGATCGAGGCGATGCCGCTGGTGGTGTACTGCTGCCCGACGAACAGCAGCGAGTTGTTGGCGGCGACGGAGAGCCCCCCGCTGAAGCCGATGGCGGCGAAGTCGCCGCGCGTGCTGGGGAGCGGTCCCGCCTCCGTCAGGAGGACGTACGACACCAACACCAACGCCGCCACGTCGAACCGGTAGGCGGCGTACAGCACCGGCGGGTAGTAGTCGAGGCCGACCTCGATGGCGACGAAGGAGCCGCCCCAGAGCGTGGCGAGGGTGAAAAACAGGACGACGTCTCGATACCGTGACACGGTCGAAGGAAGGCGACGGGGAATAAAGCGGTGTCCGTTGCGGAGGACGCCGCCGGATCGTGGCCGGACGGCCGGCGGTCCGGTCGCGGCCGTCCGACTCGCTTTCCGCCCGGTCCGCTCAGTAGCCGCGGACGATCAGGTAGTCCGCGAGGTCCTCGAGGAGGCTCCGCGAGCCGCTCTCGGGAAGCAGTTCGAGGTGCTCTTTCGACCGCGCGGTGAGGTCCTCCGCGGTCTCGCGGGCGTACGCGATGGAGCCGGCCTCCTCCAAGGCGGCCACCGCGTCCTCGATGGCCGACTCCGTGACCTCGGCCGGGGTGTCGGCGTCGACGAGGCCGTCGACGTCGACGCCATCTTGACGCGCGTGGAGGGTGATCAGCGTCTCCTTCCCCTCGACGAGGTCGGAGCCGCGCTGTTTCCCCAGCTCCTCGGACGGCACGGTCAGGTCGAGCACGTCGTCTTGGATCTGGAACGCCCGTCCCGAGTCGATCCCGTACTCGTACAGCGCGTCGATGACGTCGTCGGCGGCGCCGAGCAGGATCGCCGGCGTCGCCGCCGACGCCCCGTACAGGACCGCGGTCTTCAGCTCGACCATCTCGAGGTACTCCTCGGGGAGGATATCGTCGCGCGACTCGAACGAGACGTCGAGCGCCTGTCCCTCGCAGATCTCCGTGCAGGTGGACGCGAGCATCCGCATCGCCTCCAACCCGTTCTCCGGGGCCGCGCCCGTCTCCGTCATGAACTCGAAGGCCTTCGAATAGAGCGTGTCGCCGGCGAGGATCGCCGTTGACGTGTCGTACTGCTCGTGGACGGCGGGGACGCCGCGCCGGAGGTCGTCCTCGTCCATGATGTCGTCGTGGATCAGGGTGAACGACTGGATCACTTCGATGGCGACCGCCGCGCGCATCACGTCCACTTCGGTCCCGTCGAGGGCGGCGAACTCGCGGAAGTCGACGCTCATCGGCTCGACGCCCGCGACGGCCTCGGCGGCGAGCGTCGCCACCGTCGGGCGCAGCCGCTTCCCGCCCGCCTCGAGGATATACCGCGTCGCCTCGTAGAGGCGCTCCGGGTGCTGTACCGGCAGCTCTTCGTCGATAGCGGCGTTGACCAGTTCACGCCGCTCGCGGATGGCGTCCAGCACCCGCGCCTCCTTCGTCTCGCTCGTCATTCGACGAGTTGGATGACGCTCCCGTTCTGCGTGACGTGAATGTCACGACCGAGCTTGTACCCCTGCGACTTCGCGAGACTCACGTACGGCGAGCGGCCCTCCAGCGACTGGTGGCCGGGGATGAGGTGCTGCGGCTGGAGCGCCTGCAGCATCTCGTAGTGCCCCTCCTCGCGGAGGTGGCCGGAGACGTGGATGTCGTCGTAGAGGCGCGCGCCCTGCATCCGGAGGAGCTGCTCGCTCTGGTAGCGCTGGCCCTCGTTGGTGGGCTCCGGGATGACGCTGGCGCTGAAGACGACCTTGTCCCCGTCGTCGATTTCGTACGGGGTCTCGCCGCGGCCCATGCGGGTTAACATTGCGCGCGGCTCGCCCTGGTGGCCCGTCACGATGGGGAGGAAGTTCCCCTTCCCCTCCTTCATGATCCGCTTGAACGCGCGGTCGACGGACTTCCGGTGGCCGTACATGCCCACGTCGCCCTGGAAGTCGACGAAGTCGAGCCGCTCGGCCGTCCCGGAGTACTTCTCCATCGAGCGCCCGAGGAGGACCGGCTGACGGCCGATCTCGCGGGCGTACTCGACGAGCGTCTTCACGCGGGCGATGTGGGAGGAGAACGTCGTGGCGACGATCCCGCCCGTGTAGTCTTCCATCGAGGTCAGCGTGTCCTCGACGTGCTTCTTCGCGTACGACTCGGAAGGGGTCCGGCCCTTCCGGCCGGCGTTCGTGCAGTCCTCGATGTAACAGAGGACGCCCTCGTCCTGCCGGCCGATCTCGCGGAACCGGTCCATGTCGATCGGGTCGCCGATAACGGGGGTGTGGTCCAGCCGCTTGTCGAGGCCGTAGACGATCGCGCCCTCGGGCGTGTGGAGGACCGGGTTGATGGCGTCGATGATCGAGTGCGTGACGTTGACGAACTCCATCTCGACCTGCTCGGAGTCGCCGATGGCCATCGTGCCGCCCGCCTTCATCTTCACGAGGTCGTTGTCGACCTGGAACTTCCCCTCGTCGGCGATCTGCTGTTTGACCAGTTCGATCGTGTACGGGGAGCCGACGATCGGGGCGTCGTACCGGTGCGCGAGCTTCGGGATGCCCGCGATGTGGTCGAGGTGACCGTGGGTGGGCACGATCGCCTGGACGTCGCCCTCCAGCTCGCTCATGACGCGGTCGTCCGGGATCGCGCCCATGTCGATCAGGTCGAGGCTGTGCATGCTCTCGGTCTCCACGTTGTCGTGGATGAGGACCTTACTGAGGTTCAGGCCCATGTCGAAGATGACGATGTCGTCGCCCGCTCGCACCGCCGTCATCTGTCGACCGACCTCTTCGTAACCGCCGAGTGTCGCAATTTCGATTTCCATGGTTTGTGTATATCGAACGCCTGTACGGCGTTCATCACTGAAACCCCGCAAGGAGCCGTCAGCGCTACGTCCGACCGCGCGTCGTTGAGGCCCCGCTACGGCCGAGCCGACGTCGGCTCACCGTGTCCCGCGGGAGTGTGGTATCCCGAGATACAGGAGCCCGTCTTAAAAACACCGGGGTTCGGGGCCCACCGCGACGGCCGGTAACACGGCGGTACCCGACAGTCTCGACCGGCGTGAACGGGTTTTCACCCCGATCTGTCCTCCTCGCGTCCCGGTATTTTTATTACCGCGACGGGCGGCGATACGTACAATGAGTGGACGACCCCTCGACGTGCTCGAAGCGTCGCTCGAGGACCCGGTGACGGTACACCTGAAGGACGGGACGACTTACTACGGAGTGCTGGCCGGCTACGACCAGCACATGAACGTCGTCATCGAGCCGGAGGACGACGTCGGCGACCGCGTCGACGACGATCTCGACGCGGAGTTCGCCGTCGCGATCGAAGACACAACGATTATACGCGGCGATAACGTCGTCACCATCAAAGCATGACCGGCTCCGGAACGCCCTCTCAGGGGAAGAAGAACAAGACGGTTCACGTGAAGTGCCGCCGCTGCGGCGAGAAGTCCTACCACGTCAAGAAGGAGCGCTGCTCCTCCTGCGGCTTCGGTAAGTCCGCGAAGCGCCGCGACTACGCGTGGCAGTCGAAGACCGGCGACAACTGACGACGACGCTTTCTCGATCTCTCCATTCCGCTCGAATCCCGTAGTGTCGGGTCCGGTCGCGGCGGGTCGTCCGACCCCCACGATTCCGCCGCCGGCCGAACGCTTACTACCGGCGGTCGCCGAGCCGTGGCATGGACCTCTCCGTCGTCGACCTCTCTCCGGTCCCCGCGGACGGGACCGCCGCCGACGCCTTCGCGAACACGGTCGCGGCCGCCGAGCAGGCGGAGCGGCTCGGCTACTCGCGCTTCTGGGTCGCCGAACACCACGGCAGGACCGACCGCCTCGCGGGGACGACCCCGGAGGTGCTCCTCGGACGGCTCGCGGCGGCGACCGACGCGATCCGGCTCGGCAGCGGGGCCGTCCTCTTGAATCGCTACAGCCCGTTCAAAGTCGCCGAGTCGTTCGGGACGCTCGACGGGCTCGCGCCGGGCGGCGTCGACGTCGGCGTCGGCCGAGCGAACGGGCCGCCGGCCGCGGACCGCGCGCTCGGGACGAGCCGCCGCGTCGAGAGTCCGAACGAGGACCACGAGGAACGGGTCCGCGCGCTCGTGAGCCACCTCTACGACGCCTACCCCGACGGCCACGAGTACGCCGACCTCGACGTCCCCCGCTCCGGGGACGGTCCCCCCGTTCCGTGGGTGCTCGGGTCGAGCCCGGCGAGCGGCGAGATCGCCGGGAAACTCGGGCTTCGGTACTGCTTCGCCGGGTTCATCAGGCCCGGATTCGCGGAGCGTGCGTTCGCGTCCTACCGCGAGGCGTTCGAGCCCGGCGCGCTCCCTGCCGGCCCAGACGAGCCGACGGGGATGGTCGCGGTCAACGCGGTCGCCGCCGAGACCGACGCGGCCGCGGCCCGTCGCCGAGCGCCCGCGGAGGCGACCTTCCGGCGGATGCGCCGCGGCGACCTCGGGGACTCGACGCCGTCCGTCGCTGAGGCGGTCGACGAGCTCGGCGGGGCCCCGGAGCCGACGCCCGCGACGCTCGACGACGACGAGTGGCCGCGGTCGGTCTCCGGGAGTCCGGAGACGATATCGGGGATCCTCGAACAGCTGGCCGACCGAGCCGGCGTCGACGAGGTGATGATCCAGCACGCAGTCCCCGACCACGGCGACGCGCTGGAATCGCACGCGCTGCTGGCCGAGGCGGCCGGGCTGGAACCGAGGAACTAACGGGCTGGCGTCGGTGCCCCGCTCACTGAGGCGGGTTCCGGACGAGCGCGTCGAGCATCAGCAGCGCGCACGCCAGCGCCGCGGCGGCGGTCGGGACCACCCACCCCTCGACCATCGCCGACGCGGCGCCGTACCCGCCGGCGAACAGCAGCGGCATGCCGGCGAGGACCGCGTCCGCCCGCGACACGCCTTCGGGCACGTCGACCGGAACGCCGTCGGCGACGCTCATCAGTCCACGTACCCCAGGTCCCGGAGCCGCTTGCCGATCCGGCGGGCCTCCGCCTCGCTGATCTCGTCGTCCGACTCCATCTCCTGGACGACGACGTGTTTCACGAACTCCTTCACGGAGCCGAACGGCTCGTCCTCGATGTGCTCCTCGACGTCGGCGACGAACTCCTTCCGCAGCGAGATGGTAGTGTAGTCGGCCATTACGCCAGATCAGTGGCTCCCGGGTGAAAAATCTAATTACATGTAATTACTATTTGTCGTGACTACTCCACGCGCTCGCGGGCGGCGGCGACGAGCATCGGCAGCATGACGGTCGCGTCGCCGTAGACGGAGGCGTTGCGCGCGTCCTTCTCCAGCTTCCCCCACGACCGGGCCTCTTCGAGGGTGGCGCCGGAGAGCCCGCCGGTCGCCTCCGGGTCCATCGTTATCTGGACGGCGTAGTCGTACGCCCGCGGGGTGACGAGCATCGTCTGGAGGGTGAAGTTCTTCGGGACGCCGCCGCCGACGAGCAGGCAGTCGGCGTCGTCGGCCTCGAACGCGAGGTCGGTCAGCTCCGTCATGTCGGCGAGGGCGTCGAGCGTGAAGTCGGCCGTCTGCGCGTACATCCACGCCTGCAGTCCCAGCACGGAGTCCTGCACAGCGGGGCAGTAGACGGGGACGTCGCACTCGTAGGCCGCGGCGGCGACGCCTGGGTCCTCGGCCACGTCGTCGCGGTCGTTGACCGCGGCGTTCGCGCGACCGAGCTCTCGCGCGAGGTCGGCGATGGAGACGGCGCCGTCGCCCTCGGCGTCCGGGTCGGCCTCGAGCGGCGGGAACACCTCCTCGCGGAGGTGGCCCTCGAACGCCGCGAAGTGCTCCTGCGGGAGGTAGACGTTGTAGATGCGGTCGACGCCCTCGTCGCGGAGCCCCTCGTCGTGCTCGCGGAGGCTCTTCTCCGGGTCGTGAGTCCGGCCGTGGTGGTGTTTCCCGCCGATCGCCTCGATGGCGTCGTGGGTGAGGTTCGCGCCCGTGGTCACCAGCGCGTCGACGTAGCCGTCGCGGATCAGGTCGGAGACGATCCGGCGCATCCCCGCCGGGACCATCGCGCCGGCCAGCGAGAGGAAGACCGTGCAGTCCTCGTTCGCGAACATCTCCGCCAGCACGTCGCCCGCCTCGTTGACCTACGCCGCGCCGATCCCGGCGTCGCCGTACCCCTCGACCAGCTGGCCGACCGTCATGTCGGCGGTCGCCCGCGTGTGCCCGACCGGGTCCTCGTGGAACTCCTCTCGGGGCGGGTCTCCGCCGTGCTCGTCGTGGCCGTCTCCGCCGTGCTCGTCGTGGCCGTCTCCGCCGTGCTCGTCGTGGCCGTCTCCGCCG